>NZ_JANOCX010000419.1:0-2190 GCF_031412415.1 Phenylobacterium sp.
GGCAGCTCGCGCACATTGGCGTCGAAACGGATGGTCAGCTTCTTCTCCAGCACCGTGTCGGGCGCGGCCTCGGCCTTGCGGATCGTCCCGTCGAAGCCGGTGAGCTGGCAAAAGGCCTTGTAGAGCGGCACGGAGGCGTAGGCCATGCCGACCATGCCGAAGAACGCCCCGGCGCAAACCATCGCCACGTTGCGGTTGCGCTTCATCTCGGGCGAGAGCGGCGGCTTAGAGCGGGCGGTCGGCAACACTGGCCCCCAGACGAACGACGGTGACGACGAAGACTAGCACCACGAACAGGACGAGGCCGAGCGCGAGGGCGATATTCCGGCCCCGCCGCGCCTTGGCTTCGGCCTGAGGGTCTTGCGATTGCTCGCTCACTGGAAGGCTCCGACGGCGGGCAGGTCGAGCAGGTGCTCGGCCAGCAGGGTGGCGAACAGCAGGGTGAGATAGAGGATCGAGAAAGCGAAGAGGTTGCGCGCGTCCTTGGAGCTGGCCTTAACGTCGTAGAGGCCGTCGTCATTGCGCTCGCCCAGCTTCTCGCCAGCGCGACTCTTGAACACCCGCCAGGCCAGGATCAGGAACACCAGGCCGCCGACGGCGGCCACCGCCAGATAGGTCATGCCGCCCAGGCCGGTGAAGGCCGGGACGATGCAGAGCGGGGTGAACAGCAGGCTGTAGATAAGGATCTGCTTGCGGGTGGAGGCCGCCCCCGCGGTCACCGGCATCATCGGCACGCCGGCCTTCTGGTAGTCCTCGCTGGTGTAGAGCGACAGCGCCCAGAAATGCGGCGGGGTCCACATGAAGATGATGGCGCACAGCAGCCAGGCGTTCAGGGGCGTCGAACCGGTCGCCGCCGCCCAGCCGATCACCGGCGGCAGGGCGCCGGCCAGTCCGCCGATGACGATATTCTGGGGCGTCGAGCGCTTCAGCCACATCGTGTAGACGACGGCGTAGAAGAAGATCGTGAAGGCCAGGAGGGCCGCGGCCAGCCAGTTGGTGGTCATCCCCAGCAGCATCACCGAGAACATCGACAGCACCCCGCCCAGCGCGAGCGCGTCGGAACCCTGGACTTTGCCGGACGGAACGGGGCGGGCGCGGGTGCGGCGCATCTTGGCGTCGATGTCGGCGTCGTACCACATGTTGAACGAGGCCGAGGCTCCGGCCCCCACCGCGATGCACAGGATGGCGACGGCGCCCAGCACCGGATTCACCGGGCCTTGCGCGCACACCATGCCGGTGATGGCGGTGAAGATCACCAGCGACATCACCCGCGGCTTCAGCAGCTGGACATAGTCCTGCCACCGGGCCGGCGAGGAAGCTCTGGAGAGGGCTGGCGACATGGCCATCAAGATACTCTCAAAACGACGAAGGGGCGCGTGCCGGATTGTCCCAGCCCGCGCCCCTCTTGGTCTCGTTGGGGGCGAACCCGACCTAGTGAAGGTCGGGCTTGACCACCGGAAGTTCGTTGAACTGGTGGAACGGCGGCGGCGAGGACAGGGTCCACTCCAGCGTCGTCGCGCCCTCGCCCCACGGATTGGCTTCGGCCTTGCGGCGGAACACCATGGCGTCGAGCAGGACCACCAGGAAGACGGCCACGCCCACGAGGGTCACGACATAACCCATGGACGACACCTGGTTCCACAGGGTGAAGGCGTCGGGATTGTCCACGTAGCGGCGCGGCATGCCCTGGAGGCCCAGGAAGTGCTGCGGGAAGAAGATCAGGTTCACGCCCACGAACGTGATCCAGAAGTGCAGCGCGCCCAGCCACTCGCGGTACTTCACGCCCCACATCTTCTCGAACCAGTAGTAGAAGCCCGCGAAGATCGCGAACACGGCGCCGAGGCTGAGCACGTAGTGGAAGTGGGCCACCACGTAGTAGGTGTCGTGCAGGCTGTAATCGACCCCGGCGTTGGCCAGGACCACGCCCGTCACGCCGCCGACGGTGAACAGGAAGATGAAGCCCATCGCCCAGAGCATCGGCGTCTTGAAGTCGATGGAGCCGCCCCACATCGTGGCGATCCAGGAGAAGATCTTCACGCCGGTCGGCACCGCGATGACCATCGTCGCGGCCACGAAATAGGCGCGCAGGTTGATGCTCATGCCCACGGTGTACATGTGGTGGGCCCACACGACGAAGCCGATGAAGCCGATGGCCACCATGGCGTAGGCCATGGCGAGGTAGCCGAAGAC
>NZ_JANOCX010000420.1:0-8832 GCF_031412415.1 Phenylobacterium sp.
TTCTACATGTCGGGCAAGCTGAAGCTGGACGAGATGGTGTCGCAGCGCATCAAGCTGGACCAGGTCAATGAAGGCTTCGCCGACATGAAGAAGGGCGAACTGGCCCGTTCGGTGATCGTGTTCGACTGATACAATACACGAACGATATAGATAAACCCTCCGCTTCGGCGGAGGGTTTTTTGTTGTCGCGATCGGCTAATCTATGGTTAAGTCATTGTTAACTATAGAAAAACCCGTGAATGCGTGAAACCCGACCGGGCGCGATGGGTTCCTGATGCGGCGGTGGCGTCGCACTAAAGGATTTCCCAATGACACGGGACGAGGAAGACGAGATGCAGGCGGTCGCACGCCTATGGGAGGAACGGTTCGGCGAGCCACCCCCCATCCTCACCGACCCGGATCTGATGCGGGCCGTGATGAATGGCACCTACGACAAGGCCGCGTAGGGGGCTATTCGACGAAGAAACCCAGGAGGGCCGGCCGCACATAGGCGTCCAGCAGCCCGGTGACGTCGCCGGGCTTGTTGAGATAGCCGAGCGCCAGGGCGGCGTGGAACACAACCAGCGAGAGCTGCGCGGCGAGCAGCGGGTCCACGGGCCGGACCGTCCCGTCGGCGACGCCGTCGGAGATCATCCCGGCGAAGGCGTTGCCGATCTGCTGGAAGCGGATCAACACCTGCTTGCGCATCCCCTGAGGCACGGCGGCCAGGGCGTGATGGCGCAGCATGCGGCCGCCGTCGGCCGAGGCCTGGTGCATGGCGAGCGAGACCGTGGCCAGCCAAAGCCGCTCCCAGCCCGTCTCCCCGATGGCGAGCGCGCGGCGCTTGGCGTCGTCGACCAGGTCAAAGGTACGGGCGAAACAGGCGGCGGCTAGCTCATCCTTGTCGGCGTTGTGGTGGTAGAAGGAGCCCTTGGTCACCTTCAGCTCGGCCGATATCTTGTCCACCGATGCGCCGCGATAGCCCTCGCGATTGATCAGCTTGGTGGCCGCCACGAGGAACCGGTCGCGGGTCACCTCGTCGTTCTGGGCGTCGGGCGATCCCAGGCTGAGCAGCGGCAGGTCGGGCCAGACCTGACCGTCGGCGGCCAGCCCGTTGATCATCACATCGGCGATCCGGGCGGCGACCCGACCGTAGTCCTCGGGTTCATAGCTCTCGAGCCAGGCGTCGGACCAGGTGAGCTGGAACACCACCAGACGGGCCAGGGCCTGGCGCCTCGCCGGCGTGATCCAGGGCATGGCCGGATCCTTCAGCAGCCGGCCGATGCGGATATAAAGGCCGGTAAAGGCGTCGAGCAGCGGCTGATGCTGGTCGCCCTCGATCAGGGCGATCTCGCTAAACGGCGCCAGCGGAATCTCGAGGCCCAGGACGACGCGGCGACGGGTCTCAAAGTAGCCGGCGACGAAGGCGCGAAGGCGCGCGGCGGGGGTGGTCTCGACCTCGGCCTGCTCCAGCATGACGTTGAACCGCGCCATGGTCTCGTGCAGGACCGCCGCGGCCAGGTCTTCCTTGCGCTTGAAGTAGTAGGTCAGGCTGACGGGATGGAGATCCATCCGCTTGGCGACCGCCGCCAGGGTGAATCCGCTCACGCCGTGGTCGTTGAAGACCTTGGTGGCGGCGGCCATGATCGCGTCCCGTTTGGCCGCGTAGCGCGCGCGGACCTTGGGTTGGACGGCTGCGGTCAAGATCGATTCTCCGCTGAAAACAGCACTGGAAGCGCGACCTTAGTTCGGCGAAGGCGAGGTTGAAAGGACACGGGCGACGGAAATCGCCTGTGAACACAACGGCGCAATCGGGGTGTTACCGGCGCAGGCCGGCGCGGTCAGTCTCGGCCAGGGCGAGCTTCTGATCGTCGGCCTGCTCGCCGCGCACCATGCGGTCGATGCGGTTCTTCTGGGCGTGGAAGGCCGCGAGTTCCGAGCCGGCGAGGACCGTGCCCTGGGGCACCTTCGCGCCCACGGGGTTCACCCGCGCGCCGTTGCGCCAGATCTCATAGTGCAGATGCGGACCGGTGGAGGCGCCGGTCGAACCCACATAGGCCACGACCTGCCCCTGGGTGACGCGCATGCCCGGGCGCACGCCCTTGCCGTAACGCGAGAGGTGCGCGTAACCGGTCTCCCAGCCGCCGTTGTGACGGATGCGCAGCCAGTTGCCATAGCCGCCCCAGCGGCGCGCCTCGACCACAACCCCGTCCCCTGAGGCGACGATGGGGGTGCCGGAGCCGGCGCCGAAGTCGATGCCCTGGTGCATGCGGTTGAAGCCCAGGATCGGGTGACGACGCATGCCGAACCGGCTGGTCATCCGCGCGCCGTCCACCGGCGTGCGCAGGAGGAAGCCTTTGATGTTCTTGCCGGTCTCGTCGAAATACTGGACGTCGCCGTTGACCCGCTTGAAGCGGTAGAACTGGATACCCTTGATCGCGGCGTATTCCAGATCGCCGGTGCCGATGGTCCGGCCGCTCTCGGTGACGGTGCGGTCGAAGACCAGGGTGAAGTCGTCGCCGGGCTTGAGGTCGCGGTCGAAGTCCACCTTGTGGGCGAACAGCTTGACCATGCTGCCGACCATCGAGGGATTGGCGCCCAGGCGAGAGGCGCTCTCGTAGAGCGAGCCGGTGATCTCGCCGCGGGCCACCATCTGTTCGTCGCGGATCTTCTCTTCCATCTCGCGCAGGCGCATGGCGCCGTCGAAGGTGCGCGACAGGGTGATGGAGTTGGCGGGGCCGGTGCGCAGGGAGAGGCCGACCAGACGGGCCGGGCCACGCTGGCCTCGGGGATGGGCGATGGCCGCGTCGAAGGCCATGCCGGCCTTGATGTGCACGGTGTCCATGGCCTCGCTCAGGACGTCGACCGCCTGGCGGGCCTCGTCCGGGGCCACTCCGGCGCGCTGCACCGCGTCCTCGAAGGTCTCGCCCGACTGGATCTTCACGGGCACGCTCTCAGGCCGGGTGAAGCCTGGTTGGGCCTCGGCCTGGGTGAAGGCGGCATGCTGCAGGGCTGCGATGGCGGCGGGGTCCAGCGGCGGCTTCTGCGGCGCGATGGCGTCCGCGGTGGTCAGGCGCCAGCCCAGGGCCAGCGCGGCCAGACCCGCGACACCGACCATCAGGCGCGGCGTGATGCGGAACGTTTGCCGTCGCGGATCGAACTCTTGCAATCCAAGCCCCCATACTGACGACGCGCTTAGCCCGGCTCGGGAGCCTAGAAAACGTGGCGTCGAAACGGTGTGTTCGGCGGAGGGTAGCGCGTCCCCGGCGTCCGCATCGTCAACTGAGTTGGTTAATCTCGGGTAAGTCTTTTGTGTGACCGAACGACAGGCGACTCACGCAATGCCCTGGCGCAGCCTGGTTAGAGCAGGGTCAGCACCAGTTCGGCAGGACGGCACAGCGCCGCACCCTTGGGCGTCGTCACGATTGGACGGTTCACGAGCAGGGGGTCCAGGATCATAGCGGCGATGATCACCTCGTCGGAGGTCGAAGGATCGGTCAGCCCCAATTCCACGGCCTGGGTGCCGCGTTCGCGCAGAATTTCCCGGGCGCTGACGCCCATCCGCGCGGTCAGGGACTCCAGCTGCTGGCGGCTCCAGCCGACGCTCAGATAGTCGACGACCGTGGGGTCGACGCCCCTGTCGCGGAGCAGGGCCAGGGTATTGCGGGAGGTTCCGCAGTCGGGGTTGTGGTAGATGACGACATCGCTCATCGGCCCGTTGTAGCCGTCGCGCGCTACCAGGTGAACCGCCGCGAGGCCGACACCGCCGTGGAATCGGAAGCGTCGAAGGCCATGACGTCGGCGGGCCTGGGCGGCAAGGGCTTGGCGTCGGCCGGCCAGGACTCGGTGATCGCCGCATATCGCGCCTCCAGCGCGCCCCGGCCGCCGGCCCGGAAGGTGACGGTCACACCTTGCGGCGCGCCCTGCCACCGGACGCGCGTCCATTGGCCCGCCTTGGCCAGCGCCTCGACAGGTCGGCCGTTCACGGTCACGTCGGTGAGCGCGATGCTCGACTTCAGGTCCAGCGCCGCGATGCGCGCGCCGGGCGGCAGGGTGAGGCTGAGGGTCTTCGCGCCGTCCGTTCCGGCGAAGGCGAGCGCGCCGCCGGTCGCGGCGATCGGCTTGGCGGCGGCGACATCCAGTTCGCGCCGATAGAGCAGCGGCAGCTTGGCCTTGACGATCTCGCCGCCGTCGGCCGCCAGGACCTCGCGGGCCCAGGGCGTGAGGTCCGGCGTGCGGCTGATCCGCAAAGTGCGTCGGGTGTCGAGGTCGACATAGTAGAGGATCTGGCTCGCCTGCGGGAACCGAGCGCTCCAGGGCGGGTCGAACCGCACGACGGCCACCACCACGAAGCCCAGCAGCAGGATGGCTAGGCCCAGGGTGCGGGCCTTCTTCTCGTTCTCCTGCGGCTGGACCAGCGGCCAGATGACGAGCGCGGCCAACCAGACGATCGTGGCCAGCAGATCCGGCAGGTCGAGGCCTTGGAAGATGCCGTGACCAAAGCCCAGCAGCCAGGCCAGGGCGAAGACGCCAAGAACGCTCACGATGGCCAGGCTGGCGATCGATTTACGCGACCCCATGCCGGTCAAGGCGGCGGCCAGCGCGCCGACCGCCAGCGGCCAGGCGACCAGGAAGGCGGCGGGGGCGGCGACGACCTGCAGGCCGATGGCGACGATCAGACCGCTGAGCAACACGCCGGTCCAGGCGCCGGCGACGCCGGTCGGGCGGCCGAAGCTGGCCAGCGCCAACAGCGCGCCGGCCACGCCGATCCCCGCGCCGATCGCATCCCAGCCGGCGAAGGCCGAGCATCCCAGGCCCGCCGCGAGGGCGAGCACGGACGCCGCCAGCCGCATGCGTCCGCGTCCGGCGGCGGCGGCGGCGATGATCAGGGCGCCGGTCGCCAGGATCAGCAGCGCGATCTCCCAGCGCGCGGCCTGGGCCAGGAGCACCCGCTGGCCCATGAACCCGTCTTCGGCTCCCGTCATCCGCCGGGCCAGGCGAAGGAGCGCGGCGGCCAGCGCGATCAGATAGAGGGCCGCGCCCAGGCCCTTGGCGATGTCCAGCCAGGGCAGGGCGCCCTTCCGTCGGGCCTGCCAGACGCCGAGGCCGATCAGGACGGCGGCCAGGACCAGGACCGCGCAACCCGCCGCCTGCGGATAGGACAGGATATGGTCGCCGAAGGTGTTGGCGTAGACGGCGTCGGGCGCCTTGGCCGGCAAGGTTTCGGCGAAGGCGATCTCCCGCGCCGCCGACAGGGCCTGCTCGCCCATGTGCTGCAGGGAACCCTTGTCGAGGTTCTGCGGCGTGGAGGTCGGCGAATGGTAGTCGAACTGTTGGCCGATGAAGGCGTAGTTCAGGCCGAGAATTCCCGCGTCCTTCGACACCGTGAAGTCGGTGTCGTTGGGCATCTGCTCGTACAGGAACACGGTCAGGGATGACGACGCCGGCGAGACCGCCGTCTTGCGGAAGAGCTCGATGACCTGGCCGTTCTGCGGCCCGGTCTGGAACATCTGGGCTCGGCCCCCGCCGCCGCGCGCCTCGAGGTTGATCATGAAGCCGATGCGCTTGGCCAGGGGATGGTCGGCGAAGAAGGCGCGCGCGCCCAGCAGGCCGGCCTCCTCTCCGTCGGTGATCAGCAGGATCACGTCACGGGCGGGCTGGCCTCGCGTCTTGATGGCGCGGGCGATCTCCAGGGCCGCGGCCACGCCGGCGATGTCGTCGGCGGCCCCGGGCGAACCGGGCACGCTGTCGTAGTGCGCCATGATCGCCACGGCCGGCGCCGAGCGGTCGGCGCCCGGCAGCACGCCGATGATGTTCTCGACGCGGCCGCCGGCCACGTAGACGTCTTCGCCGAACGTACGGCTGGTCACGGCGTCGGCGGCCTGAACCTGCGTCTGAAGTCCAAGCGTGGCCATGCGGCGCAGGATGTGGTCACGCACCTGGGCGTTCTGGGGCGTGGCGACGGCGTGAGGCGTCGACGCCATGGCCACGACGTCGGGCAGGGCGCGGACCGCCGAGAACTCGGCCTGGGGCGCCGAGACGGGCGCAGGGGTCGGTGTCTGTTCGCTGCGCGAGGCCAGGCCCACCGCGACGGCGAGGCAAACAGCCAACGCAATCAATCTTCCCACGACGTCGCCTCCCAGCGAACCTGTTGGGCGGCAACCTATCCGGTATCGTGCAAAAGAAAACGCCCGCCGGAAGGAGCGGCGGGCGTTCGGGTCTCTCGAAGGGCTGGATCGGGCCCTAGGCCGCGACCTGACCCTCTTGCGGGTCGCGCAGAACATAGCCGCGGCCCCAGACGGTCTCGATGTGATGCTTGCCGTCGGCGGCCGCGGCCAGCTTCTTGCGCAGCTTGCAGATGAAGACGTCGATGATCTTCAGCTCGGGCTCGTCCATACCGCCGTAGAGGTGGTTCAGGAACATTTCCTTGGTGAGGGTCGTACCCTTGCGGAGCGAGAGAAGCTCCAGCATCTGGTACTCCTTGCCGGTCAGGTGGACGCGGCTGTTGTTCACCTCGACAGTCTTGGCGTCGAGGTTGACCGTGATGTCGCCGGTCTTGATGACCGATTGGGCGTGTCCCTTTGAGCGGCGGACAACCGCGTGAATACGTGCCACCAGCTCATCCTTATGGAAAGGCTTGGTCATGTAGTCGTCGCCGCCGGCGCCGAACGTCTTCACCTTGGTGTCGATCTCGGCCGTGCCGGAGAGGATCATGATGGGGGTGTTGATCTTCGCAACCCGAAGGGTGCGCAGAACATCCATGCCGCTCATATCGGGAAGATTCAGATCAAGCAGGATTAGGTCGTAGTCGTAGATCTTTCCCAGATCGACGCCTTCTTCGCCAAGATCCGTCGTGTAGACGTTGAACCCCTCGGATTTTAGCATCAGTTCGATGCTCTGAGCCGTGGCGCTGTCATCTTCAATCAATAGTACGCGCATCTGTTCCTCCTCGAACGGTAGCGCTAATGCCCCCGGATTCATGGAATCCGCTTCGACCCTCGCCGTTAACTTGCCAGCGAGTTAATTTAAGACCGGTTAATAGTGAAAGGCCTCTGGCAGAATCGTTAACTCGGTTTGGGAATCACCAGCAAGGGCGGCTGTTGGACAGGGAGTCGCAGGGGCGTTGAATCTTTTGTGATTGGACACCGTTAAGAACGCGCCCGTGCGGTCAAGCTTGCGATTTTAACGCACGTCCCGACCCGCGACCGTCACGCGCCGCGGCGATCTTCACCACGGGTTAACGGCGTCGGGCGGATTCTGGCAGGCCTCAAGTTCGCCCCGGGATTCCAGCCTTTGCGTAGCCTCGTCGCCGCCGTCGAGCGGATCGATCCCCTGACCGTCTCCGGCCGCGTGGCCGCGGTGAACGGCCTGCTGATCGAGGCTCGCGGCGGGCTGACCCGCCTGGCCGTCGGCGCCCGCGCCGAGATCGAACGCCGCGCCGACAAGCCGCTGACCGCCGAGGTGGTGGGCTTTCGCGAGACCCGCGCCCTGCTGATGCCCTTCGGTCCGGTCGAGGGCGTGGCGCCGGGCGCGGAAATCCGCATCGAGCCCATGGGCTCGGCCGTGCGCCCGACCACCGCCTGGCTGGGCCGCATCATCGACTCCTTCGGCGAGCCTATCGACGGCAAGGGGCCCTTGCCGCAGGGGATCGTGCCCTACGCCCTGCGCGCCGCCCCGCCGGCCGCCCATGCGCGCGGACGGGTGGGCGAGCGCCTGGACCTGGGCGTGCGCTCGATGAACGTCTTCACCACCTGCTGCCGCGGCCAGCGCCTGGGCGTGTTCGCCGGCTCGGGGGTGGGCAAGTCGGTGCTGCTGTCGATGCTGGCCAAGCAGGCCGACTGCGACGCCGTCGTGGTGGGCCTGATCGGCGAACGGGGCCGCGAGGTTCGCGAGTTCATCGAGGAGACGCTGGGCGAGGAAGGCTTGAAGCGCGCCATCGTGGTCGTCGCCACCTCAGACGAGCCGGCGCTGAAGCGCCGCCAGGCCGCCTACATGACCCTGGCCATCGCCGAGTTCCTGCGCGACCAGGACCTGGAGGTCCTGTGCATGATGGACAGCGTCACCCGCTTCGCCATGGCCCAGCGCGAGATCGGCCTGGCCGCCGGGGAGCCGCCCACCACCAAGGGCTATACGCCCACCGTCTTCACCGAACTGCCCAAGCTGCTGGAGCGGGCCGGGCCGGGACCCGTGCGCCCCGACGGCACCACGGCGGGACCGATCACCGGCATCTTCACCGTGCTGGTGGACGGCGACGACCACAACGAGCCCATCGCCGACGCGGTGCGCGGTATCCTGGACGGCCACATCGTCATGGAACGCGCCATCGCCGAGCGCGGCCGCTTCCCGGCGATCAATGTGCTCAAGTCCATCAGCCGGACCATGCCGGGCTGTCACGAGCCCCACGAGCGGGAGATCGTGAAGGCCGCGCGCCAGTCCCTGTCGGCCTACGCCAACATGGAGGAGCTGATCCGTATCGGCGCCTATCGAACCGGCGCCGATCCGCAGGTCGACCGCGCGATCCAGCTTAATCCCGCCCTCGAGGCCTTCCTGGCCCAGGACAAGGACGAGACGACCAGCCTCGATGAGAGCTTCGAGGCCCTGGCCCAGATCCTGATGAGTGAAGCGTCATGAGTTGGGCCCAGTCCCTGATCAAGCTGTCGACCTATGAGGTCGAGGTGCTGCAAAAGCGCCTGGCCGACATCGCCGACCGCCGGATGCAGGCCGAGATGAAGCTGGTGCTGCTGGAGGCCGAGGGCGAGGCCGAGGCCGAGCACGGCCGCCAGGACGCCGAGCACGGCTGGTACCAACTGGGCTTCCTGGAGGGTCTGCGCGCCCGCAAGGCGCTCGCCCAGG
>NZ_JANOCX010000421.1:0-2327 GCF_031412415.1 Phenylobacterium sp.
GCATCACCCGTCACCCGTTCCTGTGGGGTGTGGCAATCTGGGCCGCGGGCCATCTGCTGGTGAATGGCGACCGGGCGAGCCTGGTGTTGTTCGGGGCCATGCTGGTCCTGGCGCTGTTTGGAACCTCCAGCATCGACGCCAAGCGCAAGCGGGTGTTGGGCGCCACCTGGGACGGATTCGCGGCCCAGACCTCCAACGTGCCGTTCGCCGCGATCGCGGCGGGCAAGCAACCTCTGAAGCTGGGTGAGATCGGTTGGTGGCGCATCGTGCTGGCGGTGGCGATCTGGGCGGCCCTGCTCTGGGGCCACCCCTACATGTTCGGCGTCGCCGCTCTGCCCTAGGCCGGCCGGTGGGTCGTGCCGGCGCCGTAGGTCACGAACAACATCCGCACGCCCTGCTGGTCGACGGCGCGGTGCCACGCGCCCTTGGGAACCACCAGCGTCGCGCCGGGCGTCATCTCGACCCGGCTCTCGCGCCCGTCGCGATCCAGGATCATGGTCAGCCGCCCCTCCAGCAGGATCAGGATCTCGTCACCTTCCGGGTGCATCTCCCATTGCGGCCAATCTCCCTCGCCGGTCATGGCGGTCAGGAGCGTTCCCAGGATCTCCGGGTTCTGGTCCATGGTGCGCCAGAAGTTCTCGCCGCCCTCGTGGCGCGCGACCCCACCCTGTCCATCCAGGCTGAGATAGGTGCTCTCCAGATCGAGGGGCATGGCGATTTCCTTCATCAAGGCCGCAATATTTAACGCATATCGCAACTATATCGTCAAGACCGGCCCCGCTCGCAGGAGCCCCTAGGACAACATGAAGTCCACGCCGGCCTCGACGTGGACCAGGGTCGAGTCGATGACCGGCAGCTCGACATCGGCCTGGGACAGAAGCAGCCCCACCTCCGTGCACCCAAAGATGACGCTGTCGGCGCCGGCAGCCTTGGCGATCATGGCCAGGACCTCGCGCTTGGAACGGGATTCAACCATCCCCTGACACAGCTCGTCATAGATGATGGCGTGCAGGCGATCACGATCGGCCTGGTCGGGAACCAGGGCCTCGACGCCACGCGCGCGAAGGCGGTCCTTGTAGAAGTCCTGTTCCATGGTGAAGCGGGTGGCCAGCAACAGCGGCCGCGCGCCGCCACGAGCCCTAACCGCCAGCGCCGTGGCGTCGCCGATGTGGATCAGCGGAACGCCCGTCGCCGCCTCGATGGCCGGGGCGACCTTGTGCATGGTGTTGGTGCAGACCAAGATCGCCTCGGCCCCCGCGCCCTCCAGCCGCGTGGCCGCCTCCGCCAACGCCGCGCCCGCGCCGTCCCAATCGCCGTCCGCCTGCATCTGCGCGATAGGCGCGAAGTCCACCGACCACAGCACCAGCTGCGCCGAGTGCAGCCCGCCCAGCCGCTCGCGAACGCGCCGGTTCAACGCTTGATAGTAGGTCGTCGTCGACTCCGCGCTCATCCCGCCGATCAGGCCGAGCGTGCGCATCGGCCTAGAGGTCCGCGTAGACGTGGGTCTCGAACTCGGCGCCGGGGTGGGTGAGCGCGCCCAGGTGGGCGGGGCCCACGACCTGGGCGTACTTCCACAGGGCGCCGGACTGGTAGTTGGTCACTCGAGGCTTCCAGTCCTTGGCGCGGCGCTCCAGCTCGATGGGATCGACTTCCAGGTCCAGCGTCCCGGCGTCGGCGTCGATGGCGATGATGTCGCCGTCCTTCACCAGGCCGATCGGACCGCCCATCTGGGCCTCGGGACCCACGTGGCCGATGCAGAGGCCGCGCGTGCCGCCCGAGAAGCGCCCGTCGGTGACCAGGGCCACCTTGTCGCCGCGCCCCTGGCCGGAGATGGCCGCCGTGGTGGACAGCATCTCGCGCATGCCCGGACCACCGCGCGCGCCCTCGTAGCGGATGACCAGGACGTCGCCGTCCTTATAGTCGCCGGCCTCGACCGCGTCGAAGCAGGCCTGTTCGCCGTCGAACACCCGGGCCGGGCCGCGATGGCTGCGGTGGCTGGTCATGCCGGCCACCTTGACGATGGCGCCGTCGGGCGCGAGCGAGCCCCACAGCCCGACCCCGCCGCCCGTGGGCGACAGGGGCTCGGAGACCTTGCGGATCACCACCTGGTCGTCGCGCCACTTCACGTCCTTCAGGTTCTCGGCGATGGTCTTACCGGTCACGGTCATGCAATCGCCGTGGATGTGGCCGCCCTCCAGCAGGGTCTTCAGCAGCATGGGCATGCCGCCCGCCTCGCCCATGTCCTTGGCCACGAACTGGCCGCCGGGCTTCAGGTCGGCGATGTAGGGGGTGCGCTGGGCGATCTCGGCGAAGTCGCGCAGGGTGAA
>NZ_JANOCX010000422.1:0-8458 GCF_031412415.1 Phenylobacterium sp.
TCTAGCAGCCGCGAAATCGTGGCTCGGCGCAAAGGTTCGAACGCCAGTTGCGCGCCGCGCAACGCGCGGCTTAACCGACCTGCAGTTTCAGGCGCAGGGTCTGGGCCAGGGTCTGGGCGCGCTTGGCGGTCTGTTCGCCCAGCAGCATGTCCGACCAGCCGGGCTCGGCGGTCAGATACAGGGTGTCGCCGGCGATGCGCAGCGCCGAGCGTTCCAGCAGCGCGGGATTGCGCGCCGACAGGTCGCAGCCCAGGCGGATCGCCGAGCCCAGCGCGCGAGCCCTCTGCCGGCGCTCCACCGTCAGTACCCGGGCGATCGTTCCAGGCTCAGGTGTATTGGGGCTGGGATTGTGTCGGGCGAAGGCGGCGCAGGCCAGGAAGGCGCGCTCGGGATGGCTCATGCCGGCGATAGGCGCGCGCAGCACCTGCTCGAAAGCCAGCTCGCCGCGATGGTCGGGGTGCAGCCGCGCGCCCAAGTCGGCCAGTCGGCAGGCCGCCGCCGTCAAGACCGCCTCGCGCCGGCCAAACTCCGGAGGCAAGCCTCCGATGGCCGGGGCCAGCCAGCGTTCCAAGGCTTCGGGCAAGGCGTTGGCGAGACCATGCACCATGGTCAGGGCCGCGCAGCCCTCGATCAACGGATCGCGCGCCTGCTCCTCCGGCGACATGGCCTCCAGCAGCAAGCCTTCCCGCAGGCCGTAGGCGGAGATCACCACCCGCTCGACCCCCAGCCGTTCGATCAGGGCGTCTAGCACCAGGGCGGAGTAGGGCAGGGTGTCGAAGCGTTTCTTCGAGAGGCCCTGCATGCGCTCCAGCGAACCCTTGGACTGGCGCGCCACGAAGCGGGCCACGTCCACGGCGTCGCTACGGCTCATCTCGTACTGGTGGGCCACGCGCAGGGGATAGTCGGACATTTCCATGTGCAGCAGGGCGAGGTTTCGCCAGGCGCCGCCAACGGCATGGAACTCGCGGGTTCGGAAGGCCAGGGCGGCCCGGTCCAGGTGGCCGACGATGTGCTTGCGGGTGCGATCGAGGTCCAGCGGCCGCGGCGCCCCTAGCGCGAAAGGCCCGAGCGGCAGGGTGACGCCGTCCCGCGGCGCGCTGGGATCGAGGTGCACCAGCTCCAGGCTGGCGCCGCCAAGGTCGCCGACCACGCCCGACGCGTCCGGCTGGCCCGCCAGAACGCCCAGGGCGGCGTATCGCGCCTCCTCCGACCCCGTGAGCACCCGCATGGTCAGGCCCGCCTCGGCCTGAACGCGAGCGATGAAGGCAGGTCCGTCGACGGCTTCGCGCACGGCGGCGGTGGCGACCACGAAGCGTTCGGCCGCGTCCCAGCCGCTAAGCGCCGCGCGGAAGCGGCGCAGGGCGACCAGGGCGGTCTCCATCCCCTCGGGCGACAATCGTCCGGTGACCGTCAGGTCGCGGCCAAGCCCAGCCAGCGCCTTCTCGTTGTAAACGGTCCAAATCGCCCGGCCTTCCAGGCGATAGATCACCAGGCGCACGGAGTTCGAGCCGATATCAATGACCGCGGCCTGGCGTACGCCAGCCGCGCCGGGAATCGGCGAGGTTGACTGCATAGGGCCTAGATGCGCTCGATTATCCGCGCGAGGCCACATGATCGATCGCGCGCGGCATGTCCTTCACCTTTTGCCCCCGGCCCGACAGGCTGGGATTGGTCATGAAGTACTCGTGCGCGGAGAAGGCGCCCGGATGGTCCCATGACGGGTCCCGGGTATAGCGGCCGTCCGCGTCGAGCGTCCAGCTTTGCGCTTCGTCCTTGAGATTGGCCACCATGATCTGCTGCAAGACCTGTTGGTGGACCGTGGGGTTCTCGACGGGGGTCAGGCACTCGACGCGGCGGTCGAGGTTGCGCGGCATCCAGTCGGCCGAGGAAATGAACACTCGGGTCTCGGCCGAGGGCATAGGGCCGCCATTGGCGAAGGCCACGATCCGTGAGTGCTCCAGGAAGCGCCCGACGATCGACTTGACCCGGATGTTGTCGGACAGGCCCGGCACGCCGGGACGCAGGCAGCATATGCCGCGAACCACCAGGTCGATGGAGACGCCGGATTGGCTTGCCTCGTAGAGCGCGTCGATGATCACGGGGTCGACGATCGAGTTCATCTTCGCCCAGATGGCGGCGGGTTTGCCGGCCCGGGCGTTCTGAACCTCGCGCATGATGAAGGTCAGTAGGTCGGCCTTCATGGTCAACGGCGATGGCGACAGCTTTTCCAATCCGTCAGGGCGAGCGTAGCCGGTGATGAAATTGAACAGCCGGGCTGAGTCGCGGCCCATGGCCGGGTCGCAGGTGAACAGCGACAGGTCGGTATAGATCCGCGCGGTGACCGGGTGGTAGTTGCCCGTTCCAAAGTGGCAGTAGGTCCGAAGGGTGTCGCCCTCCTTGCGGACCACCATCGAGAGCTTGGCGTGGGTCTTGTACTCCACGAAGCCGAACACGACATGGACGCCGGCCCGCTCCAGGTCGCGGGCCCATTTCAGATTGGCCTCTTCGTCGAAACGCGCCTTGATCTCGATCAGGGCGGTGACGTTCTTGCCGTTCTCGGCGGCCTCGATCAGGGCGGCGATGATCGGGCTGTCCGACGAGGTCCGGTAGAGCGTCTGCTTGATCGCCAGCACATTGGGATCGCGGGCGGCCTGGCGGATGAACTGCACCACCACGTCGAAGCTCTCGAACGGGTGGTGGACCAGGATGTCCTTGTCGCGGATCGCGGCGAAACAGTCGCCGCCATGGTCGCGGATCCGCTCGGGGAAGCGCGCCTCGAACGGCTTGAACTTGAGGTCCGCGCGGTCCTTCGGGATGAGCTGGCTCAGCTCGTCCAGGCCGAGCAGACCGTCAATCAAGATGATGTCTTCGTGCTGCGCGTGCAGATTCTCGACGATGAAGGCACGAAGTTCCTCGGGCATGGCCGCCTCGAGCTCCACGCGGACCACCGAGCCCAGGCGACGCTGCTTCAGCCGCACCTCGAACTCGCGGACCAGGTCTTCGGCCTCCTCCTCGATCTCCACGTCGCTGTCGCGGATCAGCCGGAACACCCCCACGGCCTCGACATCGGAGTCCGGGAAAAGGTGGTCGAGATAGAGGGTGACCATGCTTTCCAGGCTGATGAAGCGCCGCTGCGGACGCTTGCGCCGCGTGGGGCCTGACGGCAGCTCCCAGAACCGGGCCACCTGGGCGGGGATCGGCACCAGGGCGTAGAGCAGGCGGCCGTCGGAAACCCGCTTCAGCTTCAGCACCAGCGAAAAGGCGAGGTTGGGGATGAACGGGAAGGGGTGGGCCGGGTCGATGGCCAGGGGCGTCAGGACCGGGAAGACGCGAGAGACGAAGGTCGGCTCTAGGGCAAGCTTGTCGGCGGGCGTGACCTCGTCGACCTGCACGACGATCAGGCCCTCGGCGGCCAACTCCTCGCGCAGCTGCAGCCACCGGGTCTGCTGATCCAGCATCAGGTCGGCGGCGTCCGCGTTGACACGCAGCAACTGTTCCACGGCGGTCAGGCCGTCCTGCGACATGGCGCGGACGCCCTCGCGCGCCTGGGCCTTCAGGCCGGCCACACGCACCATGTAGAATTCGTCGAGGTTATTGGCGGAGATCGACAGGAACCGCAGGCGTTCCAGCAGGGGATGGCGCGGGTTCTTGCTCTCGCCCAGAACGCGCTCGTTGAAGGCCAGCCACGAGATTTCGCGATTGAAGAAGCGATCCGGCGATCCGGCCAGGTCCGCGTCGAACGAGAGCGGCTTCGCGTCGGCGCTCTCGGTCGGCGCGTCGTAGGTCATCGAGGTCGTGTCCGTCGGCATTGGAAGGTTCTGAACGAACCGTGTGACAGCAACAAGTCATCCCTCGAAAAGGTCAAGATTCTCCCTATCGTCCTCAAGGACCTGCCTGGCCAACGCACGCGAAACTGGCCGCTGGAGGTCGTCGGCGGCTTCGTCCAGCTGCTTGACGATCTCGCGGGCCGCGGGGATCGACCTTTCCATGCGACGAAGCAGATAGGGGAAAATCTCGCGGGGCGGGCGGATGCTCCGTTCACGGAAGAACTTCCTCAACACGCCCTCCAGGACCTCGTCATCCGGCGCCTCGATCTCGGCGACCAGCAGGGCGTTGAGGCGCGAACGCAGGTCAGGCAGGTCGGCGTTCCAGCCGGCGGGCGCCTGGCGGGCGGTCAGCAGCAGCCCGCCGCCCTCCCGGCCGGCCATGTTGATCAGGTGAAACAGAGCTTCGCCGTCGATTCCCTGATCGACATCCTCCACCAGCACCGGGCGGCCGATCGCTTCGGCAAGCTGCGGGTCTTCCCGATCCACGATGGCGGCGTTGGCGCGTTCGGCCCAGTGTCGGGCCAGGTGCGTCTTGCCCACCCCGGTCGGGCCGAACAGGACCAGCGCCCCGCCGGGCCAGGTCGGCCAGACATCCAGGATCGCCAGCGCCTGGGCGTTCGACGGCCCCGCCACGAAGTGCTCGCGGGCGTAGGAAACCGGACGCCGCAGCTCCAGGCGCAATTGGCGCGTCATGCCTTGGGTCCGGAGAGCTGCAACACGCGCGCAGTTTATCAAGGCCGGGCCGCGCGGTCGACGCGGGTTCGTCGCGCCGCTGGGGACGGAGCGGCGCGCCCTGTTGACGAAGCCTGGCGGCGTCAGCGGCTCTGCGTGGTGTCCGGCAGGCCCAGGATGCGCTTGGCTATGATGTTGTTCTGGATCTCCTGCGAGCCCCCGGCGATGGTCGAGGACTTGATCCGCAGATAGGCCCGGCCGGCGGCGCGCTCCTCCGCGGTGTACGCCTCGCCGTCCCAGCCAAGGCCGTTCAGCCCCATGGCCTCGACGATCATCTCCGCCTGGTCGGTGGCCGCCCGCGAATAGGCGTTCTTCATGATCGAGGTCGCCGCGCTGGGGCCGTTCTGGTTGCGGGCCTCGGCCGCGACCCGGGCGATGGTGAGCGCGTAGGCCTTCTGATCCATGTCCAGCATGGCCGCGCGCGTACGCATGTCGCTGTCGGCCAGGGCGCCCTCGGCGTCGACGCCCTTGTAGCTCTTGGCCGCGTCACGCAGGGGCTTGGCGCTGGGCTGGGCCCGCCCGCCGTCGGCGCCGCTGATCCCGCTGCGCTCGTGCTGCAGCAGGCGCTTGCCCACCGTCCAGCCGCCGTTCAGCGGCCCGACCAGGTTCTCCTTGGGTACCTTCACATCGGTGAAGAACGTCTCGCAGAACGGGGATGACCCCGAGATCAGCAGGATCGGCCGTGTCTCCACCCCTGGCGTACGCATGTCGATCAGCAAGAAGCTGATCCCCTCATGCTTGCGGGTGGGGTCGGTTCGGGTTAGGCAGAAACACCAATCGGCATATTGAGCGCCAGAAGTCCATATTTTTGAACCATTTACGAGAAAATACTCACCTATATCCTCAGCTTTGGTCTGCAAGCTCGCCAGGTCCGAGCCGGAGCCGGGTTCGGAATAGCCCTGGCACCAGCGCAACTCGCCGCGAGCAATAGGCGGTATGTGGCGCTGCTTCTGGGCCTCGGAGCCGTACTCGAGCAGGGTCGGCCCGAACATCATCACGCCCATGCCGCCGATGGGGTTCCAGGCGCCGATCTCCGCCATTTCCTCACGCAGGATGCGGGTCTCGGGCACCGAGAGCCCGCCGCCGCCATAGGCCGCGGGCCAGGTTGGCACGCCCCAGCCCCGCTCGCCAATGCGCTGCTTCCACAGCTTGAACTCGGAATGCTCCGGCGTTGGGCCCTCGGCGGTCATCAACGCGCCTTGGCCTTTCAAGGACGGCGGGAAGTTCTCGGCCAGCCAGGCGCGGGCCTCTCGGCGGAACGCTTCAAGTGCGGGATCCATCGTGTCCTCCGTGGAGGCTCTCGCGGCCTCGCAGGGCCCCATGTGAGAACCGCGCGCGGCGGCTGTCAACGATGCGGGATGGTCAAGGTTCTATGGCGCGCAGGCGATCACGGGCCGACATCAACGACCAGCCCTCCGGCCGCAACAGCTCGATGGGCGAAAAGCGGACCTTGTAGTCCATCTTCTCCGACCCCCGGACCCAGTAGCCGAGATAGACATAGGGCAGGCTAGTCAGACAGGCCTGCACCACGTGATCCAGGATGATGAACGATCCGAGGCTGCGCTTGGTCAGGGTGGGGTCGTAGAACGAGTAGACCAGGGAAAGGCCGTCGCTCATCAGGTCGACCAGCACGCAGGCGATCAGGTCGCCCGGCCCGCCGTCCTGCGAGCGCAGGCGATACTCGATCACGTGGGTCCGGACGGCGGTGTCCTCGACCATGGCCACGTAGTCGGGCCAGGTCATCTCCGCCATGCCGCCGTTGGCGTGACGGTTGACCAGATAGCGGCGCAGCAGGTCGAACTGCTCCATGGTCGCCTCGGCCTCGACGAGATGGCGCTCCAGGTCATCGTTGCGCGCAAGGGCGCGGCGCTCGGAGCGCGAGAACAGGTAGTCCTTGGCCGGGATACGCGCCGATACGCAGGCCGAGCAGGCCTCGCAGGCAGGGCGGTAGGCGATGTTCTGTGAGCGACGGAACCCAACCTGAGTCAGGCTGTCATTGACGCTGGCGCCATCCGACAGCGGCAGGTGGGCGAAGACCTTGCGCTCGTGCCGCTCGGGCAAATACGGACAGGGCGAAGGCGCTGTCAGGAAGAACCTGAGTTGTCGTGTCGGAAAGTGCTGCGTCACGGACTTGCGATCGCTTTCGAACCACTACGCCTGGACGGATTAGGCGTCATGGGAAGCTCAGGCGCAAGGTCCCAAACGTCACAGACCGGACCCCGTCATTGAAGACCGCTGTCTGGGGGCAGCACCGGGGCCTCGCGAAGCAGCACGATGGCGATCCGGCGGTTGCCGGCCAGGGTAGGATCGTCAGGATAGAGCGGTTCGGAATTGGCCTTGCCTGACACCTGGTAGACGCGATCAGGATCGACGCCGGCGCCTTGCAGCACGCGGCGAGAAGCGTCCGCGCGACCGCTGGACAGCGACCAGTCGCCGTCGGGCTTGGCACCCGAGGTGCTGACGCTGGTGTGGCCCGAGACGGTGATGCGGTTGGGCAGCCGGTTGATGATCTTGGCGACGGCGCGCAACAGCAGTTTGGCCCGGTCATTGGGCTGGGCCTGGCCGGTGTTGAACATCGAGCGACCCTCCTGGTCGATCAACTGGATCCGCAGGCCCTCGGGGGTCTGGTCGATCATGATGTTCTTCGACAGCTCGGCCAGTTCGGGCATGTCCTGCAGCGCCTGGCGAAGGGATTGCGCGGCCGAGGCGAAGGCGGCTTCCTCGCGCTTGGCAAGGGCCTCGCGCAGGGCTTCCTCGGAGGTCTGCTGCGAGACTTCCTTGGCCGCGTCCGTCGACTTGCCCTGGTCCTGGACCTTTGATTCGGGCGCCATCTCCTCGACGATGGACATCGAGCCCGCGCCCTTGGCGCCGTCGTCGCCCAGCGCCGTGCCGCCCAGGATGCCGCCGGAGCCGGAGGTCGTCTCCGAAACGCTGGCCGGGGCGAAGTAGTCGGCGATGCCGCGTTTCTGCTCGGGACTGGTCGTATTGATCAGCCACATCAGCAGGAAGAAGGCCATCATGGCGGTCACGAAGTCGGCATAGGCCACCTTCCAGGCGCCGCCGTGGTGGCCGTGCCCGGAAACCTTCTTGACCTTCTTGATCAGGATAGGCGCTTCGCCCACCGCCATGGTTCAACCCCGGAGACGCAGATTCGAAGGCAAGGTGGACGGGGCGCGTTAAGATGGCGTTGAGCGTAACGAAACGAGGACGGGCATGAAGGTCGCATTCGTCGGACTGGGCGTGATGGGGTTTCCGATGGCGGGCCACCTCGCCAAGGCGGGGCACGAAGTCGCGGTGTTCAATCGTTCTCCTGAGAAGGCGCTCCGCTGGGTCGCGACCCATGCCGGGCGCGCCGGCGCGAGTCCCGCTGAGGCCGCGGCCGGGGCGGAGGTCGTCTTCCTCTGCGTTGGCAATGACGACGACGTGCGCGGTGTCGTCGGTCAGATCCTGACGGCGATGGCGCCGGGCGGGATCATCGTCGACCACACCACCACCTCTGCGGCCGTGGCGCGCGAGATGTCGGACTTGGCGGGTCAGGGCGGACGCTTCTTCGTCGACGCCCCGGTCTCCGGCGGCCAGGCCGGCGCCGAGAACGGCCAACTCACCGTCATGTGCGGCGGCGAGCCCGACGCCTACGTCCGCGCAGAGCCGGTGATCTCAGCCTTCGCCAAGGCCGTGCGCCGCATGGGCGGCCCCGGCGCAGGCCAGCTCACCAAGATGGTCAATCAGATTTGCATCGCCGGCGTCGTCCAGGGGCTGGCCGAGGGGCTGCACTTCGCCAAGCGCGCCGGCCTCGATCCAGCCGAGGTGTATGAGGCGATCTCCAAGGGGGCCGCCCAGTCCTGGCAGCTCGACAACCGCTGGAAAACCATGAGCGAAGGCAAGTTCGACTTCGGCTT
>NZ_JANOCX010000423.1:0-4384 GCF_031412415.1 Phenylobacterium sp.
GGCGCGCGGCCACCTGGATCATGCCGCCCTCGACATCGGCCTTGCCGTTGGCGATGGCCACGAAGGGGCTCTTGGGCGCCTTGGCGGCCGCGACCTTGGCCGCCTCCGCCTTCTGGGCCTGGGCCTGGCTGTTCAGCAGGAGCCCGCCGGCGACGGCGAGACCGAGCACAAGAACCACGGCCCAGACGACGTGGCGGCGGAGGAAGGCGAACATGGTCTTAGGCTCCGATGAGCTCAGGGGTCTTGGCCGCGCTGGGGGCCGGCGTCGTGCGCCGGTCGTTCAGGATGTGGCCGTCCTCGATGTGGATGATGCGGTCGGCATAGGCTTCCAGCCGCGGGTCGTGGGTCACGCAGATCACGGCCGCGCCGTGCTGCTTGGCGGCCCGCTGGAGAAGCTTGATGACGATCTGGCCGTTCTCGCCGTCCAGCGCGCTGGTGGGCTCGTCGGCGAACAGCAGGCGTGGCTCCTTGGCCAGCGCCCCGGCGATGGCCACCCGCTGCTTCTCGCCGCCGGACAGTTCGGCCGGCCGCGGATTGAGGCGGGCGCCCAGGCCGACCTCGGTGAGGGCCGTGGCGGCGCGGGCGCGCGCCTCGGAAGGCGAGAAGCCCTTGTACTTCAGGATCGTGGTCACCTGCTGCAGGGCGCTGAGAGCCCCGAACAGGTTGAAGCCCTGGAAGATGAACCCGCAGTGGTCCAGGCGGAACTTGTCGATCTTGCCCGGGCGCATGGACCAGAGATCCTCGCCCATGGCCGTCACCTTGCCGGAGTCCGGCTTCAGCAGGCCCGAGAGGGCGGCCACCAGGGTCGACTTGCCCGAGCCCGAGGGGCCCATGACCATGGTCATCTCGCCGTGGCGGGCGTCGAAGTCGACGGACTTCAGCACCTCGATATGGGACCGGCCGGTCTTGAAGCGCTTGACCAGTCCGGTTCCCTGGATGGCGATCGGATTGAGCGTGTTCATCGCAGCAGGTCCGCGGGTTGGCTCTTCTTGAGGATGCCCAGGGCCATCAGGCCCGAGGCGAGCGAAATCACCATCAGCAGGACCCCGACCCCGACCACCCAACTGACCGGGAAGCCCATGGGCAGCCCACCGTTCTTGGCCAGGATGGCGACCAGGCAGGTGAATAGGCCGGTGGCCGCCAGGCCGACGATCCCCACCCAGAACGACAGCTCCAGCACGATCAGCCGCAGGGAGCCCATCGAGACGCCCAGGGCGCGCAGGCTCGCGAACTCCTTGATGTTTGCGAGGATCGCGCCGCGCAGGGTCTGGGAAGTGATGCCCACCCCGATCAGGAAGCCCAGGAAGACGGAGAAGCCGACGAAGATGCCGATGATCTGTTCCTTCATCAGCGCACCCTCGTTGGCCTGGGCGAGTTCCGCGCGGGTCCAGGCGCGATAGGCGCCGGCGGCGCTGGCGTTGAGCTGGTCGCGGACCAGTTCCGCCTGATCCGGAGTCTTCAGGCGAACCATCAGGGGACCGGTCTTGTCGCCCTTCTCGGCCAGGCCGAGGCGGCGCAAGGTGTCGCGGGAAACCACCACCGAGGCCTGGTTGATGTCGGGATAGCCGTCGAGCAGGGCGCGCACTCGGACGGTCTTGCCGTTCAGCGCGGCGCTGTCGCCCAGCTTCACCCCCAGCCGGCCCAGGGCCGAGCGGTCGATGGCGATAGCGTTCGGCTCCATCAGCGCGACGCGGACGCTCTCGGGATAGTCGACCGGCAGGGTCAGGGCCCCGACCTCGGTGTCGACCATGTTCACCTGCACGAAGGTCGTGATCTGCTTCTGCTTGCCCACCGGCTGGTTGGTCCAGCGGCCGCCGCCGCCGTCGAAACTGGCGACCTCGGCTACCTGGGGATGCAGGTAGAGCTGCGGTCCGATGCGCCGAGGCAGGCTGGACGGACCCGAATTGATCAGGCTCTCGGACTTCGCCGGCATGATCATCAGATCAGCGCGCGAGCGGTCGATGGTCGCCGTGGCGGCCTTAACGATGCCCGTGAACATCCCCACCTGGGCGAGAATGAGCAGGCCGGAGAAGGCGAGCGCGATGACGGCCGCCAGATAGCGGCGCCATTCGTAGATCAAAGTGGCTAGAGCCAGCGACATGGGTCCCTCCCAGCAGCCTCAGGGTGTGGCGTCGCGTCGGTGGCGAACCAAGTTAAATCACCGTAAGGCGGCCCCTCGACGGCTGGTCACGACCTGTCACAGTTGTTACACAGCCCGCCCAACCCCAGGCCCTGCCAAGGCCCGCGCAATTCAGGTGCGATGCGAATGAGCTTCCCTAAATTCGGTGTAATCACCGGTGGTCTGCGTGCAACCGCTGGTCTGCTGGCCTGCGTCGGCCTGCTCGCGGCGACCTCGCCCGCCGCCGCCGACGAAGGCATGTGGACCTTCGACAACTTTCCCACCGCCAAGGTCAACGCCGCCTACGGACTGAAGCTGGACCAGAAGTGGCTGGACCGTGTGCAGTCGGCCTCGGTGCGGCTGACCACCGGCTGCTCGGCTTCGCTGGTCTCCAAGTCCGGCCTGGTGCTGACCAACCATCACTGCGTGATCGAGTGCGTCCAGAACCTCTCCACCGAGAAGACCGACTTCGTGAAGGGCGGCTTCACGACGGTGAACCAGGCCGAGGAGCGCAAGTGTCCCGGCATGCAGGCCGAGATCCTGACCTCGATCGTCGACCTCACCAAGGACATCAAGGCCGCGTCCGCCGGCAAGACCGGCCAGGACTTCGTCAAGGCGCGCGACGCCGCCATGGCGGGCGCCGAACAGGCCGCCTGCGGGTCCGATCCGCTGGTGCGCTGCCAGGTGGTGAGCCTGTACCGGGGCGGTCAGTTCAAGCTCTACAAGTACCGCAAGTACGCCGATGTCCGACTGGTCTTCGCCCCTGAGTTCGCCACGGCCTTCTTCGGCGGCGATCCCGACAATTTCAACTTCCCACGCTACAATCTCGATGTCGGCTTCCTGCGGCTCTACCAGGACAACAAGCCGGTCGCGACGCCGCAGCACCTGACCTGGGCGACCCGTGCGCCGAAGGACGGCGAGC
The DNA here is from genome assembly GCF_031412415.1 of Phenylobacterium sp. Taxonomy (GTDB): domain Bacteria; phylum Pseudomonadota; class Alphaproteobacteria; order Caulobacterales; family Caulobacteraceae; genus Phenylobacterium. The sequence continues at coordinate 3,042 of NZ_JANOCX010000423.1, forward strand.
CGACCTTCGTCTCCGGCAATCCCGGATCGACCGACCGCCTGCTGACGGTGGCCCAGCTCGAAACGCTGCGCGACCTGGCGATCCCGGTGGGCCAGCTCCAGCGTTCGGAGATCCGCGGCCGGCTGGCCCGCTTCTCGGAAGAAAGCCCGGAGCACAAACGCATCGCCACCGATCCGCTGTTCGGGGTCGAGAACTCGTTCAAGGTGTTCTTCGGCCGCCAGTTCGTGCTGAACGACAAGGCCTTCATGGACGCCAAGCGCGCCCAGGAAGCCGAACTGAAGTCCAAGGTCGCCGCCGACGCCGCCCTGGCCGCCGAGATCGGCGATCCCTGGGGTGAGATCGCCAAGGCCCAGGACGCCTACGCCAACGCCTATCTGCGCAATCGCCAGATCGAGGGTGGCCCCGGCTATTCCAGCCTCTACGACTACGCCAAGACCCTGGTCCGCGGCGCGCAGGAACGGGCCAAGCCCGCCGCCGAGCGCCTGCCGGAATTCGCCGACGTCCGCCTGCCGCTGATCGAGAAGAAGCTGCTGGACGAGAAGCCCGTCGATGCGGAGCTGGAGGAGGTCTACCTGGCCTTCTGGCTGTCGAAGACGCGCGAGTACCTGACCACCGACGATGCGGCGGTGAAGACGCTGCTGGGCAAGGAAAGCCCCGAGGGCCTCGCCGCCCGCGCGGTCAAGAGCTCCAAGCTCGCCGATCCGGCGGTGCGCAAGGCGCTTTGGGATGGCGGTCTCGCCGCCGTCCAGGCCTCCGACGACCCGATCATCCAACTGGTCCTGCGCAACGACCCCGCCGCGCGCGCCGTCCGCAAGGTCTGGGAGACCGAGGTGACGGGGCCGACCGACCGGGCCGCCGAACGCATCGCCCGGGCCAAGTTCGCCGTCTATGGCGATGCGGTCTATCCGGACGCCACCTTCACCCTGCGCCTCTCCTACGGAAAGGTCGCCGGCTGGACCCATCGTGGAACGGCCGTCCCGGCCACGACGAACTTCGCGGGTCTCTATGAGCGGGCGACGGGCGCCGAGCCGTTCGAACTGGCGCCACGCTGGGTCGAGGCCCAGGGCAAGGTCAATCCGGAGACCGTCTACAACTTTGTCACCACCAACGACATCATCGGCGGCAATTCCGGATCGCCGGTGATCAGCGCCAAGGGCGAGGTCCTGGGCGCGGCCTTCGACGGCAACATCCACTCGCTGGGCGGCGCCTACGGCTACGACGGGGCCCTCAACCGCACCGTGGTCGTGGCCACTTCGGCGACGACCGAGGCCCTGACCAAGATCTATGGCCAGACCACCCTGGTGAAGGAACTGACGGGGAAATAGCTCCAACCCAAGTTTCGT
>NZ_JANOCX010000424.1:0-4233 GCF_031412415.1 Phenylobacterium sp.
AGGACCTGAAGTCGGGCGCAGCGCCGCGCCGGCTGACCCGCCAGACCAATCACTTCGAGTTCTACCCGGCCTGGAGCCGCGATGGCCGATCCATCGTCTACACGACCTGGAACGACCAGGACTTCGGCACGGTCCGCGTGGTCGGGGTCGGCGGCGGCGACGGCCGCGTGGTGACCGGTCAGCCTGGCCATTATCTGGAGCCGACCTTCAGCCCGGACGGCGCCACCATCGCTTATCGCGCCACCTCCGACGGCTTCCTGACCTCGGCCATGTGGGGTCGCGACACAGGCCTCTTCGCCATCGCGGCCAAGGGCGGCGGCAAACCGGTCCTGGTTTCGAAGAGCGGCGTCCAGCCGCAGTTCGGGGCCTCGGGCGACCGGCTGTTCTTCATGACCTTCGAAGCGGAGAACAAGCGTGCGCTGAAGTCCATCGAGCTGGACGGCTCGGACGAGCGCAGCCATCTGCTGAGCGAGTTCGCCACAGAGTATTCGCTCAGCCCCGACCAGAAGTGGGTCGCCTGGACCGAGCGGTTCAACGCCTATGTCATGCCCTTCGTGCCCACCGGCAAGAGCGTGGATCTCTCGCCCAAGACCGCCTCTCTGCCGGTCACCCGGGTCACCCGCGATGCGGGGTCGTTCCTGCATTGGTCGGGGGACGCCAAGACGCTGTGGTGGTCCCAAGGTCCCGAACTCTATTCCCGCGACCTGAAGGACGCCTTCGCCTTCGTCGACGGCGCCCCCAAGGAGCTGCCCAAGGCGCCGGAGCGGGGAACCGACATCTCCTTCACCCAGGCCTATGCCGCGCCCACCGGCCGCACCGCGCTCACCGGCGCCCGCATCGTCACCATGAAGGGCGACGAGGTGATCGAGGATGGGACGATCGTGCTGAACGGCAATCGTATCGAGGCGGTCGGCCCGCGCGGTTCGGTGACCGTCCCGGCCGGCGCGAGGGTCATCGACGTAGCCGGAAAGACGATCATGCCGGGCATCATCGACGCCCACTGGCACGGCTCCATGGGCAGCGACCAGATCATCCCGCAGCAAAGCTGGGTGAACTACGCCGCCCTGTCCTTCGGGGTGACCACCATCCACGATCCGTCGAATGATTCCGGCGAGATTTTCGCCCACTCGGAATTGGCCAAGGCCGGCGACGTGGTCGGTCCGCGGATCTTCTCCACCGGCACGATCCTCTATGGGGCCAAGGCGCCGTTCACCGCCCAGATCGACAGCCTGGACGACGCCCGCTCCACCCTGCGTCGGATGCAGGCGATCGGGGCTTTCAGCGTCAAGAGCTACAACCAGCCCCGCCGCGAACAGCGCCAGCAGATCCTGGCCGCCGCCCGCGAGTTGAAGATGATGGTGGTGCCGGAGGGCGGCTCGCTGTTCCAGCACGACATGAGCATGGTCGTCGACGGCCACACCGGGGTTGAGCATTCGATCCCGCCGGCGGCGATCTACGATGACGTCCTCCAGCTCTGGCCGGCCACCAAGGTGGGCTACACCCCGACCCTCATCGTCGCCTATGGCGGGCCCTTCGGCGAAAACTACTGGTACGCCCATACCGACGTGTGGGCTGACGCGCGGCTATCGAAGTGGGTTCCGCGCCGCATCCTCGACGCGCGCAGCCGCCGCCCGGTGAAGGCGCCTGACGAGGAGTACAATCACATCAACATCGCGCGGATGGCCAAGCTGCTCAACGACAAGGGCGTCTCGGTTCAGGTGGGCGCCCACGGCCAGCGCGAGGGCCTGGGCGCGCACTGGGAGATGTGGATGATGGGCCAGGGCGGGATGACCCCGCTGCAGATTATCCGGGCGGCGACGATCAGCGGCGCGACCTATCTGGGCATGGACCGGGACCTGGGCTCCCTGGAGCCCGGCAAGCTCGCCGACCTGCTGGTGCTGGACGCCAACCCGCTGACCGACATCCGCAACTCGACCTCGATCCGCTACACGGTCGCCAACGGCCGGGTCTATGACTCGATGTCGATGGACGAGGTGGGCGGCAAGTCCCGGAAGCCCTTCTGGTTCGAGGGGACTGGCGGCGAGGCCTGGGGCATCGGCTCGACCGCCGCTGTCAGCCACCAGGACGACTAGGACCCGTGGCCAGGACCACGCCCGCGACGCTCGCCCTCGACAAGGCGGGCGTCGACTATGGCCTGGCGACCTATGACTATGATCCCGATGCGCCGCGGGTGGGGTTGCAGGCCGCCGAAAGCCTGGGCGTCGAGCCCGGGCGGGTGCTGAAGACCCTGATGACCCTGGTAGACGGCAAGCCGATCTGCGCAGTGCTGGCCTCCGACCAGGAGGTGGCCATGAAGAAGCTGGCGGCGGCGGCCGGCGGCAAGTCCGCGGCCATGATGAAGCCCGCCGACGCCGAACGGATCACCGGGTACCGGGTGGGCGGGGTCAGCCCCTTCGGCCAGAAGCGCGGCGTCCCGACCGTGATCGACGCCGCCGCCATGACCCACCTCAAGGTGTTCGTGAACGGCGGCCAGCGGGGGTTGCAGGTGGAGCTCTCCCCCGCCGACCTGGTCGGCGCCCTGGGCGCCAAGGTCGCCGTGCTCACCTGAGAGGCGTCACCGATTTTACGCGGGCCGGATCGGTGTAAGGTCGCTCAACCCCAGGGGAGCCCATGTCGGACACCACGGCCAAGGCCAGTATGTCGCTCGTGATCGAGGCGATGTACGCCGTGGCCGCCGATCCTCAGCGCTGGGAGCAGATGGTCGAGGCGCTGGACCTCGATGTCGGCGTCGGGGACCCGGCGCTCTCGCAGGAGGGCGCGCGGCTGGTCCGCGCCGCCGCCGCGCGTCCCGACGGCGGTCATGTCGGCGTGATCCTGGTGTCGCGCGGGGGTGGGGTGATCGCCGGGAACCCGGCGGGCGAGGCGGTATTCCTGCATCGGCTGGGGGTGATCGAGGCCCGGGGGCTGCGATTCCTCAACCCCTCGAACCATGAAGCCCTGGATCAGGCGCGGCGGCGGTTGCGCGAGACGGGCGCCCGGCAGGTCATCGTCAAGTTCCTGCAGGGCGCGGACGACGGCCCGCACTTCGCCTACGTGACTCCGGCCCGCGCCCTGCCGCCGGGCCTCGCCGCGACCCTGCCGGCCGCCGCGATGGCGGGCGAGGATCTCACGGCCATCGTCTTTCCCGCCGTGGAGACCACCGATCGGCTGTGGTCCAGCGTCCGCGACAGCTTTGGCCTGACCCCCGCCGAGACCCGGCTAGCGGCGCGTCTCAAGAACGGCATGACCTTGAAGGAGGCGGCCGACGACCTGTCGATCACCGTCAACACTGTGCGCAACCAGCTCCGCGCGGTGTTCGACAAGATGGGCCTGAACCGTCAGAGCGAACTGGTCCGCGCCCTGACCCAGCTCTCGTCTCTCGCCAACGCCTTCGAGGCGCCGTCGGGTGACCAGCCCTGGAGCCCCGCGATCTTCGCCACCGGCAAGGGCGCGGCCGACACCGCCCCGCCGGTGCAGATCTTCCGTCTCGCCGACGGCCGAGCCTTAGCCTGGCGCGACTATGGCGACCCGCTCGGCAAGCCGGTCCTGGTCATGGTGGCCGATGTGGCGTCCAGCCTGTTGCCCCGCGGCACCGACGCCCTGGCGCGAGATCTGGGCTTGCGTCTGGTCACCCCCGAGCGCGCCGGCTGCGGACGGTCCGACCCGCATCCGGACTTCGGCATCCAGACCGTCGCCGCCGACTCGGTGGCGCTGTGCCGCCACTTGAAGCTGGAAGGCCTACAGGTCGGCTCGATGATGGACGGAACGGTCTATGCGCTAGAGGCCGCGCGCCAGCTCGGCGATACGGTCAGCCGCATCCTGGCGGTGTCCGGTCGCACGCCCGGGCCGCAGGTGGAGCGCGCGCGCGACGCCGGCCACACCATGACGCTCTTCTGGCGGCGCATCTCGCGCAATCCCTGGCTGTCGGACATGGTGTTCGAGATGATGCGGGTCTCCCTGAACCGCCGTCAGATCGAGCGCTACGCTGCGGGCGCCGCCTCCGCGCCGGCGGACGCGGCCCATCTGAAGGCCCATCCCGAGCTCCTCGATTTCATCGCCGACTACATGCGCGAGACCGTGGCCGTCACGTCGAAGGGCGCGGCCGACGCGGTGCGGTGCGCCGCGGCCAGCCGCCAGGTCGACCTGACCGGTTTGGCCGCGCCGGTGACGCTTTGGTACGGCGAGGACGATCCGATGCAGGACGTCGGAGAGGTCGTCGCCTGGCTGGGCGAC
>NZ_JANOCX010000425.1:0-3830 GCF_031412415.1 Phenylobacterium sp.
CGCTGCGCGACCGGATGAGCTAGCCGTGCCAGACGATCCAAAGACCTCGCTGTTCGGCTGCCAGACCTCGGATGGCGAGCTACGCTTCCGCCGCTCGCCCGACACGGGGACATCGGGACAAGATCTCTTGCTCGTCATCCCTGGCGCATTCCGAAACGCGGAGAGCATCGCGCCTTTCGCCGACTCGATCGCCAGCTACGCGGGGACAGTCAGTACGAGCCTGCCGGGCTTCGGAGGGTCATCGCCCCTCACCCGCAACAATGTCGCGTCTTTCGCCGAGAACTACCTTGAGGCGCTCATCCGCCTCTATCGCGACCGCCGCATCACTATTGTCGGAGAGTCGCTGGGAGGGCTGGTCGCGTTCAACCTGGCTCAGATCGCCCCGGCAGGATTGAAAGCGAGGGTCATCGCTCTTGATCCGCCGCTGAGCACTGGCAAGCTATGGCCGGTTCAGCAGGTCTTGGCGCAGACGTTCGCCCGTCAACCGAGCTACAAGCCGCTCGACGAGTTCGCTCGCGACATTTTCGGCCTGTCGCGGGATGGCGCGATCGCTGACCTGACCTACTTCCACCTGCTGGAGGATGTCGGCGTGCCCGTAGAGGTCGCCACCGGCACCGTCCCGCTGTTCCCAGTCCGCGACCCGAACATCAGGCCTTGCCTGATCGACCAAACCGACGTGCACATCCTGTCCGCGCTCAAGCATGTCCGGGTTCACAGCATCGCAGGCGCGGACCATGTGCTGGTGGAGAGCGCGCCCGGCGAGTGCGAAGCCTTGGTCAGAGACGCCATCCTTTCCGAACAGCGCTATCCATAGAGCGCCTTCGCCCGGTCCTCGAAACAGACCATCAGCTTGTCGACAGCTGTATGGAAGTTGGACGAGAGTAGGCCTGCGAGCAGCCGTGACTTGAACTCGAAGTCGATATCGAACTCGATCCGGGTTCCACCTGGGACCTCGACGAAGCGCCACTGATTGGTCAGCTTGCGAAACGGGCCTGATATAAGCGCGACATCGATCTGGCGTGCGGCGGCGTCGCGCCGGACCCTGGTGGAGAAGGTCTCCTTCAAGAAGGCGAAACCAACGCCGGCCTGAGCATCAGTTAGGCTCACGCCCTGCCCCTCCGATCGTGCGTTCCAGGTCCTCATGGAGGATATCCAGGGTACGAACTGCGGATAGGACTCGACATCGCCGACCAGGGCGAAGAGCTGGTCGGGGGTGTAGGGCAGCGTCTTTTCGACGTGGTGCTGCAAGGCCCCTAAGCCGCCGCGTCCTTGGCCAACCGGGCAGCCTTCAGCCGGGCGAAGTCCTCGCCGGCATGGTGCGACGAGCGCGTGAGCGGGCTGGCCGACACCATCAGAAAGCCCTTGGCGCGAGCGATCTCCTCATAGGCGCGGAACTCGTCGGGGTGGACGAAGCGGTCGACGGCGGCGTGCTTGCGGCTGGGCTGCAGGTACTGGCCGATGGTCAGGAAGTCGACGCCGGCCGAACGCATGTCGTCCATGACCTGCATGACTTCTTCCTTGGCCTCGCCCAATCCGACCATCAGGCCCGACTTGGTGAACTGGTTGGGATCGCGCTCCTTCACGCGCTCCAGCAGACGCAGGGAATGGTAGTAGCGCGCGCCCGGGCGGATGGAGAGATAGAGCCGGGGCACGGTCTCCAGGTTGTGGTTGAAGACGTCCGGCTGGGCGTCGATCACGACCTCGGCGGCGGCGGTGGGCTTCCTCAGGAAATCGGGGGTCAGGATCTCGATGGTCGTGCCGGGCGCGGCGGCGCGGATGGCTCGCACCACGGCGGCGAAGTGCGCGGCGCCGCCGTCGGATAGGTCGTCGCGGTCCACCGATGTGATCACAACGTGCTTCAGGCCCATCTTGGCCACGGCGTCGCCGACCCGCGCGGGCTCGGTGGGGTCAAGGGCGTTGGGCTTGCCGGTGGCGACGTTGCAAAAGGCGCAGGCTCGCGTGCAGATCTCGCCCATGATCATCATGGTGGCGTGGCTCTGGGTCCAGCATTCGCCGATGTTCGGGCAGGCGGCCTCCTCGCACACCGTGGTCAGGCCGTGCGTCTTCACGATTTCGCGGGTGGCGTTGTAGCCTGCCGAGCCCGGCGCGCGGACGCGCAGCCAGTCTGGTTTGCGCAGCATCGGGGTGTCCGGCCGGGCCTGCTTCTCGGGGTGGCGCGGACGCGCGCCGCTGAGCGTATCGATGACGGTCGCCATGACCCCTAGATCGGCTTTCGAAGCCCCAGGATCAAGCCGTGATTGAGCGGCCCTGCGCCGCATGCTCAAACACGGCCATGGTCCGCGCGTCCGTGATCGCCGCCTTACTCCTCGGTCTCGCGGCGTGCGGACGCGACGAAGCGCGCGCGCCATTCGCCGAAAGCCGTGTTCCCCCGTCCCTCTCCGCCCGGTTCCAGCCGCCCGAGGGCTGGGCCTGGGGCTTTATCCGCGCCGGCCTCAATCCTATTCAGCGCTACGGCGTGGCCAGCACCTCGCGGGCGCCCCGCGCGATCGTCGTCATCCTGCCCGGCTACGGCGAGAGCGCGGAGGTCTGGTTCGAGACGGTCCGCGACCTCATCGGCGAGGGCTACATCGTCTGGGTTCTGGACCGTGCCGGTCAGGGCGGGTCGGAGCGGTTCGTCGCACCGCGCGATCTGGGTCATCTCCCAAGCTTCGACACCGATGTCGCGGGGCTGACGCATCTGCTCCGTGTGGTCGTGCGAGCGCCTGATGACATGCCAGTTCTTGTAATGGGTCACGCCGACGGCGCGGTCGTGGCGCTGGCGGCCGTGGAGTCCGGGGTAAAGGTCGATGGGCTGATCCTGACGTCGCCTTGGCTGGCGCTCGGCGACGCCGCGCCGCCCCTGCCCGGGCTCGATCGCGCCGCTGGGCCAGATTGGAAACCGTGGAGCCGTGAAGGACGGGACGATCTCGCCAAGGGCCACACCCACGATGCATGGCGGGGTAAGGTCGGGCATGCTTGGCAGACCGCCAACCCGGACCTGCGGATGTCCGGTTCCAGTCGCGGCTGGCAGGCGGCTCATCGCGCCGCAAGCCGTGACGCGCACGACCGAGCCGCCGCCGCTCGAGCTCCGATACTGATGTTGAATGCCGACAACGACGCCCAATCCCTGTGCCAAAGGGCGTCGGACTGTCGACAAATCGCCCTCCCGGGAGCCCGGCGCGCCGTTCACCTCGAGGCCGATCGCTGGCGGGCGCCATGGCGCGCCAGCGTGATTGACTTCGTTGAGCAGGTCACCGAGGCAAAGCGTAAAACGCTGCAATAACAGATGGTTGAAGGGCGCTTCTAAACGAACCAGCCGCTTCGTCGCTCACGGTCTGTAACAAATCTTTGCAATGGCGGGTGCGGGCGATAGGCTCTCCATAATGAATATGGCGGGACGATCGGGGAGGTTGTCGCCTTTGTCGCGTAACTATCAAGCTGCTGAGCTGTCGCTGTTCGACGCCCTTATCGAGGCGCGAACCACGTACGGCGCGAAGAAGCCCATCCTGGAAGACCAGGAGCGCAATCCGCTCACCTATACAGATTTGCTGCGCGGCGCCTTCGCGCTGGGCCGCAAGATCGCGGGCATGACGAGCCCTGGCGAACATGTCGGCATCATGCTTCCGGCCAGTTCGGCGGTGGTGGTGACCTTCTTCGGCCTGCACGCCTTCGGCCGCACCCCCACCATGCTCAACTTCACCGCCGGCATCCGCAACCTGAAGGCCGCCTGCGAGTTGGCCGGCGTGAAACGCGTGCTGACCTCCCACCGCTTCATCGAGCAGGGCAAGCTGCACGACCTGGTCGATGCGCTGGAGACGGTGGCGCAGGTG
>NZ_JANOCX010000426.1:0-7291 GCF_031412415.1 Phenylobacterium sp.
CCATCCGGTCAAGGACCTGACCACTGGCAAGGTCGAGATCGTGTCCATGAACCACGGCTTCACAGTGGACCGCGACAGCCTGCCGAGCCCGGTGGTGGAGACCCACGTCTCGCTGTTCGACGGCACAAACGCCGGCATCGCCCTGAAGCACCGTCCGGTCTTTTCGGTGCAGCACCATCCTGAGGCCTCACCTGGTCCGACGGACTCGCTCTACCTGTTCGAGCGTTTCGCGGGCTTCATGGATGCGGCTCGCTAGCTCAGAACGACAAAACCCTCCCGCCGCGGGGCGGCGACGGGAGGGCTTCGGCGATATGTCGAGGCCAGGGAGATCGGCCCCGACGCGCGCGGGTGCGGCGCCTAGGGCATCAGCACCGTGTCGACGACGTGGATCACGCCGTTCGACTGGTTGACGTCGGCGATGGTGACCTTCGAGGTCCCGCCCTTGGCGTCATGGACCACCAGGCCGCCGCCCATCGCCATGACCGTCAGGCTTTCGCCCTCGACGGTCTTCAGCATGGCCTTGCCGCCGCCGGCCTTTACCTTGGCCGACAGATCGGCGCCCGACAGGCGGCCGGGCACGACGTGGTAGGTCAGGACCTTGGTCAGGGTCGCCTTGCTCTCAGGCTTGACCAGGGTCTCGACGGTGCCGGCCGGCAACTTGCCGAAGGCGGCGTTGGTGGGGGCGAACACCGTGAACGGACCTGCGCTCGACAGGGTATCGACCAGGCCTGCGGCCTTGACGGCCGTCACCAGCGTGGTGTGGTCCTTCGAGTTGACGGCGTTCTCGACAATATTCTTCGACGGATACATGGCGGCGCCACCGACCATGACCGTTTTCTCGGCGGCCATGCCACCCGTCATTTGAGCAGACGCCGCGCCCGTCAGCAGACACGCGACAGCAACACCGGCGCCAAGCGCCGAGATGAACTTGTTTGACATCGAGTTTTTCCTAGAATTTCGGTCGCGAACTCGGCGACACCTAGGATACGGGTGAGCTTCGACTATAGATGCATGCCGGCGATATTTTTCACGGCACTCGCCGAGATCATATCTTGGCGAGTTCGCCGATCGCCGCGACGGGTCCCGAAGGACCCACCTGCTTGGAGCCGCCCAAAGGTTCGACCGAAACCGCCAGCTTCGCGCCCTCGGTGATCATGGGCATCATGTCGGGGCTCATCGGCATCGACTTCGACGCGCCGGGCTCCACCAGCCCCAGCGAGCGCGGCTTGCCGTCGGCCGGGATCAGCCACAGTTCGTGGCTGTGGTTCGGGTCGGCGCCCGGCGGAACCAACGAGGCCACCAACACCGACTTCCGCTCCGGATCGTAGGCCGCCAGGAACAGCGGCTGGCCGCCGTCGGACGCCAGGCGGGCGTTCAGCATCGGCGCCATCGGCGGCGGGGCGGTTCGGATCACGACGGGCGGCTGGTTGGCCAACATGGCCGCCGCGGCGATGCTGGCCGCGGCCAGGCCCATTGAGCCCATGGCCGTCCCGCGCCAGATCGCCAGGCGCTTCAGCAGGCCGGTGTCGTTGTCATTCGCCGGCAGGGCCCGCTCGATCCGGGGCCACACACCTGCGGACGGCTCCACAGACGCCACCCCGTCCAGCATCGGGGCAAGACGCTCGCGCCACGCCTCGACGTCGGCGGCGAAAGCTGGTTCGCGGACCATGCGCGTCTCGGCGGTCGCCCGCTCGCGGGCGTTCAGCACGCCCAGGGCGTGTTCGGCGGCGAAGGCTTCGTCGTCCGGCAGTTCGGGTCCGATGTCGCTCATCGCTCCAGGCACCCCTTGAGCTTCAGCAGGCCACGACGGATCCAGCTCTTCACGGTGCCCAGCGGCGTATCCATGCGCTGGGCCAGGGCCTTGTAGGTGACGCCTTCATAAAAGGCCGTGCGGATCACCTTCTGGGTGCGATCATCCAACTCCGACAGGCAGCGCCCCAAGGCCTGTCCGTCCTGAGCCGCGGCCAGCAGGGTCTCGGCGCTGGGCTTGCCGTCGTCGATCTCCAGCTCGTCGACCTGCTCGGCATAGGCCAACGGCCCGCGGGCCCGCAGCCGGTCGATGGCGCGGTTGCGCGCGATGGTCGAGATCCACGTCATGACGCTGGCCCGGCCCGCCTCGAAGCGGTCGGCTCGTCTCCAGATCGTCAGGTAAACCTCTTGCAACACGTCTTCGCTCTCATCTCTGTCGGAGAGGATACGGAGACAGACGCCGAAAAGCTTCGCTGAGGTGGCCTGGTAAAGTTGTCGCAGGGCCGCTCGATCGCCGGACGCGATGCGCGGCAACAGTTCGGCGAGCGGATCGATTGAGGTTTGCGCGTTCAAACTGGGGGATCGCAGGCCGTTTTACGGACCGCGAAGCTGCCCCACGCCAGGGCGCCAAGGCAACCCCGAAATAGCGGTCGGGTGTTCAAGACGCCGCAGTTCGGAGCGCCCGAAGGCGCTCCGACCTGATTCTCAGGAGCCGCCCAGTGTCGCGCGGACGCCCACATAGAAAAGGCGGCCCAACGGAGAGACCGGATAGGTGTAGTCGTCCGGCTCAGGTTCCTGATTGGTGAAGTTGTTGATCCCGCCATAGACGCTCCAGGCGTCGTTGACGGCGTAGCGGACCTGGATGTCATGGGTCATCCGCGCGTCGTACCTTATGTAGCGAGGATCGACATAGTCGGGTTCGTTCTCAAGCGTCGCCTGCGTATACCTCAGGGTCTTGTCGAAGTAGTTCAGGCCATAGTTGACCAAGAGATCATTCCACTTCCAGGTCACGTCGAGGTTGACCTGCCACTCCGGCGCCTCGAGCTCGCCCAGATCGTCGTCCGGCTCCGCGCCGGAGGTTTCGACGAACACCAACTTGTCCAGCTTGTTACCGACCACGGAGAAGTCGAAGGTGCCGATGTTGCGCTGGATCCCGAATTCGGTCGGATCTAGCTGATAGCGAGCGGTGAAGTCGTAGCCGGCCGTTTGATAGGAGGCAATGTTTCCTGGCACCTGCTGGAACGACGTCAGCCGACCCGGATTGAACCCGCCGGCGGTGCGTTGGACCAGATCGCAGAACTCGTTCGGCTGAGGCAGGTCGTAGCAGTTGTTTACGATGGTCTGGGATTCATAGGACTGGATCGCGTCCGTGATCTCGATGTCGTAGTAGTCGATCGAGAACGAGAAACCGCTCAGGAAGCGCGGGGTGAAGACAAGCCCCACCGTGAAGGTGTCCGCCTCCTCCGGCGCGAGGTCCGGATTGCCGGCGATGAAGCCGCCAACCGCTTCGGAACTATTGTTGATGAAGGTGCTGGGATCGACGCCTAGCGCGGTCAGGGTCGTGGCGCAGTTCTGGCGACGCAGGGTGGGGTTCTCACCCTGTCCGAGATTCTCGACCGAGCACGGGTCTGAGAAGGTGCCGAAGGTCTGCTCGTTGCCGCGGAACAGGTTGACGATGTTCGGCGCCCGGACGGCCTTGGCCTTGGTGGCGCGGAACATGATGTCCTGCACCGGCCGCCAGCGGCCGTTGATGTTCCAGGTGCTGGTCCCGCCGCTGGTCGAATAGTCGGAATAGCGATACGCGCCGCTCAGGGTCAGTTCCTTGGCGAACTGGACATCGCGCAGCAGCGGCACCGAAATCTCGCCGAACGCCTCCTTCACGTCGAACTCGCCCTTGGTGCGCACGCCGCGGCCGACGCCAGAGATCGGATACTCCAGTGTCTCGCCCAGCACGGCGAGCGGCGAGGGTCGGAAGTCGCTCTTCTCCTTGCGATACTCCAGGCCCGCCACGAACGAGATCGGACCCGCCGGGAGTTCGAACAGGCCCGTGGTGTCCCCGGTGACGAAACCATTCAGTACATGCTGGTCGATCGTGGCGTTCTGTTCGGACTCGCCGTTGATCCATGCGACCGCCTCGGCGGAGTTCCTGCCCTCTCCAAAGATGTTAAGCGGCAGGCAGCCAGAGTTGGGGCCAGGCGTGAAGGTGCCCTTGCCAAACGCGTCGGATGGAAACGCGAACTGGCCGAAGACGTCGCCGATCGGCACGGCGCCGGGCGTGAGGTTCGAGCGGCAGACGGGCTGGCCGGTGGCCGGATTGATCACCACGTCGGTCGCCGCGTAGTAGCGGTCGTTCAGGCGGACATTGGCGGCCAGCGAAGACTGCTTGGCCCGGCCGAAGACATAGGACGCCTCGTAGCGGATGTTCTCCGAGACATCCCCTTCGATCCCGCCAACGACACGGAAGGTCTGGCGTTCGATCTCGTAGCGCTGCTTGCCAAGGTCGAAGTTGTCGCGCGCCACCAGGACGCCAGTCGGCAGGCCGAAGGCGGCCGCCCCATCCGGAGTGGCGAGACCGCCCGGCGTGCGGGCGTCGGCCAGGACGTTGGCCGGCAGGAACGGGTTCTCGTCCGAGATGAACAGGCCGTAGTCGTAGCTCGGCTGGGCCTCGAACTCGGTATCGCTGGTGGTGAACTTGAATTCGCCGAACAGCCGGTGGTTGTCGTTCAACTCGAAGCTGGCGCGGCTGCTGAGCGTGATGCGCTCCAGGCCCGGCAGCAGATCGTCGTTAAAGTCGTCGAGCCGAGAGCCCGAACCGCCGATCATGAAGAAGCCGCCGGCGTACCGGCCTTCGATAAACGGCTGGCCGTCGCCGAGGAAGCTGACGCCCGCGGTGGTCGGGGCGGTGCTGAAGTTGGTGTAGACCGAGCCGCCCGGCGAGGTGTCGATGTAGCGGACGTCGCGCGCCAGGATGTTGTCGAAGATGTTCGGATCGTCGGCGTCGGCGTTGAAGGTGCCCGGATCGTCCGGATTGCTGATCAGGATCCCGCGCTGCCCGGCCCGGGAGTAGCGCCGCTGGTTGAACTTGACCGGGTCGTCCTTGGCGTACTCCAGGCCAAACATGAAGTTGCCCCGGTCGCTGGCGAAGTTGCGGCCGACCAGGGCGCTGACGAACTGGCTGGACCCGCCGCCATCCTCCGTCCAGCCCGTCTGGGCGCGCATGTCCACGCCTTCGAAGTCCTTCTTCAGGATGAAGTTGACCACGCCGGAGACGCCGTCCGCGCCATAGACCGCCGAGGCCCCGCCGGTGAGGATCTCGACGCGGTCGATCATCGCGACGGGAATGGCGTTCACATCGACCGAGGCCGTGCCCGGATCACTACCCACATGGCGGCGGCCGTCGACCAGCACCAGCGTGCGCACGGTCCCCAGGTTGCGGAGGTTGAGCAGGTTGAGGCCCGCGCTATCGGGGCTCGACGTGTCGGCGCCGTCCGAGAGGTCCTGAGACGCCGTCAGCGCCGGAATGTCGGTGAGGAACTCCGCGACATTGGTGGTGCCGGAGAGTTCCAGGGCTTGCGAACCCAGGGTCGTGGCCGGGTTGGGCGCGTCGTAGTCCTGCAGGCGCAGCCGCGTTCCGGTGACAACGAGTTCTTCGACAGCCACCTGATCGACGCGAGAGGCGGTCTGGGCGAGCGCCGGTTGGGCGCAAAGCAACGCCAGCGCCGCACTGGGCAGCAAGGAACTGGCAAGCAACTTGGACTTGTTGGTCATGAAATCCCCAAAATTTACGAAGGGGGTCTCGAACCGCCGTTTCCGACATGCACCCACCTCGCAGCGACGACGCGCGGGCGGCGCCGAATGTTCCGGGGGTCCGTCACAAATCGGTAACTGTTACAAATTCAACACAACCTGGCGTTCCGGCTGTCGCCACTGGGACTTCAGCCGTCGACCGTTGGGCCGCCGCGCGGCGTGGTCGCCAGGACCACTGGCGGCAGCGGAACCGACGAAATTGAAGGCTCCGCGCTGGCGGTCGACACGGCCGAACCTAGGAACAGCCAAAGCATCGATTTTCAGGTCTCCAGACCGAACTCAAGTAACTCGTGCATAACGTCGGGTCGCAAAACCTTCGCAGGCCTGTAGGGCAAAGGCCGCAACGTCCATCGGTGAGGCCATCTAGTCTTGCAGACAGCCGCCTTTCGCCGCCAAATTCCAAGTCGTCACGCAGCCAAGACCAGTGTTCGGCGGATCATCTTGCGGGGTGGATGGAACCGCGCTACGGTTCGCAGGTCAAACTCGTACGGTTCGGCTGAATTTCCTTATCCCGCATGGGATTCCGGACCTGCTCCCCGATCCTTCGAGACCTTTGATCCGTTGCTCAAACCGCTTGGGCCGCGGGCATATCCATCAAGGACGTATATCTCTATGGCTACCGGCACTGTGAAATGGTTCAACGGAACCAAGGGCTACGGCTTCATCCAACCCGACGACGGCGGCGCTGACGTCTTCGTGCACATTTCGGCCGTCGAGCGCGCAGGCCTGCGTAGCCTGAACGAAGGCCAGAAGGTCACCTACGAACTGGAACAGGATCGTCGCAGCGGCAAGATGTCCGCCGGCAACCTCCAGGTCTAGGCGACCGCAAGAGGGCCCTAGTGGCCCCTCTGCCAGAACGACGATGGGCCGGCGGAAACGCCGGCCCATTTTCGTTGGGTCAAACCGCCGCTTGCGCCCAGGCGACTCCCTCTCTAAACGGCCCCCTTAACCTGCAGTTTGACCGGGACCGGGCGCGCTTTCAGAGCCGCGGCCGCCCTTGCGCGCGAGTAGACATGCCCAAACGCACCGACATCTCGTCGATCCTCATCATCGGCGCCGGCCCGATCGTCATCGGCCAGGCCTGCGAGTTCGACTATTCGGGGGTCCAGGCCTGCAAGGCGCTGCGCGCCGAGGGCTACCGCATCGTGCTGGTCAATTCGAACCCGGCCACGATCATGACCGATCCCGACGTGGCCGACGCCACCTATGTCGAGCCGATCACGCCCGAGATGGTCGAGAAGATCATCGCCAAGGAACGCCCCGACGCCCTGCTGCCCACCATGGGCGGCCAGACCGCGCTGAACACGGCGCTCGCCCTGGAGGCCAGCGGCGTGCTCGCCAAGTACGGGGTCGAGATGATCGGGGCCAAGGCCGACGTCATCGACAAGGCCGAGGACCGTCAGAAATTCCGCGACGCCATGGACAAGCTGGGTCTCGAGAGCCCCAAGTCCAAGGCCGCCCACTCCATGGAAGAGGCCCTGGAGGGCCTGGAGTTCGTGGGGCTGCCGGCCATCATCCGGCCGTCCTTCACGCTCGCCGGCACCGGCGGCGGCATCGCCTACAATGTCGAGGAGTTCCGCGAGATCGTGGAGCGCGGCCTGGACCTCTCGCCCACCACCGAGGTGCTCATCGAAGAGAGCGTGCTGGGCTGGAAGGAGTACGAGATGGAGGTCGTCCGCGACAAGGCGGACAACTGCATCATCGTCTGCTCCATCGAGAACATCGACCCGATGGG
>NZ_JANOCX010000427.1:0-3634 GCF_031412415.1 Phenylobacterium sp.
CCTTGGCGGAGTTGGCGCCCATCACCCAGCGCAGGGCTTCCAGCAGGTTGGACTTGCCGCAACCATTGGGGCCGACGATTCCCGTGACGCTGGGCTCGATCCGGAACTCCGTCGGATCGACGAAGGACTTGAATCCTGAGAGCCGCAGGCGCTGGAAATGCACGGCGCCCCCTATCTCGGCGCTTTGAGCGCGGCGGCGACGGCGGCGTCCAACTGGATGGTGGACATGGCTCCCTCAGCCACCTTCTTGCCGTTGAAGAAGAAGGTTGGCGTGCCGCTGATCTGGGCCGCTTCGGAGGATTTCGCGATGCGCGCTTGGAGGGCTTCCAGCGCGGCGCCGTCACCGACGCAGGCGATGAACTGCGCCTCGGTCAGCCCACCCGCCTTGGCGGCGGCGAGCAGGTTGGCCCGCGCATCTCCGGTCTTGGCCATATCGTCGAAACCGCGGAAGGCCGCGTCCACCACGGTGAAATACTTCTCAGGCCCCGCGCAGCGCGCCAGCATGAAGCCAGCGGCGGCCACCTGGTACGGTTCGGTCAGCACTTCACGCAGGGTGTAATGGACCTTGCCGGTGTCGATGTATTTCTTCTTGAAGGCCGGAAAGACCTCGTTGTTGAAGTGGGCGCAGTGCACGCAGCTCAACGAGGCGTACTCGACCATCTTCACCTTGGCCTTGGGATTCCCCAGGCTCATGTCGCCCGCCGCCTGGGCGACAGCCCCCACCGGCGCCGCGGCGAACGCCATCGCGCTGAGCGCGGCGGCGATCGCGATGCGGCGGGTGGGCGTGGTCATCGGCGTCCTTACTTCGAGGCCGCCGCGATGGCGGCGTCCAGCTCGGCCAGGCTCATCTCGCCTTCCTTCACCACCTTGCCGTTGACGACGAAGGTGGGGGTGGCGCTGATCTTCTGATCGCGGGCGGACTTGGTCACTCGGGCGTCCAGGGCCTTCAGCGCGGCCTCGTCGGAGACGCAGGCGTTGAACTGCTGCTCGTTCATGCCGGCCGACTGGGCGACGCGCAGCAGGCTGCCGCGCATGTCGCCCGTGGTGAACATCTCCTGCTGGGCGTTGAACACCGCGTCGACCACGCCGAAGTACTTATCCTTGCCGGCGCACCGGGCCATCAGGAAGCCGGCGGCGGCCACCTCCGCCGGCGGGGTCAGGAACTCCTTGAAGGTGTAGTGGACCTTGCCGGTGTCGATGTACTTCTTCTTGAATTCCGGAAAGACCTCGGCGTTGAACGTGGCGCAGTGGCTGCAGGTCAGCGAGGCGTACTCGACCAGCTTCACCTTGGCGTTCGGATCGCCGAGCGTCATGTCGTCGCCGCTCGCGGTCCCGGCGGACTCCTTGGAGCAGCCGGCCAGTGCCAGGACGCCCAGGGCGGCGACGACGAGGAGACGGCGATTGAAAGTCGGCATGGGGGCCTCTGCGGAGTCAGAATGGAGGATTAAAGCGCGATTCCCGCCGGCAGGAACGTTTGGATACAGCCAAAGTCAACCGGTGCGACGTCGCAGCACGCCCCGACCCAAGCTGAGCAATGCGGCTTTCAAAGGGCCATCTGGCGTCTCTGCGAGACCCCGCTCGAGTTCGGCTTCCTGCGCGGCATCCAGGGGCGCCGAGCGGCGGCGGGGCGGCTTGGCGGCCTCGGCGGTCGCCCGCAATGGCCCCTGGACGATCCGCAGCTTGTTCACCGCCGCCTCGCCCAGGAACAGGTTCACCCGCGCCACGATCTCCGGCGCCTGATGCTGGATAAGGGCGGCCGAGGCGCCCGCGACGCGGATTTCCAGGGCGGCTGGACCGCCGGTGCGCGGCTTGGTGAGCTTCACGGGCTCGGTTCGCCGGGCGATCTCGACGCCGACGATCTCGCGCCACCGGGCCTGGAGGGCGCCGGGGCCCTGGCCGTACTTGCCGTCCAGCGCCTTCAGCAGCCTGTTCAGGCTGCGCCCGGCCACCGGCGGCGGCCGGCGCTGCGGTCGCGTGCGCTTGCGCGCCAGGATCGCGGCGGCTTCGGCGGCGGTGGGAAGTTGGCGGGCCATGACGGAGGCGAGCATACAAGAAGCGCCGGGGATTTCTCCACCAGACCGCTTCGCGATCAGTTGGATTGCAGCTTGCCCTGGATCGATCGGTTGGCTTGCAGCACGCCCAAGGTGGTCTGGGCCTGCGGGCTGCCGGCGCGCACGGCCTCCTGCGTGTACTTGAGCGCGTCGGTGTCCCGGCCTCTCAGCCGGCTGAGCAACGCCATGTTGTTGAGCAGCTTCTGGCGCGACGCGGGGGTCAACCGGGCCTGCTGCGCATAGCCCTGCTTGAACGAAGCCTCGGCCTTGTCGAACTGTCCGGCCCGCATCTGCACCCAGCCCAGGGTGTTGTAGATGGTGGGATCCGGGGCGGGTTGGCCTTTCAGCCGGTCCACCGTGGCGGTGAGGGTCAGGCGGCCGGCGTTGGCCTGGCCTCGA
Source organism: Phenylobacterium sp. (assembly GCF_031412415.1). GTDB lineage: Bacteria > Pseudomonadota > Alphaproteobacteria > Caulobacterales > Caulobacteraceae > Phenylobacterium. The sequence continues at coordinate 2,451 of NZ_JANOCX010000427.1, forward strand.
TCGAGCTGGATGAGCCCGAGGGTGTAGTTGGCGCGAAAATGGCCCGGCGAACTGGCCAGGACCGCGCGGACGATCTGTTCCGAGCCGCCCAGGTCGCCCGATATCCGCACCTGCTTGGCGCGGTCGAGCTGCGCCGCGAAGGGATCGACCTGGGCGGCGGCCGGCGCGGCGAGGCAGAGCGCCGCCAGGACCAGCAGGAGCGTCCGGATCACGGTCAGTACCCCGTCAGGCTCGAACCGACGCCCAGGCTGTCGCCTGAGGTCGTGGCGATGACGTCGACGCAGCGGGCGTTGATCTTCTGCATCTCGGCTTCGTAGTGCTTCTGGAACCGGCTGGCGCTGAGGTTCAGGGTCCTCCGCCCGTCGATGCGGTAGTCGACCGCGGTCTCCCACTTCAGGTCCTGCCTCTCCTTGCCGACGATCTCGATGGCGGGGACGCCCTCGGCCTGCGGCGAGACCAGGATTTCCAACTTCTGCGGCGCCACATAGGCGGAGAAGCCTCCAAAGGCGCCGGCCGCCACCACCATCAGGCCAGCCATCACCGCGACGGAGGTCAGGGTCCGGCCGGTCGAGCGCCCGACCAGGCCCGCGATGAAGATGATCGAGGCCGCCAGCAGGCAGAAGATGGCCAGGCCGATGTAGGGGTTGTTGTCCAACAGTTGCTTGACGCCGAGATCGCCGACCAGGGTCGTGATCGCGCCCGCCACCAACCCCACGCCGCCCCAGGCCAGGTTCGCCGGCGTGCCGCCGGCCGTTTGCGCCGTCTGACCGCCGCCGGCTGGGGTCCCTCCGGCTCCACCTGCGGGATTTCCAGCCATCGAACCCTCCACACGTTCAGCGTGTTTGAGGTGATCCTGAACCTCTGCCGTTAGAATTCAACGGAAATCTCGTTGTCGGACCGAGCCCAACCGGAATAGGTGGGGTGATGACCCCCGAGGCTCTGCGATCAGCCCTGCTCGCCTGGTACGACGCCAATGCTCGTGATCTGGCCTGGCGCGTCGGGCCGTCCGACGGAGGGCGCGGCGTGCGGGCCGATCCCTACCGCGTCTGGCTGTCTGAGGTGATGCTGCAGCAGACCACCGTGCCGCACGCCACGCCCTACTTCCTGAAGTTCACCGCCCGCTGGCCGACCGTCTCGGACCTGGCCGCCGAGGCGGATGGGGAGGTGATGGCCGCCTGGGCGGG
>NZ_JANOCX010000428.1:0-7986 GCF_031412415.1 Phenylobacterium sp.
GAAACCCTCGGCGCGAGCCTCGGCCAAGCGCCCCGCGAGCCCGCTGCTGTCGAGGGGGGTGACGACCGCGCCGTCGGCGGCAAGCCGCTCATCGGCCTCGACCACGCCGGAATAGAGCGGGTCTGGCCGGATGATGTTGAGCGCGAAGAGGTCCGGCCGGGACTGGTCGCCGATCACCAGCGCGTCGGCGAAACCCTGCGTGGTGATGAACAGGGTCCTGGCGCCGGCCCGCTCCAGCAGGGCGTTGGTGGCCACCGTGGTGCCCATCTTGATGGCCGCGACGCGGACGGCGGGGAAGGGTTCGCCCGGCGCCACGCCAAGCGTCCGGCGCATGGCCTCGACGGCGGCGTCGTCATAGCTGGGGGAGGCCGAGAGCAGCTTGCTCGACAGCTCGGTTCCATCCGACGCTCGCCCGATGACATCGGTGAAGGTGCCGCCGCGATCGATCCAGAAGCTCCAAAGCCTGTCCAAACCTTAACCTTCCAATGTTCGGATACGCGTTGTCAGGCGTCGTCCGGGGCCTTACAGGTGGCTAACTCCCATGAGCTTCTGGCGCAACATTGCTGGGCTCGCAGTCCGCCGGCCCGATGCGGGCGACTGCGCTGATTGCCCGGCCACCCGGCCTGGCGAAGACCCGGCCTTTTCCACCGCCGTCACGGCGCTGGGAGCTAAGCTGGCCAAGGCCGACGGCCGGACCAGCCTGGGGGAGTATGACGCCTTCTCCCGCGTGTTCACGCCCGACGCCGCGTCGGAGCGCAACATCCACCGCCTGTACGACCTGGCCCGCCAGACCACCCGTGGCTACGAGAGCTACGCCCGACGCCTGGCCAAGCGCTATGCCGGTTGCCCGACCCTGCTGGAAGACGTGCTGGACGGGCTGTTCCACATCGCCGCCGCCGACGGGGCGGTGTCGCAGGACGAGCTGGACTATATCGAGAGCGTCGCTGACCTGTTCGGCTTCTCGCCCCTGGTGTTCCGCCGGCTCCGAGCCACCCATCTGGGCCTGGCGTCCGACGATCCCTACGGCGTGCTTTCGGTGGCCCACGACGCCGATGACGATATCGTGCGCTCGGCCTGGCGCTCAGCGGTGTCGGAAGCCCACCCTGATCGCGCCCGCGCCAGGGGTTTGCCCAGCGAGTTCATCGAGGTGGCGGAGGCCAAGGCCGCGGCGATCAACGCGGCGTTCGACACCATCATGCGCGAACGCAAGGCGATGGCGCTCGAAGGCGCGGCATGATGACGCCACTTTTCCACGTTTTCTTCACCGACTGTTGACGTCGAGGATCACTCGACCGACATAATCGTTCTAGCCGCTGGAAAGCGGCGCTATCGAGGAAGCCATGGTCCGGGAATTCGCCAGGAAACACGGTTCGGCCCTTCGCAGTCTCGCGATGCTGGGCGGAGCTCTCGCGACGACCGCCGCCGTCGTGATCGGCGCCGTCCTGGCGGTGTTCTTCGCCGCCACCGTGGTGGTGATCGCCGTGATGGCCTCGGCCCTGCTGGCGCTCGCCGGCCTCGCCCTTCGCGCCAAGCGCGCCCGCGTCCGCCGCGACGACGGCGTCATCGAAGCCCGCAACCTGGGCGGCCACCACTGGGTGGCCTATGGCTGGAACGAACAAGCGGGGCGGTGACCCCCACGTCCGCGACCCCGAACGCCGGCCTGGTCCTTAGACCTTTCCGCCCTGGCGACGAGGCCGCCTTGGTCGCTATCCTCGAAGACACCTTCCTTTCGACCTGGGCGCCGCAGCTGCGCCCCGCGGCGCTCGAGCGGCGTCTAATCGAGCAGCCGGCTCGGGCCTATGTGGCCGAGAAGGGCCGCCAATTCGTCGTCGCCGTTCAGGACGGCTCCACCGTGGGCATGATCCACTGGGACGGCGACTTCATCCATGCGCTGCATGTGCCCCAGTCCGCGCAGCGGCGCGGCGTGGGTCAGGCCCTGCTGGCGCGCGCCGAGGCGGCCATCGCTTCGGATCATGGCGTCGCGCGGCTGGAGACCGACACCTTCAATCAGATCGCGCGGGCCTTCTATGCGGGATGCGGCTATCGCGAAATCGACTCCTATCCCGACGAGGAGTGGGACAGCGGCCTGACCACCTTGCTGCTAGAGAAGACCTTGCGCGGCGGCGGGCGACGAACGCCGCATCGATAGCTTGCCGACGTTCACTCGGCCCTTTACCGTCGACTCAAACAAGCGTTTGGGAGAACGGCATGATCGGCGTAGTGGCGACCTTGAAGGTCCAGGACGGCAAGCAGGGTGAGTTCGAGGCGATCTTCACCGATCTGGCCGCGCAGGTCCGGACCAATGAGCCGGGCAACATCTTCTATCAACTGACCAAGAGCCGCACCGACCCCACGGTCTACAAGGTGCTGGAGCTCTACAAGGATCAGGACGCGCTCTCGTCCCACGGCCAGACCGACTACTTCAAGGCCGCCGGCGCCAAGATGGGTCCCTGCATGGGTGGTCGCCCCGAGATCGAGTATCTCGACGGAGTCTAGGGAGCCGACATGGACCTCGAATTCTCCAAGGAAGATCTCGCCTTCCGTGACGAGGTCCGGGCTTTCATCGCGCAAGCGTACGACGACGACATGCGCGCCCACATGGCCCAGTCGAAGAACGGCCATATCGGCAAGGCGGGCCAGATCCGCTGGCTGAAGCGGCTGGGCGAAAAGGGCTGGATCGCCCCCGATTGGCCGACCGAGTACGGCGGCACGGGCTGGAGCCACGCCCAGAAGTACATCTTCGACATGGAGATGGCCCTGGCCGGCGCCCCCTCGACCACGAACATGGGCCTACGGATGTGCGCCCCGGTGGTCATGGCCTTCGGCACCCCGGAGCAGAAGGCCCAGCACCTGCCCAAGATCCTGACCTCCGACGTCTGGTGGTGTCAGGGCTACTCCGAGCCGGGTTCGGGATCGGACCTCGCCTCGCTGTCCATGAAAGCCGAGCGAGACGGCGATCACTATGTCCTGAACGGCTCCAAGACGTGGACGACCTTCGCCCAGCACGCCGACTGGATGTTCTGCCTGGTGCGGACCTCCGTGGAGCCGATCCGCCAGATGGGGATCAGCTTCCTGCTGCTGGACATGAAGACGCCCGGGATCAGCATCACGCCCCTGCCGACCCTGGACGGCCCGCCGGACGGCGAGCAGGAGATCAACCAGGTGTTCTTCGACAACGTCCGCGTGCCAGTGAGCAACCGGATCGGCGAGGAAGGGCAGGGCTGGACCTACGCCAAGTACCTGCTGCAATTCGAGCGCGGCAATCCCTACGCCGCGGGCCTGACCAACCAGTTGGCGAAGGTCCGGAAGATCGCCGGGGTCGAACCCTCGGACGGCGGGACGCGGATGATGGACGATCCCTCGTTCCGCCGGAAGCTGGCCGAGTTGCAGATCAAGGTCGACGTGCTGAACGCCACCGAGCAGAGGATGTTCGCCGCCCGCACGGCCGGTGAGGCGATGGGGGCGGCGTCGTCCATGCTGAAGCTTGAGGGCTCCCAGGCCCAGCAGGCGGTGACGGAACTGGCGCTGGAGGCCGCGGGCATCTACGCCCAGCCGTTCGTGCGCGACACCTGGGCCGAACTGCACGGCGAGACCAACGTGCCGCGCGCCGGACCAGACTACGCCGCCACCTTGGCGCCGAGCTACTTCAACTATCGCAAGACCTCGATCTACGCCGGATCCAACGAGATCCAGCACAACATCATGGCGAAGATGGTCCTGGGGCTTTAGCCCCGCTCGGCCAGACCGTGCTGGCCCATGCGCCAGAGCAGGGTCTCCAGGCGGTCCTGGCCGAAGAACGGCTCGTTCTGGAAGACCATGGTGGGGACGCCCCAATGGCCGACCTCCTCGAGGCGGGCGTGGCTGGCCTGGATGGTGGCTTCCAGGCGCTCGGCGTCGGCTGAGGCGACTTGCTCGAGGTCGGCGAGGTCGAGGCCCGCGCGGGCCGTCGCCTGGGCCAGATGGTCGCCCTGGTCCCAGCCCTGCACCTGACCGCCCCAGATCAGCTTGCTGACCTCGACGATGAACGCGAGGCCCGCGCCGGCCTCGACGGCCGCCTGGCCCAGGTGGGTGAGGCGGCGGATATAGGGCTGGTCCTTGGCCACGTCGCCGGTGGCGAGGTCCATGACGATGGGATCGGGACGGGGCGGGCCGAAGGTCATGCCCAGCATCTGGGCGGTGCGGAAGCCGTCGCGCGCCACATAGAAGGGCCAGCGCTTGTCCTGGCGCTTGAAGAAGCCGTCGACGCGCACCGCCAGGGGATAGACCGGGCGGATGTCGAGCTGGACGTCGTAACGCCGCGCAATCTCCGCGAGGCGGGGTGTCGCGAGGTACGAATAGGGGCTCCTGAAGGACCAGAAGACGTCGACCTGCAGGGTCATCGGAAACCTCGTGCTTGCAATAATGACTAGTTAGTCCAATAATGACCAAATAGTCAAATTGGAGCTTGGACGATGATCGCGGGCGGCGTGCGGGTCGATCGGCGGCGGGAGCGGACCCGGGCGGCGCTGCTGCATGCAGGCCAGGTGCTGTTCGCCACGCGCTCTGTGGACGCGGTCAGCATCGATGACATCGTGGCCGCCGCCGAGGTCGCCAAGGGCAGCTTCTACAACCATTTCCCGGACAAGGACGGCCTGGCGCGGGAGATCGCCCAGCAGGCGCGGGCCGCCATCGAACTGACCGTGGCCGACATCAACCGCGACGTGCTTGACCCTGCCGAGCGCGTGGCGCGCGCCCTGGCGATGTTCGCGCGGGGCGCCGAGGCCTTCCCGATCCGGGCCCAGGCCATGATGCGGCTGTTCCCCTTCGCCTCGGTTCCCGACGCCCCGATGAACCGGGGCGTGCGCGCCGACATCCAGGCCGGTCTGGCGGCCGGGCGGTTCGAGGGCCTGGCGCCGGAAGCCGCCGTCATGATGGCGGTCGGAACGGCGCAGATCGCGGTGTCGCGCGTGCTGGAACGCCATGCCGCCGACGCGGCCTCGACCCTGGCCGAAGACCTGATCTTCGGCCTGCTGCGGGGACTTGGGCTGGAGGCCGCCGCCGCCCGCGCCGTCGCCGCCAAGGCCTGCGCCGACATCTTCGCCGCCACCCTGCCCAGCCGCCTTTGAGGACCTAGACATGCGCGTCACCGGACTCTTCGTCATCGTCTTCGCGGTGTTGTGCGCGGCCCTGGGTTTCGGGATGTGGGCGGCGCCCGAGGAGCTGGCGGGCGCGCTGAAGGTTGGGATCCTGGCCCCGGAAGGCCTTTCCACGCTTCGTGGCGACCTGGGCGGGCTGTTCGTGGCGCTAGCGGCCCTGTGCTTCGCCGGGGTCTGGACGCGCCGCACGGTGCTGCTCCAGGCCGCCGCCCTGGTCCTGTTCGCGATCGTCGTCGGACGGCTGACCGGGGTGGTCGACGACGGCCTGCCGGGCGGCGTCCCGCGCGCCCTGGTCATCGAGATCGCCGCGATCGTCGCCCTGGCGTTGCATGCCCGTGCGCTGGGCCGGGCGCAGGCACCCGAACGCGCCGGCCTAACCCGGGTCATCCTGCTGGTGCTGGGCTTGGGCGTCGCCGCCAAGCTTGGCTTCTCCGCCGCCTTGGCCAACCCGACGGTGCAGCAGAAGATTTTCGAGCGCGCGGTCGCCCAGCGGATGGGCGCGGACAATTCGGCGCTGTTGGCCGACGACGCCTTGCGGGTGGCGGTCTGTGGGACCTCGGCTCCGCTGCCCAGCAAGGCGCGGGCGAAGGCCTGCGTGGCGGTGATCGCCGGCGGCAGGTTCTACATCGTCGATGTGGGCCCGGAGTCGGTGGAGAACCTGATGCAATGGGGCGTTCCGCTGAACCGGATCGGCGGGGTGCTGATCACCCACTTCCACTCCGACCACATCGGCGACCTGGGGGAGCTGAACCTGCAAACCTGGGCGCAGGGACGGCCCGCGCCGCTCAACGTCTACGGCGGGCCAGGGATCGACCAGGTGGTGGGCGGCTTCAACCAGGCCTACCGGATCGACCAAGGCTACCGGACGGTCCATCACACGGCGAAATTCATGCCGCCGGAGACCTGGCCGATGGTGGCGCGCACCGTCGAGATGACCGGACCGGCGACGCCCGCCAAGGCGCGGACCGGCGTGGTGCTCGACGACGGCAAGTTGAAGATCACGGCCATCGAGGTCGACCACGGGCCGATCGAGCCGGCCTACGCCTACCGCTTCGACTACAAGGGCCGCTCGGTGGTGATCAGCGGCGACATCAAGAACCACCCGCCGCTGGCGCGGGCGGCCATGGGGGCCGACATACTGGTCTCGGAGGCGATCGCGCGGCCAATGGTCGAGAGGATGGAGGCCGGCGCCAAGGGCCTCGGCCGCCCCCGGGTAGAGCGCATCATGCACGACATCCAAGACTATCACATCTCCCCGCAGGAGGCGGCAGGGCTGGCCAACCAGGCCAAGGTGAAGCTGCTGGTCTTCTACCACCTGCTACCGGCCCCAGACGGGATGATCGCGCGCCGGACCTTCGAAAGCGGGATCGACGCGGCGCGGGACGGGGCGTGGACCCTGGCCGACGACGGCAGCCTCTACACCTTGCCGCTGGAATCCAAGGATGTCCGGATCGGGCGGGTCCCAAGGGCGCCTTAGCGCCGATCTTGACCATAGGGCGAAAGCCGCCCCGCCTCGTCGACGCAGAGCGCCTTGATCCAGGTCCGCACCGCGCGCAAGCGGGCGGTGTCGTGGACGTCTCGGCGGGTGGAGAGCCAGAAGCGGCGTTCGATCAGGACCTCGTCGTCCAGGACGCGGGTCAGGCCCTGCGCCATGAAGCAGGGCAGCACGCCGACACCGCCGCCGGCGGCGACGATCTCGCGCTGGGCGCGGATCGAGGAGGAGGCCAGGCGCGCGGTCAGGCCGGGCAGGACCTCGTCGAGATAGCGCAGCTCCGGGGCGTAGATCAGGTCGTCGACATAGCCCACGATATCGAGGTCGCGCAGGTCGGCGACCGCACGGGGCGCGGGCTTGCGGGCGAGATAGGCCGGGGCGGCGTAGAGGGCGAGCTGGTAGGGCGTCAGCGGCTCGACGATAAGGCGGGCGTCGTCGGGCGCGCTCAGCGTGATGGCCATCTCGACCTCCCGGCGGCCAGGCGAGAGGAAGCCGGCGCTGGCGGCCAGCTCGATCCGCAAACCGGGGCGGGTGGCGGCGAGATCAGGCAGGGCGGGCGCGAGGATCGTCGCGCCGAAGCCTTCCGAAGCGCTGATCCGCACCGTGCCGGCCATGACGTCGGGGCGCGTGACCTGGGCGGCGGCCTCCATGGCGGTCTCGGCGTCCAGCGCGATGACCAGGAGCTGGGCGCCGGCGGCGGTGAGCTGGAGGCCGCTGGGGGAGCGGGCGAGCAAGGTGGACTTCAGCGCCGACTCCAGACGCGACACCCGGCGGCCCACGGTGGCGGCGTCGACGCCCAGGCGTTGCGCGGCGGCGGTCAGCGACCCAGTGCGGGCCGCGGCGATGAAGACCTTCAGGTCGTCCCAGTCGAACATGCTGCATATTCGCATGACCGGAACCGCAAGTCTGCAATACCCGTGGCGGGCCGGCTCTGATAGGTCAGGGGTCAAGAACAGGGAGGCCCCATGCGCGACATTCAGCACTTCATCACCGGTTCGGCTGTCGCCGGGACCTCGGGCCGTTTCGGCGACGTCTACGATCCCAACACCGGCGAGATTCAGGCGCGCGTCGCCCTGGCGACGGCGGCCGAGGTCGACGCCGCGGTCGCCGCCGCCGTGGCCGCCCAGCCCGCCTGGGCCGCCACCAATCCCCAGCGTCGGGCGCGGGTGATGTTCGAGTTCAAGCGCTTGGTCGAGGCCAACATGCAGGAGCTGGCCGAGCTCCTGTCGTCCGAGCACGGCAAGGTGGTCGCCGACTCCAAAGGGGACATTCAGAGAGGCCTGGAAGTCATTGAATTCGCGTGTGGTATCCCGCACGTCCTGAAAGGTGAATATACCGAGGGCGCCGGTCCCGGGATCG
>NZ_JANOCX010000429.1:0-11954 GCF_031412415.1 Phenylobacterium sp.
TCCACCGCAGTGCCGCGTCGGCGAGAAATCTCCTGCCGGCCAAGCCGTGATCGGCCGACGGGCGAGCCGTCACCCGGTCCAGCGCGTGACGGGACCTATTTCAGCCTCGCGTGCAGCAGTGACTGCACAATATGACAATTAGATTCCGTACGCATGAACTTTCAATTTCGCCTGGAAAAGGTTTCGAACGCGAAGTCTGCACGGCCGGCGAAAAAGCGTCCCGATTGATTTCACTACGGCATCTTGCTCATAACAAATGTCACGATACTCTGACACTGGCTAGTTGAGCCTCGGGCGACTGGGCTTATGAAACCGGGCGATCCGGCCAATATTGATCGACCGCAAATTGGCAGCTCGACGGACGCGGATGGCTCCACCTGATCTGCGAACTCTTCAGCCAGGGCTTGGTCGAGATGGGTCGTCAACGCCGGAGTCCCACCCATAGCACTCTCGCTAGGTTCAGAACTGACCGGCGAGGGCGCGTGCTTGTAGCGCTGAGTAGCGCGGCGACGCTCGACTGGACTTGATGAAGAACAAACGCCGGTCGACCCGCGCGCGACCATGCCGGTTCGTCGTCGCTAGGCCGAGTCAGGCGCCCTCAGCAGCGGTCCGACCCGCCCTCTGCTCGTAGGCTTGCGGTGGCGCCGCTTGATACGCGTCCACGCGACCCTTCTTGATTTCGATCAAGGCGCCGCTGGCGTGCAAACCGAGGATACGCTCGGTGTTCGCCTCGTCGGGGCGACGAGGCTCACGCTCCACCGCAGTGCCGCGTCGGCGAGAAATCTCCTGCCGGAAATGACATCATGCCCCCGCCGGACCTATCGGCTGCCGTGCAACCGGCAACAGCGTTTCCGCTCTGCGCCGCCCAATGCCCCCTCCTGGCCGAGGTCAACCACCGCACGGCCAATCAATTCACGCTCCTCGCGAGCTATATCCATTTGTCGCTTGAGGAGTTTCGGAAGCACCCCGACCATGTTCAAGACCTTCAACTTGCCTTCGCCGCCGTCGAGGCCCGGGCGCAGGCATTGGCGAGCCTCAACAGGCAACTAACAGAGCGCCCAACCTCCCGGGAGCCCGTCGACGTAGCGCTGATCTTGCATGATGTCTGCGCGACCTTCGGGGGTGACGATGGAGCCGTTCATCGGGTCGTGGATGACATCAGGGGGTCCTATTTCGTGACACCTGGCGTGAACTCGGCGGTCGGGCAGATCGTCACCGAGGCCATTATAAATGCTTTGAAATATGCCTACCCTGCAGATCAAGCAGGAGACATCACCGTTCGCTCCGCGCCGGTGGAAACGGGCGACCTAGTCATCGAGGTGGTCGATCACGGCCTCGGCGGGTTGGCGGGAGCGCTCGCCACGGCCGCAAAGAGCTTCGGCGTCCGCCTGATGCGCGGCCTGGCGCGCCAGGAGAACATCACGTTGAGCTTCATCGCGGGTTCGCCGGGAGTCTCCGTACGATTGGTGCTGCCCCTAACGGACCAGTCCGGCGGCGAGCCGTCGGTGGCTGTGTCGAAGGCTGGGTAGTCACCCTCGACGAGATCTGCAGCAAGACCGAGTGCCCGGATCGTCTCGTCTCGCCGCGGGCGCAGGTGCGGCCAATGCGACGGTTCTTCGCGACCTGGCGATGCCGCCGCGCCGCTTGACATGGCTCAAGACCATCGCCGTCGAGCCGAGCGATGAATGTATGTCGTCCGTCAGGCGACGCTCGCATAGGTCGTAGCGCATGCCGCTGGAGCTGTTCAACCGCTTGGGTCTGGCCCTCGCCATCGGCTTCCTGGTGGGCGTCGAACGGGGATGGCGCGCGCGCGATGTCGCTGATGGCCGGCGCACCGCGGGAATTCGGACATATGCCCTGACCGGCTTGCTGGGCGGTGTCGCCGCCCTCTTGGGTCAGTCGCTTGGGGGCTGGGCCTTCGCCGCCCTCGGCCTACCGTTCGCCGCGGCCTTCATTCTCTTCAAGCATCGCGAGCAGGAGGAGGACGGTGACTATTCGGTGACGGCGATCGTCGCGGCGCTCCTCGTCTTCGCGCTCGGCGCTCTTGCGGTGATCGGCGACGGGCGTATCGCCGCGGCGACCGCCGTCGTCGCCACAGGCCTTCTGGCCTTCAAGGGACTGCTCCACAGTTGGCTCGAGCGGCTGACTTGGCCGGAACTGCGCAGCGCCTTGATCCTTCTGGCGATGACCCTGGTCGCCCTGCCGTTGCTTCCGAACCGGGGCTTTGGTCCCTTCGACAGCGTTAATCCCTATGAACTCTGGCTTCTGACCATCGCCATGGCCGGGGTGTCGTTCGTGGCCTATGGGGCCATCAAGACATTTGGTCCGTCGCGCGGTCTGGTCCTCGCCAGCTTGGCCGGTGCGGTGGTCTCATCGACGGCGACGACACTTCATTTGGCGCGGCTCAACAGGCAGGCGCCGGATCAGAGCGTGATGCACGCCGCTGCTGCGCTGCTGGCCGGAGCGGTCATGGCCGTGAGGCTGGGCGTCGTCACGGCGGTCCTTGCACCGGCCCTGTTTCAACGCCTCGTGTTGCCCCTTGGCGTCTTCGCTGCGCTCTCAAGTCTTCTTGGCCTGGGCGGCGCCCTCATCCGCCCTTCGGCGAGCACCGGCGCCTCGCCGATGAAAAGCCCATTCGACCTCGCCGTCGTCCTGAAGTTCGCCCTGGTGCTGGGAGCGGTCATGGCCGCCGCTCGAATTCTGTCTGCGCTGTACGGCGCAGGCGGTCTGCTACCGGTCGCCGCGCTGGCGGGTCTCGCCGATGTCGACGCCGTGACGCTCGCCGTCGCCCGCATGACGACGGAGGAGGGACTGTCCCTTGATCTCGGCGTCTACGCCGTGCTGTTGGCGGCGGCCGTCGACAGCGCGTCGAAGACAGCGATCGCCACCCTCATCGGCGGCCGGCGATTCGGAGGAACGTACGGCGCTGGCACCCTGTTGGCCGCGACCGCCGCCGCGGCCGCCGTTCACTGGGGTGGCGCGGCGTTCTGAGCCGAAACCTTCCTAAAGGCGCCAAGCCTTCGCGGCGACCGCGCAGGCCCGCCGGCTGCGCCTCTGGAGATCGCCAGGATATCGAAATCGCTGTCATCGCCGGGCGCCGGTCGGGTCCGGTTCAGTCAAGACCTAAGCCTCCTTTCATTTCCGGCGGAGGGTCCTGGGACTGAATGCTCACGCGGGCGACGGAAAGCCTGCCGTAGAGCCGGCGCCTGCGGACGATGGGCCACCAATCGTAGAGGAAGATCTCCACCGGCCGCCAGTTGGCGACCCACCCGAGGATGATCAGACCCTCGTCGAAGAAGCGTCCGATGTAACCCGTCCCCAGGACACCGCTCAGGCCACGTCCGAGGACGATGCAGGCGGCGAGAACGATCAGGCCGATCACGAGCGAGGCTCGGCCGTTTCGAAAGAGGTCGCGGAGATCCCAGCCGATGACCTGCGAACGGTAGGCGAAGTAGTTGCGCATCGCTTCTTCGATGTGCGTCGCCTCGGTCCCCCGAGCTTCGGCGGCCGGTAGATGGATCAGGATCGAGATTTCATGGTCGGCCGCCAGCTCCCCCGCCCAACCGAGAATGTATTCCTCGACGCCCGCGTCGAGGTCGCGCTCGCGAAAGGGAAGGGGGTCCAGCGAGTGAAAGATCTGCCCGACCTCACGGATCCGCAGCTGAATTGGACCTTCGATGTGCGCCTCGCGACGCCGGCGGAAGCGGCGGTCAGTGTCCATCGTCCGAGTATCCTTGCTCATTGGCCGGTGGCCGACCGTGCGCCACGGTCTGGCCGCTGCTGCGCCCCTTCCGTCCGGCTGATCAGGTCTCCGAGCAGGGGCCCGATCGCGGCGGCTAGTCACGCCGGTCCCGACAGGCCGCCGGGTCACCGGCCGGCGTCGGAGGCCTGCGAAGCGGGGAAGTTCATCTCCGGCGCCATGGCGGGCGAGGGCCGTCACCCTGGCAACCCGGCCGCAGCCGGCGTCCCGGCCAGGATCAGGGCTTGCTCCAGCGCGCCTGCGAAATCGGCGATGACCACCTCGATTTGGATCCGGCTGCGCAGGAAGTCGGCCCAGGCGAACTCGCTGAAGGGCGCCGCCTTCTTCCCGAACCCGCCCGCCCGGCGCAGGGCGCTCGCCAGACTCCGGAAGGGGTCATCGCGAAGTCCGTCGATCACCACCCCCTCGTCTCCACCGCCGACCAGAACTCAACCGGCGACAAGGTGCTTAGGTCTGCGATCACCCGCCGGCCGGTACGACGACCGCGTCATCGCGCTTATCTTGGTTCGTTCACCGTCAATACAGACCTCCCCTTTACCCTTCTTAACCCGGAAGAACTGGTCGTGATCGATGTGGGTTTCGGAGCTGATCTCTTCTCCCGACTTCAGCGCCATCAGCACCAATTGCAGATGTTTGCCGGTGTAGATCACCCGGCGGAACGCGGCGTTCTCAACGGTTAGGTCTTCGATGTCATCCACAAAGCCCTTCACGGCGGTTCTACTTCTGCGGTCCGACGGGGGGCGCGGCTCCTGGCGGGCCGATCCGAGAGACCGCGCCTGACTCTGGCGTCTTCGCCTGTTGTGTCTTTGACGAAGATCACGTCGACCAACGATCCCACGCTGGGGAAGCGCCGCGGCCGGCGGAGGGACGGGCGAGGTCCCCAGCTCCTTATCGTCTAGGCCCACGCTCCGACACCCGTGGGGCGACGTGTTCCTGGCGCACGGCGAGTCGCCTGCGCGCGATATTGGAGACCCGTTGACAGCGATCAAGGCGCCGAGGCGCCGGTCCTGGCCTCCTGAAATCCCGGAGCAATGAAGAGACACACCATGAGCAAGTCCGTCGCCAAGAGGATAGCCCACGATCTCGATGACGCCCTCGATGACATCGGTCGCGAACTGAAGAAGGCCGGTGAGGCCATCAGTGAGGAGGCACGGGACAACTTCACCCGCGTTTCCACCAAGCTCCAGCACACCGCCCACGACTTCGCCGTGGAGGCCCGCCGGCAGTCCCGCGACCTGACTGACCAGGCTGTGACCCAGGCGCGACAGCATCCGGCGACCGCCGTCGCCATCGCCACCGCCGCCATCGCCCTGATCGGCCTGGCGTTTTGGCGCAGCCAGCCGTCTGACTGAGACCATCCTGAACGCCCTCTTTGAGGCCGGCCGCTTCGTCCCGTTCCTCTTGGCGGTCGGGCTTGTCGAGCTCACCCCCGGGCCAAACATGGCCTATCTTGGCCTGGTGGCGGCGCGACACGGTCGCGTCGCAGGCCTGGCCACCGTGGTCGGGGTGACCCTGGGCCTCGCGCTCTACCTGTTCGCGACCGTCGTCGGCCTGGCCGAGATCGCCGCGCGGGCGCCGTGGCTGTTCGACGCCCTTCGGGTGGCTGGCGTCGGCTATCTGCTGTGGCTCGCGCTAGATGCTTGGCGCGGCTCGCCGAGCGCTGCGCCGACCCTGACCGATGAGCGACCGCACTATGGTCGGTTTGCTGTGCGCGGGTTTCTCGCCAACGTCCTCAACCCCAAGGCCGCGGTCTTCTATCTCGCCCTGTTGCCGGGTTTCACCACGCCGGACGCAGGTGGAACGACGCCCCAGATCCTGGTCCTCGGCGCCATCCATCTGGCCGTGAGCCTGGTCGTCCACCTCGGCATCGTCGCCCTGGCGGGCTCGGCCGTCCTAAGCCCGCCCAAGGGTGGCGTCTATGAGCGGTCGATGAGGTTTGTCTTCGCTGGCGGCCTGATCGGGGTCGCGGCGTGGCTCGCCTGGTCAACTCGGGGCTGATCGGCGCTAGTCGTGCCCCCGATTGGAAGGCGGTCGACCATCAGCGGGGGTTCAGGCTCCGGCGGGCAAGAGATCCCGCCTGTGGAGAAGCTCGGCAGGCGTCCTGACAACAGCTCAAGGATCGCCGAAGTGGCCGCGCCGAGGAACGCCGTGGCTTCGAGAACTGGGCGCATCTTGCGGCAGACTCGCACGGGTAGACGGCGGAGTTTCGATCGGGGCCCGCGCTGGGTTGGCGGACCAGCACGGGGTTTGTGAACCTAACACCACATGACGACCGCCTGTGACGGCGCACATTTCCCCAGACTGGGGAGGCTTCAATCAGTTCGGCGAACCGCCGGCCGCCCGATGAGCGGACGCCTTGATCGACTCCAGCGCCTTGCTTGCGGCGACCGCGGCCAGCTTGGCCGCGTCCCGCGCCGCGCGCAGGGTCTCGGCGGTCGTGGCTTGATCGGCCGCTTGGGCGCTCCTCGCTGCGTTGGCGGCCTCCCGTGCGGCGTGGCGGGCCGCGGCGACCGAGCGATCCATCGCGATCTGGGTTTCGGCGCCCGCCTGGGCGAAGGCGGCTTTCGCCCGCTGGGATGCGACGATGGCCGCGGTCTCGGTCTCACTGGCGGCCAGCCTCGATGCGTCGCTGCTCTCCCTGGAGAGATCGCGCAGGGCGGTCTCGGCCTTGTCCACGGCTCGCGCCGCAGCCAAGGCGGCGGCGCTCGCCGCGTCAATTGCGTTGTCGGCGGGGGTTGGCGCGCGTGCGTCGCGCACTGCGTCCTCGGCCCTTGGGCGTTGGGCCTGCGCAGAGCCGGTTGAGATCGAGAGGGCGACCGCCGCAGCGATCATCGAAATGCGCTTGTCCATCGTAACTCTCCGGATTTGGCGGAAGGGATCAGGCGCCTGGCCGCAAACGATCACGGCTGACGCGACCCGCCCGGGAAATCAGGAGAGCGCTGATCAGCAGGGCAGGGGCGAGATAGCACCAGCCGCAATGGGTCTCGGGCGGCTGGCCGCAGATGACGCCCAGCGCCTCGACTGACCGTCCATGAAGCCAGGCCATATCGAGGCTGATCGCCGAACCGATCAAGCAAACGCCGGCGGCGGGCCTCGAGGCATCGGCAATGGCGTTCGCTGCGGCTCGCATGGAGGCCCCTTATACTGGCCTCATGGTCGCTGGACCCGGTGCGATCCCGCCTTGACTGAAATCAAAGCCAGCGAGCCGCCGGAGTGAGACTGACCGCTAGGCGTCGCAGCGACTCGCGGGGAACATGACCACACAACCGGCACAAACGGACGAGGCGCCTCTTGACGCCGTCCTGCTCTACGCGCTGACGGGCCTGCTGGCCTTCGGCGCGCTGATGGCGACCGCGTTCTCCGACGACCGGCTGTTTCGTTTCCATGGCTGGATCTTCGTCGCCGCCTTCGTGGGCGCGCTGAGCCTCATGACGGTCGGGCTGTCGTCGGGCCGGTTCCGATCGCCCCAGGATCAATACGCCGATGGCGTGGTCCGCGCCGGCGTCATCGCCACCATGTTTTGGGCCATCGCAGGCTTGCTGGCGGGTGTCGTGATCGCCGCCCAGTTATCCTGGCCCAACGTCTTCTACTTCCCTGAGCACGGCTGGCTGAACTTCGGCCGCCTGAGGCCGCTGCACACGTCCGCGGTCATCTTCGCCTTTGGCGGCAACGCCCTTATCACGACGTCCTTCTATGTGGTGCAGCGCACCAGTCGGGCGCGCCTGGCGGGCGGCGCGTGGCCCTGGTTCGTCTTCTGGGGCTATCAGCTCTTCATCGTGCTGGCGGCGACCGGCTACCTGGCCGGCATCACCCAGAGCCGCGAGTACGCCGAGCCCGAGTGGTACGTGGACATCTGGCTGACCATTGTGTGGGTCGCCTACCTGCTGGTCTTCCTGGGCACGCTCTGGAAGCGCAAGGAGCCACACATCTATGTGGCCAACTGGTTTTACCTGGCCTTCATCGTCACCGTCGCGCTGCTGCACGTGGTCAACAACCTGGCCATGCCGATCGGGCTGCTGAACAGCCACAGCTATTCGCTGTTCGCCGGCGTCCAGGACGCCCTGATCCAATGGTGGTACGGCCACAACGCCGTCGGCTTCTTCCTCACCGCCGGCTTCCTGGGGATGATGTACTACTTCGTGCCCAAGCGCGCGGAGCGGCCGGTCTATTCCTACCGCCTGTCTATCGTCCACTTCTGGTCGCTGATCTTCATCTACATCTGGGCGGGCCCGCACCACCTGCACTACACGGCCCTGCCGCAGTGGGCCCAGACCCTGGGCATGACCTTCTCGATCATGCTGTGGATGCCGTCCTGGGGCGGGATGATCAACGGCCTGATGACGCTCTCGGGCGCCTGGGACAGGCTGCGCACCGACCCGGTGCTGCGGATGATGGCGGTCGCCATCGCCTTCTACGGCATGTCGACGTTCGAAGGCCCGCTGATGGCGATCCGCGAGGTCAACGCGCTCAGCCACTACACGGATTGGACCATCGGCCACGTGCACTCAGGCGCCTTGGGCTGGGTCGGCTTCATCTCGTTCGGGGCGATCTACTGCATGGTCCCCTGGCTGTGGAAGAAGGACGGGCTCTACTCCAACGCACTCGCCGAATGGCACTTCTGGATCGCGACGCTGGGGATCGTCCTCTACATCTGCGCGATGTGGGTCTCCGGCATCATGGAAGGCCTGATGTGGCGCGAGTACACGCCCCAGGGCTTCCTCGCCAACTCGTTCGTCGAGACCGTCTCGGCCAAGCACATCGAGAACGTCATCCGCGCCCTGGGAGGTCTCATGTACCTCTCCGGCGCGCTGATCATGTCTTACAACCTGTGGCGTACGATCCGCATGCCGAGCCGGGCGCCCGTCGCCCAGTCCGCCGGTCCCGCCCCCGCGCTTGTCGCGGCCGAGTAGGGGACCCCAACCATGTGGAAACATCACGGCAAGCTTGAACGGAACTCTCTGCCGCTCGTCCTCGGCATCCTGATCGTCGTCTCCATCGGCGGCATGGTCGAGATCGCCCCGCTCTTCTACTTGGAGAGCACCATCGAGAAGGTGGAAGGCGTGCGGCCCTACACCCCGCTCGAGCTTGAAGGCCGCGACATCTATGTCCGGGAAGGTTGCTACCTCTGCCACTCGCAGATGATCCGCCCCCTGCGCGACGAGGTGGAGCGCTACGGCCACTACAGCCTCGCCGCCGAGAGCATGTACGACCATCCGTTCCAGTGGGGGTCGAAGCGCACCGGCCCCGACCTGGCGCGCGTAGGGGCTAAGTACTCCGACGCCTGGCACCGCGACCACTTGATCGATCCGCGCTCGGTGGTGCCGGAATCGGTGATGCCGCCCTACGCCTTCCTGGCGGACAAAGCCCTCGACTACCGCGACATCCAGGCCAAGATCCGCGCCATGAACAAGGTCGGCGTCCCCTACACCCAGGAGATGATCGACAGCGCCAAGGCGGACCTCGAGACCCAGGCCGACCCCTTCGCGGCGTCCAGCAAGTTCCGCCTCCGCTACGGCGACAAGGCCCAGCAGCGCGACTTCGACGGCAATCCCGAGCAGGTCAGCGAGATGGACGCCCTGGTGGCCTACCTCCAGATGCTGGGGACCTTGGTCGACTTCAAGACCTACCAGGCCGAGGCCGCGGAGAATCTGCGATGAGCGGCCTCACCTACGAAACCGTGTCGCAATTCGCCCAGCAGGGCGGGCTGATCTACTTCGGCGCCATCTTCGCCGCGGGGGTCCTCTACGCGCTCTGGCCCAAGAACCGCGAGGCCTTCCGGCGTCTGGCGCACCTCCCCCTGCAAGATCATGAGAATCCAGATGTCGAAGCGTGAGCCCGACGAGGTCACGGGTGTCGAGACCACGGGTCACGAGTGGGACGGCATCCGCGAACTGGATAATCCGCTGCCGCGCTGGTGGCTGTGGGTGTTCTACGCCTCCATCGCCGTCTCCATCGTCTATTGGGTGTTGATGCCGGCCTGGCCGGGGATCAACGTCTACACGAAGGGCGTGCTGGGCCAGTCCGACCGCCAGGCGCTGGTCGGCGAACTCGCCTCCCTCGACGCCGTACGCGGCGCCCAGGGCGCGCGTCTCAAGACGGCCTCGCTGGAAGAGATCGAGCGCGATCCCGACCTTCAGGCCTACGCCCAGGCCGTCGGCCAGTCGGTGTTCGGCGACAACTGCGCCACCTGTCACGGGACCGGCGGGGTCGGGACCAAGGGCTACGCCAACCTGCGTGACGATGTCTGGCTGTGGGGCGGCGAGCTCGCCGACATCCACCGGACCATCCAGGTCGGCGTCCGATCGGGCGCGCCGGACGCCCGGTTCTCCCAGATGCCAGCCTTCGGTCGCGATCAGATGCTGACCCCCGCCCAGGTGGACGACCTGACCGAATTCGTCGTGGCGCTCTCGCATCGACCGGCTGACCTCGCCGCCGTGCGCCGCGCCGCTCCGGTCTATGTGGCCCAGTGCGTCTCATGCCACGGCGTGAAGGGGCTGGGAGACCAGAAGCAGGGCGCGCCCAACCTGACCGACCAGGAGTGGCTGTACGGCTCCGGCCGCCAGGCGATCCACGACCAGATCTGGAACGGCCAGGGCGGCGTCATGCCCGCCTGGAAGGACCGTTTCGATCCCGAGACGCTCAAGGCGCTCGCCGTCTACATCCACGCCAACGCCGGAGGGCGATAGTCCGGCGATGACCGTGGTGATCGATCGGACGGGACCTGCCGCCACCAGGACACCGCCGGTATCTGCGGCGGCCAAGGCACGGGGCCCGGCCTATGTCACCGGGCTCTACAAGCCGCGGACGCCGATCTATCCGAAGCTGGTCCACGGGCGTTGGCGCGCGATCAAGTGGGCGCTGCTGATCGCCACGCTCGCCATCTATTACATCACGCCTTGGATCCGCTGGGAGCGGCCTGGAACGCTCCCTGACCAGGCCGTACTCGTCGACTTCGCCGGCCGTCGATTCTACTTCTTCTGGATCCAGCTCTGGCCGCAGGAGGTCTATTTCCTGACTGGCCTGCTGGTGCTCGCCGCCCTGGGGCTGTTCCTGAGCAACGCCCTCTTCGGACGCCTGTGGTGCGGATACTCGTGCCCACAGACGGTCTGGACCGATCTGTTCATCCATGTGGAGCGGCTGTTCGAGGGCGACCGCAACGCGCGGATGCGGCTGGACGCGGCGCCTTGGTCGCTAAACAAGGTGTGGCGAAAGACCGGCAAGCACGCGGTCTGGCTGGGGATCGCCTTCGGCACCGGCGGCGCCTGGATCTTCTACTTCCATGACGCACCGACCCTGATCCGGACCTTCTGGGTCGGGCAGGGACCGCTCACCGGCTACATCTTCTGCGCCCTGCTGACGTTCACGACCTATGTCTTCGCTGGGTTCATGCGCGAGCAGGTCTGCATCTACATGTGCCCCTGGCCGCGCATTCAGGGGGCGATGCTCGACGAGCATTCGCTGCAGGTCACCTATCGCTACGACCGCGGCGAACCGCGCGGCACGCACAAGAAGGGCGCCGACTGGACGGGACGCGGCGACTGCGTGGATTGCAGCCAGTGCGTCACCGCCTGCCCCATGGGGATCGACATCCGCAACGGGCCGCAGCTCGAGTGCATCAATTGCGGCCTCTGCATCGACGCCTGCGACGAGATCATGCTCAAGGTCGGCCGACCGACGGGCCTGATCGCCTTCGACACCGACGCCGCGGTCGAAGCGCGCGCCGCGGGCCGCCCGGCGATCTACCGGCTGTTGCGGCCTAGGACAGCGTTCTATGGCGTTGCGCTGGCCGCCGTGTCGGCCGCCATGATTTGGGGCCTCAGCCACCGGACCACCCTTGACCTCCACGTGCTACGCGACCGCAATCCCGTGTTTGTCCGCCTGCACGACGGGGCGGTGCGCAACGGCTACACGCTCAAGATCGTCAATCGCGGGTTCGAGGACGAGACCGTGACAGTGGTCTTCGAAGGCCCGTACGGCGCCCTGATCAAGACCCCCGCCGCCATCGCCAGGGGCACGACCCTCAGCGTCGTGGCGCCGGCCAATGAGGTCCGCGCCCTGCGGGTGTTCGTGACGCTCCCGCCTCAGGCGCTCAGCCAACCCAACCTCCCGGCGACCTTCGTCGTCAGGACGCCGGACGCCGAGGCGCGCGCGGTGACCACCTTCCTGTCGGGAGCCGCGAACACGCCATGAATCC
>NZ_JANOCX010000430.1:0-4212 GCF_031412415.1 Phenylobacterium sp.
CTCGCGCGCCGGGTCCGGCGCCGGCGCCGGCGCGGGTTCCGCCGTCTATTACGGCGGCGGCGGTGGCGGTGGCGGCTACGCGCCGCCCAAGGCCACCGGCAAGGTCACGCTCAATGTCGAACAGGGCAAGCGCATGAAGCGCGTGGCCTACGAGGCCAGCCGCACCCGCACCCGTCGCGTGGTCATCCAGGCCGTTTGCATCGACGCGCGTCAGGTGCCGCACGCCGCCTCTCAGGTCCGCCCCGACCGCGAGATCGAACAATTCTTCGAGGGCGAACTCTATCGCTGTATCGCCGGCACCTGGCTGCAGGCCACGATCGCCGACTACAACGAGAAGATCGATTTCTCCGGCGGCCGGACCCTGACCTGCCGCAAGGGCG
Source organism: Phenylobacterium sp. (assembly GCF_031412415.1). Taxonomy (GTDB): domain Bacteria; phylum Pseudomonadota; class Alphaproteobacteria; order Caulobacterales; family Caulobacteraceae; genus Phenylobacterium. The sequence goes on from NZ_JANOCX010000430.1 coordinate 381, forward strand.
ACGCGCTCTATCACGGCCGCGATGGCAAGGTGGAATGCCGCAGGCAGACCCCGGCCCGCGACTGCAACGAGCGCTCGCTGCTGCGCCGTTTCGGCGCCGGGATCAAAATCCTGACCATCGTCGAGGTCGAGCGCTACACCGCCTACCGCGAGGAAGAAGAGCGCGTCGAGTCCTCGGTCGCCACCACCATGAGCCTCGACGGCGGCGTCGGCGGGACGGTCTACTAGGCAACCCTCGTCGCACGAAGGCGTCTCCGCTCGCTTGCGGAACCGCAGCGAAGGCCCGATGGTCCGTCGCGACGGCGTCGACGGGGGTGAGTTTGTTCGGAATTTCGAGGATCGTCTTGGCCGCGATCGTGGCCTGCGGCCTGTCCGCGGGCCCGGCCCACGCGGCGGGCGAGAAGGCGTTGCAGGACGTCGAGATCCTGTCGACCGACGCCATGGCTGGCCGGGCGGCGGGGTCGCCGGGTTCCGCCCTGGCCCGAGCTCACATTCTTAAACGCTTCTCCGAGATCGGCTTGAAGCCGGCCTATGGCGGCTTCGAGCAGCCGTTCGCGATCACGCTCGGAACCGAGGCCAGGAGGGGAACGAACCTGGTCGGGCAGATCGCCGGGACGGGGGCGAGCGACAAAGTTCTGGTGATCACCGCCCACTACGACCATCTGGGGGTCCGCAAGGGCGAGATCTACAATGGCGCCGACGACAACGCCTCGGGCGTCGCCGCGCTGCTGGCCGCCGCGGAGTCGTTCGCCAAGAGCCCGCCGAAGCACACCGTGATTTTCGCAGCGGTGGACGCCGAGGAACTGGGCCACCGCGGCTCCGGCGCCTTCGTGGCCGCTCCGCCGGTTCCGCTGGCGAGGATCGCGCTGAACCTGAACCTCGACATGCTGAGCAAGAACGCCAAGGGCGAGCTCTATGCGTCTGGCACCTATCATTTCCCCTGGCTGAAGCCCCGCCTGGCGGCCTTGGCGGGGCAGGTCCCGGTGACGCTGAAGCAGGGTCATGACGGACCACCCTGGAGGGGGGACGACGACTGGACGCTGCTGTCGGACCATGCGGCCTTTCACAAGGCCGGTGTGCCTTGGGTCTATCTCGGCGTGGAGGACCATCCAGAGTACCACCGCCCGACGGACGATTTCGCGACCGTCCCGCGCGCCTTCTTCGCCAAGGCGGTCACGACGGTCGTCATCGTGGCGCGAGGGTTCGACGATGACCTGGACGCCATGGCGAAAGAGGCGGGGCGTTAGGCCCTAAGCCCCCGCCGGCTTGACCTCGAACATCCACATGGTCTCGTCCTTCAACACCGCCTCGGCGGCGCGTTTGACGTCGGCGGCGGTGACCCGTTCGGTGCCGGAGATCATGGCGCGGGTAGCGTCGAGACGACGAGGATCGGCCTGGGCGCCGGAGAGCTCCGACAGCCAGTAGCCGTTGGTTTCGCGAGCTTTTTCGATCTGTTCGAGGCGCGGCTTCTTGGCCCGGGCGAGCTCGTCGGCGCTGATCTCCTTGGTGCGTAGGTCGCTGGCGATCTTTTTCACGTCGGCGAAGAAGGCCGGGAGCTTGTCGGGCGGGACCTCGACGCTGGCCGAGACATAGCCCCAGCCGGGCCACACGAAACTGTGGCTATAGGAGGCGTTCGGCGAGTAGGTCGCGCCCTGGGCCTCGCGCAGTTCCTCGATCAGCCGCAGTTCCAAAACCTCGCCCAGGACGGCGGTGTCGCGGGCTCGCTGGGGGTTGGCGAAGAAGTCGTTGGTGCGCCACGCGATGTAGCCCACGGCCTGGTCGCCGCGACCCTTGTGCGTGCGGATCACCGGCTGGGCGACGCCGGCGGGGAAGCCCACCTCGATCTCCGCCGTCGGGGGCGGGGCCGGGGTCGGGCGAGGGGGAAGGGCGGCGAAGGTGCGGGCCACGGCATCCACGGCCTTTTCGACCGTGGTGTCGCCGACAATCACGACCTCGATCTGGCCGTTCGCCAGGGCGGGGGCGACTTCGGCCTTGAAGTTCTCGAGCTTGGCGTCCGCCATCTCCTGGCGGCTGGGGAAGACCCAGCGCTCATCGCCGCCATGCAGCAGCCCGCTGAGGTCGCGCGAGACGACACCGGAGACCGTGGCCTCATACTGGTCGTGGATGGTCTTGCCGGAATTCTTCAGGCGTTGAAACGCCTGCTCACGCCAGCCGGGCTCCGAGGCGTAGGCGGCCAGGACCTGGAGCTGGGTGTCGAGATCCTCGGGCCGCGTGGCGCCCGACAGCACGAAGGCGTCGTCGCCGATGCCGAACTGGGCGCCGTAGACCTTGGAGGCCAGGACCTGCTCCATGTCTTCGGCGTTGATCTGCTTCAGACCGCCTTCGATATAGGCGCCCGAGGCCCAGGCGACGTTCTGGCGATCCTTGGGCAGGTCGATCTTGCCGCGGCCGACGTTCACCCGGACCAGAACCTCGTCGTCCTTGAAACGGGTCGGCTTGACGGTCAGGCGCACGCCGTTCTCGAAGCGCACGAAGGCGGTGTCGAGATCGGGCGCCTCGCGAGTCTCAGCCACCTTGCCGATGTCGCCGAAGGTCTCGTAGGGCCAGGCGACCTGGGTTGGGGCGGAGGGCTCCGCGACGGCGACCTTGCGCGAGGTCTCCAGCGCCGCGACCAAGGCTCTGTCGCCGCCCGGAATGGGTTTGGGCGTGGCCATGAACAGCAACGGGCCAGCGCCCTTGAACGCGGCCTTCAGGGCGGCGGAGACGTCGTCGGCCTTCAGGCCCTTCACGGTCTCCTCGAACAGCGCCAGGTCCTGGGTCGGGCTGGTCACCACCTCGTCGTCGGACAGCGAGCCGGCGATCTCGCTGGCCAGGGCGCCTGGCGTGCGGGTCGCGGCGCCGGCGGCGTCGGCCTTGAGGCTGGCCCGATATTCGTCGATCTCGCGGTCCAGCTCGTCCTGGCGCACGCCGAACTGCACGGCGCGACGCTGCTCCTGCTCGACGGCGGTGAGCGCCTCGCGCCAGCGGGTCGGCTCGGCGTTGACGGTGACCATCGTCATCTCGGCGGCGTCGTACTCGTCGCTCTCGAAGGCGCCGGCGCCCAGGAACGGTGGCTGAGCGCCGCGCGCCAGCCGTTGCAGGCGCCGGTTCAGCACGGAGAAGCCCAACTGCTGGATCAGATCGCCCTTACGCTTGGCCGCGGTGTCGGCGGAGACGTCGTCCGGACGCAGCCAGGCCATCTGCAGGGACAGAGGCGCACCGGGCTCCACGACCAGCCTGGCCTCGGTCTTTCGCGCGCGCAGGGCGCCCAGGTCGGGATCGACGCCGGCCGCGCCGACAGGCGCCCAGTCGCTGAACCGGGCCTTGATCTTGGCCTCCATGGCCGCGACGTCGAAGTCGCCGACAGCCACCAGAACGGCGCGTTCAGGGCGGTAGTAGCGGTTGTAAAAATCCGTGAACTCAGAGGCGGGGGCGGTTTGCAACACCTCGACCTTACCGATGGGGTACCGGGTCGGAGGTCGTTGATCTTTCAGCAGAAACTCGAGACGAGACTTGTAGACCCGATAGGGCGGGGTGTCGCGAGCGCGCTCTTCCGACAGCACGACCCCACGCTCCCGATCGATGGCCGCAGGGTCGAGGGTGAGGTTCCCGGCCGCCTCGCGCAGCAGCATCAGTGAGGTGTCGACGGTCTCGTCGTCAGTGCGCGGCAGGTCGAGCTGATAGATCGTCTGATCGAAGTTGGTCGAGGCATTGGTGTCGGCCCCGAAGGCGAGGCCCAGGCGTTCAAGGGTGCGCGTCAGTTCGCCCTCGGCGATCTCGCTGGAGCCGTTGAAGACCATATGTTCGATGAAGTGCGCCAGCCCGCGCTGGTC
>NZ_JANOCX010000431.1:0-1556 GCF_031412415.1 Phenylobacterium sp.
GGCGAACTCGATCCCGATGGCGCCGGACCCGACGACGATCATGGATTTCGGCGTGGTCTTCGGAACCATCGCCTCGCGATAGCTCCAGACCCGCTCGCCGTCGGGGGTCAGGCCGATGGCGGGAATCGTCCGCGCTCGCGCCCCGGTGGCCAGGATCACGTGCTTGGCCTGGACGCTTCGCGAGTCGCCAGCTTTCAGCGCCACGACCACCTTGGGAGCCCCTTGCCCCTTCTCGAACTTGGCTGTTCCCTCGATCACCTCGATCTTGTGCTTCTTCATCAGGAAGGCCACGCCGGCGTTGAGCTGGCCCGCCACCTTGCGGGAGCGTGCGATCACGCTGGTGAAGTCGAACGACGCCTTCTCGACCTTGATGCCGTATTCGGCCAGGTGGCTGAGATTCTCGTAAGCCTCCCCGGACTTCAGCAGCGCCTTAGTGGGGATACAGCCCCAGTTCAGGCACACCCCGCCCAGGGCCTCGCGCTCGACGATGGCGGTCTTGAAGCCGAGTTGGCTGGCGCGGATGGCGGTGACATAGCCGCCCGGGCCCGAACCGATGACGATGACGTCGAAATCACTCATGGCGCACGCCTCAGACGATCATCGTGATGGGATCTTCGATCAGGGCCTTGAAGGCCTGCAGCCAGCGCGCGCCGATGGCGCCGTCGACCACCCGGTGATCGCAGGTGAGCGTGACGCTCATCACCGTGGCCACGGCGAGTTGGCCGTCCTTGACCACGGGCCGCTTCTCGCCCGCGCCCACTGAGAGGATGCAGCCCTGGGGTTCGTTGATGATCGAGTTGAACGACTTGATCCCGAACATGCCGAGGTTGGACACCGAGAACGTGCCGCCCTGGAACTCTTCCGGCTTCAGCTTGCGAGTGCGGGCGCGTTCGGCCAGGTCCTTGGCCTCCACGGCGATCTGGGCCAGGCCCTTGGTCTCCGCCTTGCGGATGATCGGCGTGATCAGGCCCCCGTCGATCGCCACCGCCATGGCGATGTCGGCGTTGTGGTGCATGGCGATGCCTTCGGGCGAGTAGGACGCATTGGCCTCCGGAACGCGCTTGAGCGCGACGGCCGCGGCCTTGATCACCAGGTCGTTGACGCTGACCTTGACGCCCTGGCTCTCCAGCATGCCGTTGATCTTGGCGCGCGCCGCCAGCAAGCCGTCGATCTCCAGGTCGATGGTCAACGGGAAGTGCGGGATGTCGCGGAAGCTGTCGGTCATCCGCCGCGCGACGGTCTTTTTCATCCCGTCGAGGGGCACGAGATCGTAGCTGCCGTCGGGGATGCCCATCTGCGCCAGGCTCTGGGCCTGACGCGGCGCGGCCGCGGCTCCGGCAGCCGGTGAGGCGGCGGGCGCCTTGGCCGACGGCGTCGAACCCTCGACGTCGCGCTTGATGATCCGTCCGTGCGGGCCAGATCCTTGGATCTGGGCGAGATCCAGCCCCTTCTGCTCGGCGATCCGGCGGGCCAGGGGCGAGGCGAAGACGCGCTCGCCATTGGCCTGGGCGACCGGAGCGGCCTTCGGCGCGGACGCCGGCTCGGGCGGAGCGGTC
>NZ_JANOCX010000432.1:0-5126 GCF_031412415.1 Phenylobacterium sp.
TCGATCAGCCGCTGCCCGTCCACGCTCTCGCTCTTCATCAGGTCGATGAGGGCAGCGAACCGGGCTTCCGTCGCATTGGGGTCCCCCAGCATGCCCCGCTCATGCTTCAGCGTCGCATTGGCCACGAACCAGCCCCGCCCCCGCCCGCCGACCACGCCGCTCTGCGGAACACGGACGTCGGTGAAGAACACCTCGTTGAACTCCGCCGACCCGGTCATGGTCTTCAGGGGCCTGACCTCGATCCCCGGCGTGGTCATCGGAAACAGGATGTAGGAAATCCCGTCATGCTTGGGCGCCTGCGGCTCGGTCCGCACCAGGCAGAAGATCATGTCGGCCTGGGCCGCGGTGCTCGTCCAAATTTTTTGGCCCGAGATCAGGAAGTCTTCCCCGTCCTCCACCGCCTTGGTCTGGAGGCTGGCGAGGTCGGAGCCGGCGCCCGGTTCGGAGTAGCCCTGACACCAGACCACCTCCCCGCGCAGTGTCGGCGCGATCCAGCGCTTCTTCTGCTCCTCGGACCCCACCTCCAGCAGGGTCGGGACCAGCATGGAAATGCCCTGGTTGGCGAAGCCGCGCGGCGCGCCGGCGGCGGTGAATTCCTCGGCGATGATCCGGGTCTTCAGGATGTCGGGCTCGGCGCCGTAGCCGCCGTACTCACGCGGAATCGTCCGCGCCGCATAGCCGTGGTCGATCAGCAGGGCCTGCCACTCCAGCGCCGCCTCGCGCGGTCTGTCGGCCCCGGCGCCCGGCGCGTAGCGATCGGCGTAGGTCTCCAGGAAGCCGCGGACCTCGTCGCGGAATGCTTCCATCTCCGGCGTCAGCTTCAGGTCCATGACATCCTCCACGGCGCTCCTGACCCCAAGCCAGCACCGGCGGAGACCCGGGGCAAGTGTGACCTCGCGGAAGGCGGTCGAACACGATGCGACCTCGGATGGTGGCTGTCGCCCACGCACAGTCGCGGCCAGCCCCGCCGCTACGCCACGGAAGACACCCAGATCCTGAAGTCGGTCTTGAAGGTCCCAGCGGGGACGCCGGCCGCAAGTAAAACCGAAGCGGTGGAAGAACAGGTTCGTTGAACTTGGGCGAATGAATATCGGCGCCGCTAAAGACCACTCTAGACTGTGGGACCCGCCGCGACGCCCGCAGAAGTAATGCGAGCAAGAATTCGCGCCGCCAGGGGCGCCAGATTGTCGCACGGCGGCGCCCGACGTCCGCTGTTCTTGAGGAAATCGGGATTCCGGCCCTGCTCCGATCCCGCCTCGGTAACCCTTTCTTCAAGCCGCGCCGATTAACCAAGGATGCGGTGATGTTTTGAAGACTCGCGGGCGGGGGCCTCGCATTTCAGTTTCTTCGAGTATCTCGCAAGATTTCGAGGGGGGCACTGACAGCATTTCGACCACCGACAGATTTGTTCGAGACCCCGAATAGTTTTCAGCCGCTTCGGAACGGTCCTCGACCCAAGCTGATCGCATCGCCTGCCGTCGCTGACCCTGAGACATGGCCCAGCCCCCGCGAACCGGGGTGGAACTTGAGCAACTAGGAACACTCGTGTCGTTCAATAACCTGAAAATCTCCCGAAAGCTGACTATCGGGTTCGCCGCCGTCGCCGTGGCCATGGCCGGAATGGGCGGCGCCATGCTGATGAACCTGCGCGCGCTGGACGCCGCCCGAATGGAGACCCGGGAAGGCCAGGAGACGCTCGCCGCCCTGAGCGAAGCCAAGTTCTACCTGACCCGCCAAGAGAACAGCTACCGCGGTTACCTGCTGTCGAAGGACACCTACTACGCCGAGCGGATCGACAAGCACCGGGCCAACTTCAAGACGCGTCTGACCGCGGCGCGCGCGCTCCTGGCCGACACGCCAGAGCTCTCCGCCAAGATCGACTCAGCCGAAGTGGCCGCCGACAAGTGGTTCACCGACGTGGTCCGCGCCGGCATGGCGCTGAGCGCCGATCCGTCGACCCTGCCCCAGGCTATTCAGATGGTCGGGCCCGACGGCTTGGCCGACACCGTCATCACCCCGGCCGAAGACGCCATGGACGCCGTGGTCGAGGCCGAGGTGGCCAAGATGACCCTGCTCCAGGAACAACAGGTCCAGTCGAGCCGCAGCGCCTACACCTGGCTGACCCTGGGCCTCGCCCTGGCGATGCTGATCGCCGTCGGCCTGGGCTGGCTGCTGACCCGCACCATCGCCCTGCCGGTCACCGCCATGACCGCGGCCATGCGTCGCTTGGCCCAGGGCGACTTCGAGGCCTCGATCCCAGCCGTCGGCCGCCAGGACGAGGTTGGCCAGATGGCCGACGCCGTGGCCGTGTTCAAGACAGCCGGGCTCGAGAAGCTGCGCCTCGAAGGCCAGACCGCAGAGGAACGAAAGGCCGCCGAGGACGAACGCAACCGCCACGAATCCGCCCGCGCCGCCGCCGCCCGCGAGCAGGCCCTGGTCGTCGAGGGCCTGGCCGAGGGGCTGGACCACCTCAGCCAAGGGAACCTCACCCACCGCATCGCCGGCGCCTTCCCGGCGGACTACGTCAAGCTGCAGAACGATTTCAACGCCGCGATCGGCCAGCTCCAGGACGCGATGACCGTGGTGGTCACCAACGTCGGCGGCATTCGCAATGGGGCGGGCGAGATCTCCACCGCCGCCGACGACCTGTCGCGTCGCACCGAGCAGCAGGCCGCCAGCCTGGAAGAAACCGCCGCGGCCCTCGACGAGATCACCGCCACGGTTCGCAAGACCGCCCGCGGCGCCAAGGCCTGCTCCGATGTTGTGCGGGCCGCCCGCGGCGACGCCCAGACCAGCGGCGAAGTGGTCCGCCACGCCGTCTCGGCGATGAGCGAGATCGAAAAGTCCGCCCAGCAGATCAGCCAGATCATCGGCGTCATCGACGAGATCGCCTTCCAGACCAACCTGCTGGCCCTGAATGCCGGGGTCGAGGCGGCTCGCGCCGGGGAGGCCGGCCGTGGCTTCGCGGTCGTCGCCTCCGAAGTACGGGCCCTAGCTCAGCGGTCGGCTGAAGCGGCCAAGGAGATCAAGACCCTCATCTCGGCCTCGACCGATCAGGTCGGCCAAGGCGTGCGCCTGGTGGGTGAGACCGGCCAGGCCCTGGACCGTATCGTGGGCCGCGTGGCCGAGATCGACGGCCTCGTCACCGAGATCGCCGCCAGCGCCCAGGAGCAGGCCGTCGGCCTCCAGCAAGTCAACACCGCCGTCAACCAGATGGACCAGGTGACCCAGCAGAACGCGGCCATGGTCGAGCAATCGACCGCCGCCAGTCATTCGTTGGCCAATGAGGCCGAAGCTCTGGCCGGGTCCATCGCCCGGTTCCGGATCGGCCAGCCGGAGGCCGCCGTTCGCGTCCGCGCGCCCGTTCCCCAGATGCGGCGCTCCAGCCGTCAGGGTTCGGCGGCGCACAAGATCGACACCGACAGTTGGGAAGAATTCTAGGTCGCCGCACGTCAGCGGTCTGAGAGGGAAGCGTAACGATGTCTGACTTAACCGCACCAGCCCAGGTGAGCCTACCGGCGGTCCTAGACCTGCAGGCGGCCGAGCCCCTGCGAGCCGAACTGATGGCCCTTCGCGGTCGTCCGTTGGCGATGGACGCCTCCCAGGTGACCCGTCTTGGCGGCCTATGCCTGCAAGTTTTGATGTCTGCGCGAAAAATCTGGGTCGAAGACGGGGTTTGCTTAACGGTGGATCAACCGTCTTCAGGCTTTTCAGAGCAGTTGGCTGCGTTTGGCGGCCCCGAGCTGCAATTTCAGCCCCAAGGGGGACTCTCGTGAGCAAGACCGTACTTACCATCGACGACAGCCGCACGATGCGCGAAATGCTGAACCACGCGCTCGTTCAGGCGGGCTACACGGTGATCCAGGCCGTTGACGGCATCGAAGGCCTGGAAGTCCTCCAGGCCAACGGCGCCGACGTGGTGATCACCGACATCAACATGCCCCGCCTCGACGGCTTCGGCGTGATCGAGGGCGTCCGCGCCAATCCCGATCATCGCGCCACGCCGATCCTGGTGCTGACCACGGAAAGCGACGCGGCCAAGAAGGAGCGGGCCCGCGCGGCCGGCGCCACGGGCTGGATCGTCAAGCCGTTCAATCCGATCAAGCTGGTCGAAGCCGTCCGCCGCGTCGCCGCCTAAACCACGTCACCCTGTCGGAGCGACCCGTTGGATCCGTTCGAGAGCATCAAGCAGACCTTCTTTCAGGAGTGCGACGAACTCCTGACCGACGCCGAACAAGGTCTGCTGGCCATGGAGGCGGGCGAGGCCGACAGCGAGACGATCAATGCTGTGTTCCGCGCCGTCCACTCGGTGAAGGGTGGCGCCGGGGCCTTTGGCCTCGAAGACCTCATCCGCTTCGCCCACGTCTTCGAGACGGTGATGGACGATCTGCGGTCGGGCAAGATGGAGCTGACCGACGACGTCGCCAAGACCCTGCTGCGGGCCTTCGACGTCCTGGCCGACCATGTGGTGGCCGCCCGCGACGGCGGCGCCGTGGACGATGGCCGCTCAGCCCCCATCCTCTCTGAAATGAAGGCCCTGATCGGGGGCGACGGCCTGGACGAGGACGACCTCGGCGGCGACGAGGACTTCGGCTTCGTGCCGATGGCCGTGGCCATCGACGGCGACGATACGCCGGGCTTCGACGCGCCCAGCTTCGACGCGCCGGCGATCGATCCCGTGGCCGACCTGGCGGCCGCCCCCTCCGCGGGCGGCCGCGTCTGGCGCATCGCCTTCGCGCCCCGCACCGAGATGTACGCCAAGGCCAACGAAGCGGGCCTGGTGCTGCGCGAGCTGGCCCGACTGGGCGAGACGCAGGTCATCCTCGACGCCGACACTCTCCCGCCGCTGGATCAGCTCGCCGCGGAAGCGGCCTATCTCCACTGGACGATCCTGCTGACCACCGAGTCCGACGAGGCGGCGATCCGCGAGGTCTTCGAGTTCGTCGAAGACGATTGCGACCTGACCATCACGCCGGAGGACGGCGAGGTCGCCCAGATCTCGGCCGAGCCGCTTAGCGACGACGCCCTGGCCGCGGCCAGCGCCGACGCGCCCCTGGATATCGCGGCCCTCCTGGCCCGCGTGGCCGGTGAGGCCGCGCCGCCAGCCCATATTGAACCCGAGCCGG
>NZ_JANOCX010000433.1:0-5032 GCF_031412415.1 Phenylobacterium sp.
CCGCCGTAGATCGAGCCGGCCTTGCCCGACAGCCAGGTGCGCACCGCGCTCCGTTCCTCTTCGGTAAAGCCGTCGCCGGTCCAGCCCAGGCCCTGATGGCCCATGAACTCCAGGGTCAGTTCGGCCCGGTCCTGGGCGACCTTCATATTGGCGTTCTTCATGATCGAGGTGGCGGCCGAGGGACCCGAATTACCCTTGGCCTCCAGCGCCGCGCGGCGGACCGTCTGCTGCAGCGCCTTCTGGTCGATCTCGTTCATGACGATGCGGGTGCGCAGGTCTGAGTCCGCCAGCCGGCCCTGGTCATCGGCGCCCACATACTTCTTGGCCACCACGCCCAGCGCCAGCGGCTTGACCGCCGAGGCGCCGCGCGAGCCGTTCATGCCCGAGCGCTCATGCTGCAGCAGGCGCTTGGCCACGCTCCAGCCGCCGTTCAGCGGGCCGATCAGGTTTTCCTTGGGCACCTTCACGTCGGTGATGAAGGTTTCGCAGAAGGGCGAGTTGCCGGCGATGAGCAGAATGGGCCGAATTTCGACACCAGGCTGATGCATGCTGAAGACGACGAAAGAAATGCCTTCGTGCTTCTTGGTATTGTCAGTGCGAACGAGGCAGAAGATCATGTCGGCGTACTGGGCGCCGCTCGTCCAGATCTTTGATCCGTTCACCAGGAAGTGGTCGCCTTTATCTTCAGCGCGCGTCTGAAGACTTGCAAGGTCGGAGCCGGCGCCCGGCTCGGAGAAGCCCTGGCACCAGCGGACCTTGCCGGTGACGATGTCGGGGATCCACTTCTTCTTCTGCTCTTCGGTGCCGTATTCCAGCAGGGTCGGGCCGAACATGCCCACGCCCATGCCGCCGATCGGATTGACCGCGCCGATGGTGGCCATTTCCTGCTGCAGCACGCGGGCCTCGGCGGGGCTGAGGCCGCCACCGCCATAGGCCGCCGGCCAGGTGGGTGTGCCCCATCCGCGCGCGCCCATCCGTTCCTTCCAGACCGCCCAGTCGCCGGTCGCCTCGGCCGGGCTCATGGCCAGGGCCTGGAGCGCCTCGGCGTCGCCGCGCAGGGACTTGGGGAAATTGTCTTCGAGCCAGGTGCGCGCGTCGGCGCGGAAGGCTTCCAAATCGGAGCCGCCAAAATCAGCCATGAAAATTCTCCCTAATATTCATTATCTTAGTAGTCACTATAGCACGAACCCTAGGCCGCGGGGAGGGCTCCCGTGGTCTTCGGATCGGGCAGGGCCAGGACCCGCTTGGCCACGACGTTGAGATTGATTTCCGAGGTGCCGCCCTCGATGGAATTGCCCTTCGAGCGCAGCCAGGTCCGCACCGCCGCCAGCTCCGGCCCGTCGAAGCCCTGGCCCTCCCAGCCCAGGCCGTTGGAGCCAATGGCTTCGACGATCAGCTCGTTGCGGTCCATGGCGATCTTGGCGCCGGCGTACTTCATGATCGAGGTGGCGGCCGAAGGCCCGTTGCCCGCCTTCGCCTCGTCGGCGGCCCGACGCACGGTCATCTGGAAGGCCCGGGCCTCCATCAGGTGTTCGGTGACCCGCCGGCGCAGGTCGGGATCGGCCAGCCGCCCCGCCTCGTCGACGCCCACATAGTCCTTCGCCGCGTGCAGCACGGTGAGCGCCGCCACCGGCGCCCCGATCGACCCGCCGCCCAGGCCCGCTGAGATATTGTCACGCTCGAACTGCAGCAGCCGCTTGGCCACGGTCCAGCCGCCGTTCAGCGGTCCGAACAGCTGGTCCTTCGGCACCTTCACCTCGGTGAAGAAGGTCTCGCAGAACGGCGAGGTCCCGTTGATCAACTTGATCGGCCGAACCTCGACCCCCGGCGATTTCATATCGATCAGCAGGAACGAGATGCCCTCATGCTTCTTGCTGGTGTCGGTCTTCACCAGACAGAAGCACCAGTCAGCGAGATTGGCGCCGCTCGTCCAGATTTTCGATCCCGAGACCAGGTAGTGGTCGCCCTTGTCGTCGGCGCGGGTCTGAAGGCCTGCGAGGTCAGACCCGGCTCCGGGTTCGGAGTAACCCTGGCACCACCGGACCGAGCCGCTGATGATCCCGGGTAGGTGCTGGCGCTTCAGCTCCTCGGTCCCGTACTCGATCAGGGTGGGACCGAACATCATCACGCCCATGCCGCCGATGGGGTTGCGCGCGCCGAGCTTGGCCATCTCCTCGGCCAGGACACGGGCCTCGGCGCGGGAGAGGCCCCCGCCGCCATACTGGGCCGGCCAGGTCGGGGTGCCCCAACCTCGGGAGCCCATAGCTTCACGCCACTGCTTGGCCGCGGGCCCTTCCTTGCCGCCCTGGGCGGCCGCCAGCTGCGCGGCAGGGTCTGCCTTCAGCTCGGCAGGGAAGTTGGCCTCCAGCCACGCCTTTGCCTCCGCGCGGAAGGCCTGCGTGTCGTCGCCGCCGAAATCAGCCATGCAAATTCGCCTTCAAAAATAGGTCGTTCAATCAGGTCGCCGCCGCTCGAAATAGAACGCCGGTCTAAACTCTACTTCGGATCGGGCAGGCCCAAAACCCGCTTCGACACAACGTTGATGTTCACCTCCGACGTGCCGCCCTCGATGGAGTTGCCCTTCGATCGCAGCCAGCCGTGGGTGGCGATGAGCTCGGCGGGGCTGAACCCCTCGCCCTCCCAGCCCAGGCCCCGAGACCCCATGGATTCGACCATCAGCTCGGAGCGTTCCTGCGCCAGGGACGCCGCGGCGTACTTGATGATCGAGGTCGCCGCCGACGGACCGTTGGAGGCCCGGGCCTCGGCCGCGGTGCGCTGGATCGTCATGTAGAGGGTCTGGAAGTCCATCTTGTTCTTGGTGATCCGCATCCGCAGATCCTGGTCGTCCACTCGGCCGTGGTCGTCGGCGCCGACATAGGTCTTGGCGATCTGGCCCAGGTCGCCGGCCGCGCCGCCCGCCCCGCCGCCGCCGCCGAAGCCGCCGGAGATGTTCTGGCGTTCGTATTGCAGCAGCCGCTTGGCGATCTCCCAGCCGCCGTTGACCTTGCCGATCAAGTTGTCCTTGGGGATCTTCACGTCGGTGAAGAAGGTCTCGCAGAATGGGCTCTCGCCGGAGATCAACTTGATTGGCCGCGTCTCGACGCCCGGCGTCGTCATGTCGATCAGGACGAAAGAAATGCCCTCATGCTTTTTGGTCGTGTCAGTACGCACCAAGCAGAAGCACCAATCCGCCTTGTTGGCGTAAGATGTCCACACCTTCTGGCCATTAATTAGCCAATGATCGCCCTTGTCTTCGCATCGCGTTGCAAGGGACGCGAGGTCGGAACCTGCTCCAGGCTCGGAATAACCTTGGCACCAGCGGAAATTGCCGTTGATGATCTTAGGCAGGTGTTCGCGCTTCTGAGCTTCGGTCGCGTACTCCAGCAAGACAGGGCCCAGCATCCAGACTCCGAAGGACGCCAGCGGCGGACGATAGCGGCCCGCCGACATCTCCTGATCCAGCACCCGGGCCTGAGCGGGGGTGAGACCGCCGCCGCCGTAGTCCTTGGGCCAGCCTGGCGCGGTCCAGCCCTGAGCGGCGGCGCGCCGCATCCAGACGCTTTGGGGGTCTGAGGAGCCCTCGAAGGCGCGGCCGCCCCAGACGGCTTCGGGATCGGTCTGCGCCGCGGGATCGCGCAGCTCGGCCGGGTAGTTGGCTTCTAACCATTCGCGCACTTCGGCGCGGAACGCGTCGAGTTCGCCGGCGCCGAAGTCGGCCATGGGATCCTCCCTGGATTTTCCGCGCCACCTTAGCGTCGGGGTCGCCGGGGGCAAGGGAGTCGAAACAGCTGTTTAATAGGCCGCGGCTGCGTCTCGAACAAATCGCGTTATAGGATCACGAGACTGAGGCGATCTGCGGCGGGCTTATGCGAATTTGGCAGGAACTGAGGCCGACGGCCTTCGCTGCGGCTCCGAATGTGGCGGCGGTGCTGAGTCTTGCCGCGGGGATCATGCTGCTGGCCTCCGGGGCGACGCCTTCCATCCCCGATCGGTTCATCGCGCTTTATGAAGTGACTCCCGTGGTGCTGATCGAGGTCAGCCACTTCCTGTCCAGCATCGTCGGCTTGGTTCTAGTTCTCCTGGCCTTCGGACTGAGATCTCGCCTGGATGCGGCTTGGGCCGCGGCGGTGGCCGCCCTGCTGATCGCCGCGCCGCTGGCCTTGCTCAAGGCCTTCGCCTGGGAGGAGGCTTCAGCCCTCGCCCTGATGGCCGTCGTCCTGGTCCCATTGCACGGCGCGTTTCCGCGAAAAGCACGGCTTTCCAGCATGGAAGTCACCCCAGGCTGGTTGTTCTCGGCCTTCGCCGTGGTGGCCGGCGCCGGCCTGCTGGGGCTCTGGTCGTTCCAGCATGCCGACTATGGCGACATGCCGTTCTGGAAGGTGATGGCGGACGCCGACGCGGCGCGCGCAGGCCGCGCCTGGGCCGGCGCGGCGATCCTGCTGTTCGCCTTTGGCGTCTGGCGGCTGATCGCCTCGGCGGCCACTCCGAAGGTGGTGGGTGAGTCCGATCCGGAACTGGCCCGGGTGCGCGCCATCCTGGCCAAGGCCGAGGACGCCGAGCCCGGCTCGAACCTGGCCCTCCTGGGCGACAAGCGATTCATCTTCTCGGCCAGCGGCGAAAGCTTCCTGATGTTCGGCGCGCGGGGGCGTTCCTGGATTTCTCTTGGCGCCCCGGTGGGACGCCGCGACGAGCGTGCGGAGCTCTTCTGGCGCTTCCGCGAACTGGCCGACGCCCATGCCGCCAGGCCGGGCTTCTATGGCTTGGACGCGGAGTATCTTCCCGACATCGTCGAGCTGGGTTTTTCCATTTCCAAGGTGGGGGAGGCGGCCGCCGTCGCCCTCGACAGCTTCAGCATCGAAGGCACCAAGCGGGGCAATCTGCGTCGTGCCTGGCGCCAGGCCTGCGAGGCGGGCGCGACCTTTGAGGTCGTGCCGCCCCAGGAGGTTTGGGCCATCATGCCGGAGCTGCAAGCGATCTCCGACGCCTGGCTGGTGCACCACGCCGGCGGCGACAAGAGCTTTTCGATGGGCGG
>NZ_JANOCX010000434.1:0-7599 GCF_031412415.1 Phenylobacterium sp.
GACGCCGACCACCGAGGCCCCGGCCCAGAGCGTCGACAAAGGCGACACCACCTGGATGCTGGTCTCCACCGTCCTGGTCCTGCTGATGATCCTGCCGGGCCTGGCGCTGTTCTACGGCGGCCTGGTCCGTCAGAAGAACATGTTGTCCATGCTGATGCAGGTCTCGACGGTCACCGTGATCGGCATGATCGCGTGGCTGCTCTACGGCTACAGCCTGGCCTTCACCGATGGCGGCGGCTTGGACAAGTTCGTCGGCGGCGCCGGCCGTCTGTTCCTCAAGGACGTGACCCCGGCCAGCAACGTGGCGACCTTCTCGACAGGCATTTACATCCCCGAGCTGGTCTTCATCTGCTTCCAGATGACGTTCGCCTGCATCACCGCCGCCCTGGTCCTGGGCGGCGTGGCTGAGCGGATGAAGTTCGCCGCGGTCGTGGCCTTCGCGGTCCTCTGGCCCCTGCTCTCCTACTATCCGATGGCGCACATGGTGTGGTGGTGGGCTGGTCCCGACGCCGTCGCCATCGCGCCGAAGGATCCGATCCAGTCGGGCCTGCTCTGGGGCTGGGGCGCCATCGACTTCGCCGGCGGCACCGTGGTCCACATCAACGCCGGTATCGCCGCCCTGGTCGGCGCCCTGGTGGTGGGTCCCCGCAAGGGCTTCCGCACCGAGGCCATGCCGCCTCACTCCCTGACCCTGACCCTCGCGGGCGCCGGTCTGCTGTGGGTGGGCTGGTTCGGCTTCAACGCCGGCTCCAACCTTGAAGCCAACGGCTACGCCGCCCTCGCCATGATGAACACCCTGGTGGCCACCGCCGCCGCCGGTCTCTCGTGGGTCGTCACCGAGTGGGTGACCCGCAAGAAGGCCAGCATGCTGGGCATGGCGTCGGGTCTGGTCGCCGGCCTCGTCGCCGTCACCCCGGCCGCCGGCTTCGCCGGCCCCGTGGGCGCCCTGGTCCTGGGCCTGATCGTCTCGCCGATCTGCGTGATCTTCTGCTCGGCCGTGAAGAACGCGCTCAAGTACGACGACAGCCTGGACGCCTTCGGCATCCACGCCGTCGGCGGCATCGTGGGCGCCATCGCCACCGGCTTCCTGGTCAATCCGGCCTGGGGCGGCGCGGGCGTGGTCGACTACACGACCTGCGGCCTCGACGGAGACATCTCCACCTGCGACACGGCGGCCTATGTGATGGGCACGCAGGTTATGGCTCAGGTGAAGGCGGTCCTGCTGGCGATTTCGTGGTCGGCCGTGGCCTCGGCCATCGTCTTCTTCGCCATCAAGTTCACCATCGGCCTGCGGCCTTCGGTGGAGACCGAGGAAGAAGGCCTCGACATCAGCGAACACGGCGAACGCGCCTACCACTCGTAAGCGCTTCGTCAGGAGCAGGGCCGCCTGGGTCCCTGCTCCCCTCTCGGGAACGGGGGCCCTCGCGGCCCCCGTTTTCGTTCGTGGAGCTCAGATCGCGCCGTCCCAGGGGCCGCCCAGGCGGCACCGCTCGACCCACCAATTGGGGCGCATGGCTTCAAGGCGCTCGGCCAGGGTTTCGGCCTCGATGTCCGAGCCGCAGAGGGCGAAGCAGGTGGCCCCGGAGCCGGACATCCGGGCCAACAGGGTCTCAGGCTCGTCGGCCAGGGTTTCCAGGACATCGCCGATCGCGGGCGCCAGGGCCATCGCTGGCGCCTGGAGGTCATTGGCGGTGGTCCGCAGCCAGCCCGACAACTCCTCCACGCTCTCGAACGCGTCGGGCATGGTCGGCGGCGCGATATCGCCGAACACGCCGCGCGCGTCCAGGGCGCGATAGACTTCGGGCGTGGAGACGCTGACCCCCGGATTGACCAGCACCGCGTCAAGGACCGGCAGGCCCGGCGCTGGGCTCAGTCGCTCTCCCCGCCCCTGGGCCAATACCGGACGGCCCCAGAGGCAGGCCGCGCCGTCGGCGCCGAGCTCGGCGGCGATCGCTTCCAGCTCGGTGTCGCTCAGCGAGGCGCCAAGAATCTCGCGGGCCAATCGCAGGGCCGCGCCAGCGTCGCTGGAGCCGCCGCCGAGCCCCGCGGCCACGGGCAGTCGCTTGTCCAAGGTGAAGGCCACCGGCGGCTGTGGCCCCCGCGTCCGGGCCATCAGGGCGCGGACGGCGCGCATGACCAGATTGTCGGCCTCCGCCCCCTGCAGCGCGGCGGCGAACGGCCCGCCCACCCGCAGGGACAGGGCATCGGCGGCGCGGACACCCACGCGGTCGCCGATATCGGCGAAGGTCATAAGACTGCAGAGCGGGTGATAGCCGTCGGCGCCCGGCGCGCCGACGTGCAGGAAAAGGTTGATCTTGGCGGGCGCGAAGACGTCCGGCGCCATGGCCCTACTGCCCGGCGATACGGGGCGAGGCCGCGGGTCCCTTCGGGCCCAGGCCGGAGGCGAGCTTGGCCTCCACGTCGGCCTTGATCCGCGCGTCGGGATCCAGGGTCAGAACCCGACGCCACTGGAATTCGGCCTCGGTCCGGCGGCCGACGCGCCAGTAGGCGTCGCCCAGATGGTTGTTGATCTCGGGATCGCCGGCCTCGAGCTCCACGGCCTGCTCCAGGCGCTCGACGGCCTTCTTGTAGTCGCCCAGGCGGTAGTAGGCCCAGCCGAGGCTGTCGATCATGGCGCCGGACTGCGGGTTGGCCGCCACGGCCTTCTGGACCATGCCCAGGGCCTCGGCCAGGTGCTCGCCCCGATCGATCCAGGAATAGCCCAGATAGTTCAGCAGCTCGGGATCCTCTGGCCGCTGCTTGAGGGCCGCGCGCAGGTCTCGCTCGGCGTCCGACCATTGACCCGAGCGTTCCAGGGCGACGCCGCGGGCGTAGAGCAGGCGCCAGTCGGGGTTGGCGTTGGCGCCGATCACCTCGGTCAGCACGGTGGCGGACTCGGCGTAGCGGTCGTTGGCGCGCAGCAGGTCGGCATAGGTGACGCGGGCCTCATGCTCGCCGGTGGCGGCGGCCTCCTGGGCCATCTTCAGCGCGATCTCCGGCTGCTTGGCGTTCTGGTAGCTCCAGGCGAGCTTGGCGCGGGCCGTGGCGTACTCCGGCGATCCCGGCCGGGGACGGCCATAGGCGTCGCGCGAGGCGGTGGTGTCGCCCGCCACCTCCATGATGTCGCCGACCATCAGCCAGGCTTCGTTGCGGGCCGGGTCGAGCCGCAGGGCCAGGCGCAGATAGGCCAGGCCCAGCTGATCCTGCTTGGCGCCGAGCATGGTGGCGGCGGGGGCGATCAGCACCTGGGCCGCGCCCTGGCGCAGGGTCGGCATGGGCGGGGGCGACTTGCCAGCCAAGGCGCGGGCGCGCGCCGCCGCCATGATGGCGTCCGAAGGCTGGGCCGCCAGCGCCTTGTCGTAGAGCGCCAAGGCGTCCGGCCGGCGATTGCGCCGCTCCAGGAAGGCGCCATAGGCCAGGATCGCCATGTCCAGGGCGTTCTCGCCGCCCGTCAGGGCCTTGTAGTCGGTCTCGGCCTCATCGAAGCGTTTGGCCCGCTCGTAAAGGTAGGCCTGGCCCAACTGACCGAAATAGTCGACGACCCGGTCGCCGCGCACCTCGGGCCGGACCAGAGAGCCGTCCACGTCGCCGCCCATGGCCGCCGCCCAGGGCGCCAGCAGGGCCGCGGCGCCGCGGTGAGGAAAGCCGATCCCCTCGCCGGTCAGGATGGCGTGGGCTTCCTTCCCCTTGCCCTGGGCCATTTCCTCCACGCCCCTGACCAGTTGACCGAGGCGCTTGGTGGCGTCCGAGGCGTCCGCGCCGTTCGGCGCGAGCGCCGCGGCCTTGGCGATGTCGCCGGCCAGGACGGCGGCGGTGAAGGCCCGATCGCGCAACAGGTCGTTGGCGCCGCCCTCGGCCTCGGCGCGCTGGAAGTAGGCGGCCGCTTCGGCGCCGTTGCCGTCGTTGAGCGCGCCCTGCCCCGCCAGGAAAGCGCCATAGGCCGAACCGCCCATGCCGTCGATCATGGTGGGCCGCCAGGCGGCCTCCTGCGACGGCGAGGCGCAGGCGGCGACCAGGAGAAGCGGAGCGAGGGCTACGAGGAGGTGGCGCATGAACCGAAGGTCTCCGCTTTCGGCGGCGACTTCAAGGCACGGCGCCGATCCTTGGCCTCACATGTTCGGATAGTTCGGTCCGTCGCCGCCCTGGGGGGTGGTCCAGACGATGTTCTGGGAGGGATCCTTGATGTCGCAGGTCTTGCAGTGGACGCAGTTCTGGAAATTGATCTGGAACTTCGGGTTCTTGCCCTCGGCGTCGTACAGAACCTCATAGACCCCGGCCGGACAGTAGAGCCGCGCGGGCTCGCCATGGCGCGGCAGGTTCACCTGGATGGGGATCGAGGCGTCCTTCAGCGTCAGATGGGCGGGCTGATTCTCGTCGTGGTTGGTGGCCGACAGGAAGACCGAGGACAGCTTGTCGAAGCTGAACTCGCCATCCGGCTTGGGATAGACGATGGGTTCGTAGTCTTTGGCCAGGCCCGTGGACTCCGCGTCGCTCTTGCCGTGCTTGAGCGTGCCCCAGGGCGACCAGCCGCCCAGCGCGTTGGCGATGATGGCGTCGATTCCGCCCAGGACGATGCCGGGGATGGTCCCGAACTTCGACCACAGCGGCTTGAAGTTGCGCACGTTGCGCAGCTCCTTGGCGATCCAGGAGGTCTTGTAGGTCTCCTCGTAGGCGGTCAGTTCGTCGCCCGAGCGGCCGGCGCCGATGGCGGCGAAGGCGGCCTCGGCGGCCAGCATGCCGCTCTTCACGGCGTTGTGGCTGCCCTTGATGCGGGGGACATTGACCATGCCGGCCGAGCAGCCCAGCAGGACGCCGCCGGGGAAGTAGAGCTGCGGCAGGGACTGGTGGCCGCCCTCGGTGATGGCGCGGGCCCCGTAGGAAATGCGCTTGCCGCCTTCCAGATAGCCGCGGATCGCGGGGTGGGTCTTGAAGCGCTGGAACTCGTCGAAGGGCGAGAGCCAGGGGTTCTTGTAGTTGAGGTGCAGGACGAAGCCGATGGCCACGTAGTTGTCGCCGAAGTGGTACATGAACGAGCCGCCGCCGGCGTCGTTCTTCAGCGGCCAACCGAAGGTGTGCTGGGTGAGACCCGCCTCGAAGGCCTCGTCAGGAACCTGCCACAACTCCTTGATGCCGATGCCGAACTTCTGCGGATCGCGGCCGGCGGTGAGACCGAATTTGGCCTGGAGCTGCTTGGCCAGCGAGCCGCGCACGCCCTCGCCGATGAAGGTGTACTTGGCGTGCAGTTCGATGCCGGGCTGGAAGTCGGGGCCGGGCTGGCCGTCCTTGCCGACGCCGAACACGCCGGCCACGACGCCCTTCACCGAGCCGTCGTCGTTGTAGACCACCTCGGAGGCGGCCATGCCGGGATAGATCTCCACGCCCAGGCCCTCGGCGTGGGCGGCCAGCGAACGACAGACGTTGCCGAGCGAGGCGATGTAGTTGCCGTGGTTCAGCATCCACTTGGGGAACGGCAGGAAACTGACGTCCAGGTCGCCCTGCGGCCCCAGGATCACGAACTTGTCGCGGGTGACCTTGGTCTCGAGCGGGATGCCCAGCTCTTTCCAGTTGGGCAGCAGTTCGTTGAGACCGGCGGGGTCGATGACCGCGCCGGACAGGATGTGGGCGCCGACCTCGGAGCCCTTTTCCAGCACCGCGACCGTGATCTCGGTCCCGGCCGCCTCGGCGAGCTGTTTCAGTCGGATCGCGGCGGAGAGCCCCGAGGGACCGGCGCCGACGATGACGACGTCGTACTCCATCGCTTCGCGTTCGATGGCTTCGGTCATGTCCCCAACTCCTTTGGGCCTGCGTGCCAAGGGTTCCCCTCCCTTGTGTCACGCGGCGTTGATCCGTCTGGCGACTTATCGGTAGCTTGGGCAAGGGCGGTCAAGCGTGAACTCCGCTATGATGCTGTCCCAGAGAAGCTTTTCACGGACCCGATGACGCAAGCCGACCCCCGCGCCGCCGAAAGCCTGCTCGCCTTCTGGGCCGAGGCGGGTGTCGACGCCATGCTGCTGGACGAGGCGGTGGACCGCATCGAGGCCGGGCGGATCGTCCCGCCGCGCCCGCCGGAACGCAAGGCCGTGGTCCCTGCCCCGACGGCCAAGGCCCAGACGCCTGACGTCCAGGGCGCGGTCGCCGAAGCGCGGCGCCTGGCCGGCGAGGCCCAGGACCTGGATGCGCTCAAGGCCGCCATCGCCGGCTTCGATGGATGCCCGCTGAAGTTCGAGGGTGCGCGCCAGGCGGTGTTCTCACGCGGACGTGTCGACGCGCCGCTGATGATCGTCGGCGAAGGTCCCGGGGCCGAGGAAGACGCACGCGGCGAACCCTTCGTGGGCAAGGCGGGGCAACTGCTGGACCGGATGCTGGCGGCCGCGGGCCTGACCGATCGGGTGTTCATCACCAACACCGTGTTCTGGCGCCCGCCGGGCAATCGCACGCCCACGCCGCAGGAGCAGGCGGTGTGCCAACCCTTTGTGGAGCGGGCGATCGCGCTGGTCGCGCCGAAGATGCTGCTGCTGGTGGGGGCGCCCGCGGCCAAGTCGATGCTGAAGCGCGACGAGGGAATCCTGTCCCTGCGCGGGCGATGGTTCGAGTGGCGTTCGGAGAGCGGCGACCTGGAACTGCCCGCCATGCCGACACTGCACCCCGCATTCCTGCTCAGACAACCGGCAGCCAAGAAGAAGGCGTGGAGCGACCTTCTGACCCTGACCGAACGACTTGATCGCCCGGAACGGGGCGGGTAGGACTCCCCCGTCGAGAACAAGGGCTGCGTCCAGATCGCTCTCAAGAAGCGGCCGACGCGGAGAATGGATGCAGGCACGCAACGGCATTCAGGTCGCGGTTCTCGCCGGGATCTTCGCCGCTTTCACCCAAACCGCCGTCGCCGCGCCCAAGGTGCTGAGCGATTCGGACGCGCAGCGTTACGCCGCGGCGTTCGCAGCCGTCGAAGACGGCGACTTCATCGACGCGGGCCTGCAGGCGGCCCAGGCCCAGGACCAGTCCCTGGCCGGCCACCTCGCCTTCCGCCAGCTCATGCATCCCACCGTCCACACCGCCAGCTATGACGAGTTGGCCAAGTGGCTGGACCGGTTCGGCGACCTGCCAGGCGCGGAACGCATCTATTCTCTCGCCAGCCGCCGCAAGCCCGCCGAGGCCGCGGCGCTGAAGACCCCGGTCCTGGCCGGCTTCGGCTGGGGCGCCATCGAGCGGACAGCCCAGGGCGTGGCCAACCGCCTGCCCGGCGCCAAGGGGCGCATGGCGCGCGAAGCCTTCTACGGCGGCGACATGAGGCGGGCCTACGAGTTGGCCTCAGGGGCGGACGAACGGTGGATCGCCGGCATGGCCGCCTACCGCTTGAAGAATTACGCCGCCGCCGAGACCCAGCTGGCTCTGGTCGCCCGCGACAACGATGAAGATCCCTGGCTGAGGTCAGGGGCGGCCTATTGGGCGTCGCGCGCCACCGCGCAGGCCGGGGACGCCGCGCGATCCGAGGAATTCCTGGCCCAGGCGGCGCGTTTTCCCACCACCTTCTACGGCATGATCGCCGAGCGCCGCGTGGCGCTGGCCAAGGCCAATCGCTTGGCCGTGGCCGAGCAGGGC
>NZ_JANOCX010000435.1:0-4153 GCF_031412415.1 Phenylobacterium sp.
GAACTGTTCTCCGAAGAGATCCCCGCCCGGATGCAGGCCCAGGCCGCGCGGGACTTCGAACGCATGGCCCGCGAGCATCTGGCCGCCGAGGGGCTGTTGCCCGAGGGCCTGAAGACCTTCGCCGGTCCCCGCCGCCTGACCCTGGTCGCCCAGGGCCTGCCCGCCGCACAGGGTGACCGCCATGAGGACCTGAAGGGCCCCCGCGTCGGCTCTCCCGACCAGGCCATCGACGGTTTCCTGCGCAAGGCCGGGATCGCCCGCGACCAGCTGGTGGAGAAGGACGGCCTCTGGTTCGCCCACATCCATCGCGCCGGCCGCCCGACCCCTGAGATCGTCGCCGAGATGGTCGACAAGATCGTGCGCAATTTCCCCTGGCCCAAGTCGATGACCTGGGGCCGCGGGACCCTGCGCTGGGTCCGCCCGCTGAAGCGGATCGTCTGCCTGTTCGACGGCGAGGTGGTGCCGTTCTGGATCGATGAGACCCAGTCGGGCGATGTCACTGAGGGCCATCGCTTCATGGGCTCGGGCAAGCCCTTCAAGGTGAAGGACTTCGATAGCTACCGCGACAAGCTGGCCGCCCATTTCGTGATCCTCGACCCCGAGGAGCGGAAGGATCGCATCATGGACGGCGCGCGCACCCTCTGCTTCGCGCGCAATCTTGAACTGGTCGAGGACGAGGGCCTGCTGGCCGAGGTCGCGGGCCTGGCCGAATGGCCCACCCCGGTGCTGGGCGACATGGATCCGGACTTCCTGGACCTGCCGCCCGAGGTGATCCGCACCTCCATGCGCACCCACCAAAAGTACTTCGCCGTCCGCGACCCGCGCTCGGGCAAGCTCGCCCCGCACTTCCTCACCGTGGCCAATATCGAGGCGGCCGACGGCGGCAAGGAGATCGCGCGCGGCAACGGCAAGGTGCTGTCGGCCCGGCTGAACGACGCCCGCTTCTTCTGGGACGAGGACCGCAAGACCAAGCTTGAGGAGCGCCTGCCCAAGCTGGCCGGCGTCACCTTCCACGCCAAGCTCGGCACCCTGGGCGAACGGGTCGAACGCCTGGAGATGCTGGCCCGGGACATCGCGCCCCGCGTCGGCGCTGATCCGGCCAAGGCCGTGCTGGCGGCACGGCTCTGCAAGGCCGACCTCTCCACCGGCATGGTGGGCGAGTTCCCTGAGCTCCAGGGCCTGATGGGCGCCTACTACGCCCGCGAGGAGAAGATCAGCGCCATCGTCGCCGACGCCATCCGCGACCACTACCGTCCGATTGGCGCCACCGACGAAGCGCCGGACACGCCGGTGACGATGGCCGTGGCCCTGGCCGAGAAGCTGGACACGCTGACGGCCTTCTTCGCCATCGACGAGAAGCCGACCGGCTCGCGCGATCCCTACGCCCTGCGCCGCGCGGCGCTTGGCGTCATCCGCATCCTGCTGCAGTCGGAGGTTCGCGCCCCGATCCGCCAGCTCGTCGCCGACTGGTATCATGCCCTGAAGTGCTTCGTGGACCCCGGCCGGGCGCTCTATGTCTCGACCCGGCGCACCACCGGCTATCTGGGCGCGCTCGCGCGGTCTCCGTCGCGGGTCTTCGAGGTCTACGTCGACGAGTTCGAGGACGCCCTGCTGGAGGGCAAGCCCTACGTCGTGGCCGTCGCGGACGACTTCGACATCCGCTTCGACCGCTCCGCCCCGGCCGGCGATCCGCCGGAAGGGCAGGTGGCGTACGACTTCCGCCCCTATCCCGTGGTCGCCGACGAGGTTCTGGACTTCCTGGCCGACCGCTTGAAGGTCGTCCTGCGCGACCAGGGCAAACGTCACGACCTCGTCGACGCGGTCTTCGCGCTCGGCGACGACGACCTCGTGCGTATCGTCGCCAAGGTCGAGGCCCTGGACTCCTTCCTCACCACCGAGGACGGCAAGAACCTGCTGGCCGGCTACAAGCGCGCCGGCAATATCCTGCGCGCCGAAGAGAAGAAGGGCCCGCTGCCCGCCGGCCCGGCTGTCGCCATGTCCACGGCTCCGGCCGAGGAAGGCGCGCTGATCAAAGCCCTCGACCGCATCGAGCCGGAGGTCGCCCGCGCCCTGTCGGCCGAGGACTTTGCAGCGGCGATGCGGGCGCTATCAGAAATTCGTTCGCCGGTAGATGCGTTCTTCGACGGTGTATTAGTGAATTCCGACGTATCAGCGGAACGCGAGAACCGCTTGAGACTATTGGCTCAGGTGCGCGACCTCATGGGACGGGTCGCGGACTTCAGCCAGATAAACGGCTAAGGAGGACTACAAGGATGTCGACCGAAACGCTGACCAAGTCGCGCTGGGTCTATTCCTTTGGCGGAGGCGGCGCCGACGGCGACGCCTCCATGAAGAACCTGCTGGGGGGCAAGGGCGCCAACCTGGCCGAGATGTCGTCCCTGGGCCTGCCGGTCCCGCCGGGCTTCACCATCACCACCGAGGCCTGCGTCCACTACTACGCCAATGAGCGCCGCTATCCGGACGACCTGAAGGAACAGGTCGCCACGGGCCTGGCCACCGTCGAGAAGCTGACCGGCAAGGTGTTCGGCGACGCCGCCAATCCGCTGCTGGTCTCCGTCCGCTCCGGCGCCCGGGCCTCCATGCCCGGCATGATGGACACCGTGCTGAACCTCGGCCTCAACGATGAGACCGTGGCGGGCCTGGCCAAGCTCTCGGGCGACAAGCGCTTCGCCTTCGACAGCTATCGCCGCTTCATCCAGATGTACTCCGCCGTCGTCCTCGACCTGGACCACCACATGTTCGAGGAGATCCTGGACGAGCATAAGGAGCGCCTGGACGTCACCGTCGACACCGCGCTCACGGCCGAGGACTGGGAAAAGGTCGTCGCCGATTACAAGGCCGCCGTCGAGCAGGAGCGGGGAGAGCCCTTCCCGCAGGACCCCCACGCCCAGCTCTGGGGCGCGGTCAGCGCCGTCTTCGCCAGCTGGATGAACGACCGGGCCAAGTTCTACCGCCGCATGCACGACATCCCGGAAAGCTGGGGCACGGCGGTCAACGTCCAGTCGATGGTGTTCGGCAATATGGGCGATTCATCGGCCACCGGCGTCGCATTCACCCGCAACCCCTCGACCGGCGAGGCCCGCCTCTATGGCGAGTTCCTGATCAATGCCCAGGGCGAGGACGTGGTCGCCGGCATCCGCACCCCCCAGGCGCTCACCAAGATCGCCCGCGAGGAGATGGGCGAGAAGTCGCTTTCCATGGAAGAGGCGCTGCCGGAGGTCTTCACGCAGTTCAAGGCCGTCGTCGAGAAGCTGGAACAGCACTATCGCGACATGCAGGACATCGAGTTCACCGTGGAGAAGGGGCGCCTCTACATGCTCCAGACCCGCAACGGCAAGCGCACCGCCAAGGCCGCGCTCAAGGTCGCCGTCGATCTCGCCAGCGAGGGCCTGATCACTGAGCGCGAGGCGATCATGCGGGTCGAGCCCGCCAGCCTCGACCAGCTCCTCCACCCCACCATCGACCCGGCCAGCCCGCGCGACGTGATCACCACCGGCCTGCCGGCTTCGCCCGGCGCGGCCACCGGCAAGGTCGTGTTCAATTCCGACGAGGCCGAGCGCCTCGGCTCGGCGGGCGAGGCGGTCATCCTGGTCCGCGAGGAAACCTCGCCCGAGGACATCCACGGCATGCACGCCGCCCGCGGCATCGTCACCGCCCGAGGCGGCATGACCAGCCACGCCGCCGTGGTCGCCCGCGGCATGGGCCGGCCCTGCGTCTCCGGCGCCGGGGAGCTGCAGATCGACGGCAAGGCCGGCGAGTTCCGCGTCCGCGGCCGCACCTTCAAGGCCGGCGAGATCATCACCGTCGACGGCTCGCGCGGCGAGATCCTGGCCGGCACGGTCAAGATGATCGAGCCGGAACTCACCGGCGACTTCGCCACCCTGATGGTCTGGGCCGACAAGGCCCGTCGCCTGAAGGTCCGCGCCAACGCCGAGACCCCGCTGGACGCCCGCACCGCCCGCCAGTTCGGCGCCGAGGGCATCGGCCTTTGCCGTACCGAGCACATGTTCTTCGACGAGGACCGCATCGCCGCCGTGCGCGAGATGATCCTGGCCGACGACGAGAAGGGGCGCCGCGTCGCGCTCGCCAAGATCCTGCCGATGCAGCGCAACGACTTCGTCGAGCTGTTCAC
>NZ_JANOCX010000436.1:0-11042 GCF_031412415.1 Phenylobacterium sp.
GTGGGTTCGAATCCCACCCTCTCCGCCAACGAAGTAGAATTTCGTACGTAAATTCAGTTACTTGAAGTTTGACGTTGGTCGGCATCCCACACTCTAGTCCACAATCGCATATGAAAGAGTTGCGTTGACGTGCCTCGGGCACCGACGCTGTTGGTGGCTGGGGGAAAGTTACATGCTCAAGGCGATCATAGTGTCGAGCGTCGTGCTGGCTCTGGCGAGCTGCTCGAAAACGATCAACGAATCTGTTCAACGCCGGTGCAACTTGATGTCAGCCCTGCGGGACTGGGTAAGCCGGACGATTGGGCATTCCAGCGCGAAAAAACCGAACAATGCGTTCATCGTTGGTCCTACCGTCTTGCAGGTTCGAATGACCCCGCCCCGGTGGTTGCGCAAAGCGGCGATTGGGGCGTGCTCTGATCTCCTAGCCCGGACCGCTC
This sequence comes from Phenylobacterium sp., assembly GCF_031412415.1. Classification (GTDB taxonomy): domain Bacteria; phylum Pseudomonadota; class Alphaproteobacteria; order Caulobacterales; family Caulobacteraceae; genus Phenylobacterium. The sequence continues at coordinate 438 of NZ_JANOCX010000436.1, forward strand.
AGGCATGGCGGCAGATGAGTTCGGGTCAAACAATGGTCAGCTATCGGACCGGCTCAGCGGTGACGGCGGAAGCGCGCACGTACGAAGAAATGACGATGAAGGCGCAATTCTATGTTGTGCAAGCGCGGGCAGGACACTGCGCGATCCCCGACTAGTCTCGTTGCTGTTGAACGAACCTAAATCGTTCCGCACCGGTTCAACCCGAGAAGGATGCGTTTCTTCCCATCGCAGTGACTCCCGAGCGCATTGCTGGCGCTCGATGGCCTGGGTTCGCGCCCGGCGAGCGCCAAGCGTCGTGCGCTGCCGAGCTTATGCTGGGAGGCAAGAAACTTTCGACACCAAGCAACCTCGTCACTAGGGGCTAGGCTCACTACGTCTCCCAAGATGCGGATGCCGCTTGACCTTCCCCCCGTGGGAAGCTCCATCCCGCACAGGTCATTGCGCAGGAAACTTAATGCCCCGGCCCCTAGCCTCTTTCGACCGCCGCTCGTTCCTCCGCGCAACAGCGCTTCTAGGCGGCGGCGCGGCGATTGGTGCGCTCCTTCCGAGTTGGGCGCTCAGCGACTCTCCAGGCCTTGCCTCCACCCTTCCGACGGTATCGGGCGAGGACATCAAGCTCACGATCGGCCACACGCAAGTGACCATCGACGGGAAGTCCCAGCACGCCGTGACCATCAACGGCACGGTCCCCGGTCCGCTTCTGAGGCTCAGGGAGGGCCAGCGGGCGCGGATTTCCGTGACCAACGCGCTGAATGAAGAGACATCCATCCACTGGCATGGCCTCCTCGTGCCGTTCCAGATGGATGGCGTGCCCGGCGTCAGCTTCCCAGGAATCCCTCCCGGGGAGACCTTCGTCTACGAGTTCCCAGTCATCCAGTCGGGCACTTACTGGTATCACAGCCACTCCTCGCTCCAGGAGGCTGAGGGCCACTACGCCCCCATCGTGATCGAGCCCTCGAAGCCCGATCCAGTCTTGTTCGAGCGCGAGCATGTGATCGTGCTCGCCGATCACAGCGATATGCATCCTCACCTGGTCTTCAAGCGGCTGAAGCAGCAGGCCGGCGTTTTCAACTATCAACGCCAGACCATCGCGGGCCTGTTGGCGGGCAAGGACCAAACGCTCGCCGAACGCATCGAGTGGGCGAAGATGCTCATGGACCCAACGGACATCTCCGACGTCACCGGCGCCGTTCAGACCTTTTTGGTCAACGGCCACGGCCCCAAGGACAATTGGACCGGACTGTTCACGCCCGGCGAGCGGTTGCGGCTTCGCTTCGTCAACGCCGCGGCTCAGATGATCTTCAATATCCGCATTCCTGGCCTGAAACTCACGGTGGTGGCAGCCGATGGCCAGAACGTCCGACCTGTCGAGGTGGACGAGTTCCAGATCGGTAACGCCGAGACGTACGACGTTATCGTCCAGCCTTCCGAGGACAAAGCCTACACCTTGGTCGCCGAGGCCATCGACCGGTCGGGCATGGGGCGCGCGACCCTTGCGCCGCGCGCTGGGATGAGCGCGGCCGTTCCGCCGCTGCGCGAACGCCCGATCCTGACGATGAGAGATATGGGCATGGACATGTCTGCGCACGGCGCGATGGGGAAAACCGACCCCGCCGGCATGGCGGGAATGGACCACTCGAACATGGCTGGCATGGACCACGGGGCGGCTGCGGCCGACAGGCGCCCGCCCGGTATGGCGCCCCCACGCAAGCGCGGCTCGGACGCCATGGGTGACATGAGCGGCATGGATATGAACATGCTCGACTGGTCCAAGGCCCCCTACGTCAAAAAGGGGCCAGGGGTGCAGATGATCGCGCCGATGCCGCTCGATCGCACAGGGGAGCCCGGGCTTGGCCTGGAAAGCGTCGGCCACCGCGTGCTGGTCTACAAGGACCTGGTCGCCCTCGAGCGCAACCCCGACTCCAGGCCGCCGGACCGAGCCCTCGACATTCACCTCACGGGAAACATGGAGCGCTTCTGGTGGGGGTTCGACGGCTGGAAGTTCAGTGAGAACCCCCCGCCATACTCCTTCCGCACCGGAGAGCGGGTGCGTGTCACTCTGATCAATGACTCCATGATGACCCATCCGGTCCACCTTCATGGGCACTTCTTCGAACTCGTGCATGGTCCAGTGGGTTTTATGCCTCGCAAGCACACGGTGAACGTGGCGCCGGGCGGGAAGGTGACTTTCGATCTCACCGCGGAGGCGGGCGATTGGGCCTTCCACTGCCACATGCTCTACCACATGCACGCGGGTATGTTTCAGGTGTTCAAAGTGCGCCCGGCGCAAGGAGCCGCGGCATGATCTGGTCGTCTCTCCTGGCTATCGGCCTCGTTGGCTTTGCGACCGCAGCGGCCGCGCAAGCCGCCGATCCTCACGCTGGACACGTCATGCCAGCTAAGCCCGCCCCTCCTGTTGATCCCCACGCGGCCCATCGGATAGCGCCGGTGGAGACCCCGGCCGACCCTCATGCCGGGCATGTCATGCCAGCCCAGCCCAAAACCGCCACGGATCCCCATGCCGGTCACCGGACGCCGCCTGCGCAGGCCCCGATCGATCCTCACGCTGGACATGTGATGCCCGCCCAGCCTGCATCTCCCGTCGATGAGCACGCGGGCCATGGGACGCCATCTGCGCAGGCTCCAGCCGATCCCCATGCGGGACATGTCATGCCCGCAGGGCCTGCCCAGGGTGATCCACATGCCGGGCATGCGATGGGTGCTGCAGGTGACCCTCAAACTGGTCTCGACCTTCCGGTCGGCAAGGGGGCGGCCCCGGAAGTGGTCACTGACGCGCTGGCCGACCAGGTCTTTGGGGTTGGACCGATGGAACGTGCCCGTACATTGCTTGCCCTCGAGCATGGGGGCTCGCGAGCCTCGAAGGTGCAGGCCGACTTGTTGGAATGGGCGCCCGATGGGGATGGCTATCGCTGGAACGTCGAGGGCGTCTACGGCGGCGATCTCCATCGGTTTGCGTTCAAAACCGAAGGTGAAGGCCATTCCGGTGAAGGTGTAGAGGCGGCCGAGCTCGAACTCCTCTACTCCCGCGCCGTCGCTCGCTACACCGACGTGCAGGTCGGGCTCCGCTACGACTTGGAGCCGCGTTCCACTGCCTACGCCGTGCTCGCGGTGGACGCGATGTTCCCCTACTGGTTCGAAGCCGAAGGTTCTCTCTTCTTGTCCGAGCATGGTGATCTCCTCGCCCGGCTTGAGGGCAGTTACGATCTCAGGCTCTCCCAGCGCCTGGTGCTCCAGTCGCGTGCGGAGCTGGACTTCGCCGCGCAGGATATCGATCGGAGCGAGATCGGTTCCGGCTTCTCTAACGCCGAGTTTGGGTTGCGCCTGAGGTATGAGATGAGGCGAGAGTTCGCGCCCTATGTCGGCCTGTCCTATGAACGTGTTTTTGGCCGCACCGCGGACTTCGCGCGCGCCGCCGGGGAGGACGTTGAAACGACCCGATTTGTGGTCGGGGTGCAGGCTTGGTTCTGAGCCTACGCAAAGGGCGGACGTCGCTCCCAAAGGGTTGACGCTCCCATGGCGCGGGTGGCCGCCGCTTTGCGTCACCTGACTGCGATGGCCGAGAATGAGGGCTTTCTACGCCCTAGCCATTTGCCCAATGATGAGGCGTCCGCACGTCGGGCCTCATCTCCACCGAGGAGCCAGACCAATGAAGTTGATCGTTAAATCTGCGTTCGCCGCCATCGCGCTCGCCGCGCTGACAGCCGGTTCGGCGCTTGCAGCGGATTGCTGCTGCAAGGACAAGGACGGCAAGATGACCTGCTGCGACAAGAAGGCGCCCGCCGCGCCTGCTACGCCTGACGCCCCTGCCAGCGCCCCGCAGCACCAGCATTAATCGAGAGACTCAGCGCCCGCCCTGCCCCTGGCGAGCGCGCGGCGGCCCTTGGTGGCGGCCGCCACCGTCGTGGTCTGCACGCCAGGAGCATCCACCGCGCCGCCATCGCTGACAGCCGCCAACAGGCCGTCACATCGATGTCGGCGGGCCGAGTGCGCCCAGCCAGGCGACCAAGCCCAAGACAGCAAGCCCGAGCAATGTCTCGAGAATCACGCTGCGCCGAAGCGGGCGGAGGACAAGCTCGGAGGAGGCGTTCGCTTCCAGCGCCCGACCGAGGGCAGGTGTATGTTGAAAGCGGTTCGCCGCCGCCAAGCCGACCATAGCGACAAACAGGATGAGCTTCAGGCTCAGCAACCGACCGTATGGCGTCGTCCACAGAGCCGACAGCCGATCGGGTCCGATCAAGATCCAGCTGTTGATCACGCCGCTGACCACCAGGATGGCGACCGATGCCGAGCCAACGCCGGCAAATCCGTGCAAGGCGCGGTGTGTGGTCTGGCGGGCGTCGGGGCCCGCTGGCGACGGCAAGAGGAGACCGAGAAAGGCCACGAGGGCCCCGATCCAGACGGCCGCTGCGAGCGCATGCAGGACGTCGCTTGCCAAGTGAAGACCGCCGATCAGGCCCTCCGTGGCCGCGCCATGCCCCATCCAGGCTAGGCTCGCCGTGGCGACGGCGCCCAGGACGGCGGCGACGATCCAGGCCGGCCGTCCAGGCTTCAGAGCCAGCAGGCAAAAAACCGCCAGGAGCGCCGCGGCCGCCCGCACGACAGCGGCCTTTCCGAGGTCCATGCCGGATACTACCGCAAGGAGCGTTTCGACCTTCAGGCCTTCACTTACGGATCCAGCCAAGAGGCTGGCCTGCGCGGCAAGGCCTAGGGTCGCCGCCAACGCCAGGAGCAATCCAGCTCCAACGAGCAGTAAGCGCGCCCATGCGGTTCGAGCCCCCGTCTCGTCGCCGGAGGAAGGGAGCGCATAGATGAACAAGAGCGATGATCCCATGAGAACCATCGCTCCCGCATACTGCAGAAGCCTGAGGGCGATGACCGCAGGCTCGATCACCTCAGCCGACCTTGAAGGCGACTTCCCCGCTCATCTTGTGGCCGTCGGCGGAAGCGGCCGTCCAGACGATCTTGTAGGCGCCCTTCATCAGCGCCGCCTCGGGCACGCCGGTAATGCTCTTGCCGTCGGTCGAGACACTGGTCTTTACGGCCAGCTTCATGCCGCCGTGTTCGGGCATGATCAGGTCGAACTTGGAAAAGGCCGGCACCAACTTCTCGCTGAAACTCAGGGTGATCATCTTCGGCGCTGTGGAGACTGTGGCGTTCGCGGCCGGATTCGAACTTACCAAATGGGCGTGGGCCCAGGCCGGGCTCGTCGCGAGAAGGGTGCTGGCGCCTACGAAGGCGACAAGGCTGAAAAGGTGGTTCTTCACGTGGATCTCCTAACCATTTGTCTTTGAATTTTACGCTCGGCGCGCCGCTGAGCCTTCCGACTAGTCTCGTTCATCTGGACCAGGGGTGAACGGCCCCCGGTTCCCACTCGGCGACATACGCTAGGCGGTGGAGACCGGCGCTGGCCACGCCAGCCGAGTCCTCACAATTGGTCGCGTGGTCAATGTGGTGGCTCGGCCAGATCGGCAAGTATCGGGCAGTCGGGGCGCCCATCCCCGGCGCAGCAATGCGAGAGGTGGCGAAGGGTGTCGGCCATGGCCTGCATTTCCGCGATTCGCGTATCAAGATCAGCGACATGACGGTCGGCTATGGCCTTGACCTCACGGCTGGGTCGGTCGCGGTCACGCCACAGGGCCAGGAGCTGGGAGATCTCCACCATCGAGAAGCCGAGGTTCCTGCCTCGCTTGATGAACCGGAGCTCGTTGATCTCGCGGCCGTCATATTCGCGGTAGTTCGCATCGGTACGGCTGGCGGGCCGCACGAGGCCGATTTCCTCGTAGTAGCGGATCATCTTGGCGGAGACGCCGGTCGCCTTTGCGGCCTGACCAATATTCATCTGGAGACCTCAGAGCTCTATCGCGCGAAGGCGCAAGGCGTTGCCGATGACGCTGACGGACGAGAGCGCCATGGCCAGCGCAGCGATTGCCGGCGACAGCAGAAGACCGAAGACCGGGTAGAGCAGGCCCGCGGCGATCGGGACGCCCGCGACATTGTAGGCGAAGGCGAAGAACAGGTTCTGACGAATGTTGCGCATCACGGCGCGAGACAGCCGGCGAGCCTTGACCAGCCCCTGGAGGTCGCCCTTGAGCAGGGTGACCCCGGCGCTCTCGATAGCCACGTCGGCGCCAGCGCCCATGGCGATGCCCACGTCGGCCGCGGCGAGGGCTGGAGCGTCGTTCACCCCATCCCCCGCCATCGCCACCACTCGGCCCTCGGAGCGTAGCTTTTCGACAACGGCGGCTTTGTGCTGAGGCAGGACATCGGCCTCAACGTCGTCGATGCCGAGTTTCGCAGCTACGGCCAGGGCCGTGGTTCGATTGTCGCCCGTCATCATGACCACGCGAATCCCCTCGGCCTTCAACTGGCGGACCGCCTCTGGCGTTGTCGTCTTGATTGGGTCGGCGATAGCCAAGACGCCCGCGAGCGTGCCGTCGATCGCGACGAAGATGGCGGAGGCGCCTCCCTTCCTCAGCAGGTCGGCCTCGGTCGCCAAGGCGTGGGTGTCGATCGATTGTTCCGCCATGAAGGCGGGCGAGCCCAGCATGACACGGCGACCTTCGACATGGCCCACGACGCCCTTGCCAATCGGAGAGTCAAAGGCGATCGGCGTGGTCAACGGCAGGCCACGATCATTGGCGGCTCGTACGATCGCGTCCGCAAGGGGGTGCTCGCTGGAGCGCTCCAGACTCGCGGCCAGACGGAGGAGATCGGTCTCGTCGATCCCGGGCGCCGCGAGGATCTGGGTGACCGACGGTCGGCCTTCGGTCAGGGTGCCCGTCTTGTCGACGATGAGGGTATCGATCTTCTCGAAGCGCTCCAGGGCCTCGGCGTCCTTGATCAAGACGCCGGCGTGCGCGCCCCGGCCGACTCCCACCATGATGGAGATGGGCGTCGCCAGGCCGAGCGCACAGGGACAGGCGATGATCAGCACCGACACCGCCGCGACGAGGCCATGAGCCAGAGCGGGCTCGGGACCCACGAAGGCCCAGATGGCGAAGGCGAGGATCGCCGACAGGATGACGGCGGGGACGAACCATCCCGAAACCCGGTCGGCCATGCGTTGGATGGGCGCGCGACTACGCTGCGCCTGGGCCACCATCTGGACGATCTGGGACAGTAGCGTGTCGGCGCCGACTTTCTCCGCGCGCATGACAAACGAACCGGTCTTGTTGATCGCGCCGCCGACGACCTTGTCGCCGGGCACCCGGGTGACGGGCATGGACTCCCCAGTGACCATGGACTCATCGATGGACACCCGGCCCTCGAGCACCTCGCCGTCGACAGGCACCTTTTCGCCAGGCCGAACACGAAGGCTGTCGCCGACGACGATCAAATCAAGTGTTACCTCCTCGTCAGTTCCATCGCTTTGCACCCGACGGGCGGTCTTGGGCGCGAGGTCCATTAGCGCGCGGATGGCCCCCGATGTCTGTTCGCGGGCTCTCAGTTCGAGCAACTGCCCCAGAAGCACTAAGACCGTGATCACGGCGGCGGCTTCGAAATAGATGGGCGCGGCGCCGTCGGCGGATCGGAACGCGGCTGGGAAGATGTCCGGCGCCAAGACGGCCACGACGCTGAAGGTCCACGCGACGCCGATCCCCATGGCGATGAGTGTGAACATGTTGAGGTTTCGAGTGACCAGTGAGCGTGCGCCACGCTCGAAGAAGGGCCAGCCGGCCCAAAGCACGACTGGAGTGGCCAACACCAGCTGGAGCCAGCCCGAGATCGCGGGGCTTAGATGCAACATTTGGCCGGTGAGGTGCCCACCCATTTCGAGCGCGAACACGGGAACGGTCAGCACGAGGCCGATCCAGAACCGACGGGTCATGTCGGCCAGTTCTGGATTGGGGCCGGCGTCCGCCGTGATCAGGTCCGGCTCCAGCGCCATGCCGCAAATGGGGCAGGACCCCGGCCCCACCTGGCGAATTTCCGGGTGCATGGGACAGGTGTAGATGGTTCCGGCCGGGGCGTTTTCCGCCACGGCCTCCCTATCAGCGGAGAGGTACTTCTGAGGGTCGGCCACAAACTTCGTGCGGCATCCCGCCGAGCAGAAAAAGTAGGGTTGCCCAGCGTGAGACGCTTGATGGACTGTCGTCTCCGGGTTCACCGTCATACCGCAGACAGGATCTATGGTCTTGGCGCTGTCGCCAGTCTGCGGCCCATGATTGCAGCCCGGTCCATGCTGATGTGGGGTATGTCCCATTTGATCGGCCATTTCAGTCTCCTGTGGTCGCCCATGCCGGCCCACAAGTCGACCCTCAGGCTTCCAATCGTGGGAAGGTCAAGGCTTTAGTTCCCAGGCTCGATGTGGCGGGATCTTTGACGGCCCACACGTAGGGGTCGCGGGAGCTTGGATTTCGTTGAGAGAGACTAGTCCCTACTGTCTCCACTCTAGCCTGGGGATCGGAGATCGGCGGTCCACCACAAGAGACCCCGGCCCGTGTTAGGATCGGCGATGCCCCCGATCGAAGTCCGAGACCGCCGCGACCAAGTGCTGAACAGGGAGTGCTTTTGCATCACCTTGGATAGCGATGGCTTGCAGGCCGCCATTCGTGCCGAAGCGCCCGCCGAGAATGGCGCTGCGTCCCTCATCGCCACACATCCCCATCTTTTCGCGCAAGCGCCGGTATTTTTGGCGCGGGAAGACCTCGACGCCATGCTTGAGGTGGTGGCGGCGATCGAAGCGGCGGCGGCGTCGCCAGCTTATCAGGACGCTGTTCTGGGCTGGGCGCCCGAGATTGCGCGCCGAGACTTCGGACCCCGTGGCGCCTTTATGGGTTACGACTTTCACCTGGGGACGGCCGGACCCAAGCTCATTGAGGTGAACACCAACGCCGGCGGGGCTTTCCTGAACGCCTTCCTTGCTCGGGCCCAGAAGGCCTGTTGTGACGAAGCGCGTCTGGCGACACGATCGGCGCATCTAGACGAGTTCGAAACTGCTGTCTGGCGCATGTTCATCAGCGAATGGGAAAGCCAGCGCCCGAACAGCTCGCTGCGGTCTGTCGCGATCGTCGACGATCATCCCGAGGAACAGTATCTTTTTCCAGAGTTCCTTCTTGCACAGCGGTTTTTCCAAAGGCACGGCTTGCGGGCATTGATCGCTGATCCCGGCGAACTCAACTTTACTGATGGGCGCTTGCAATGCCGCGGCGAGACCATCGACCTCGTATACAACCGTCTAGTCGATTTCTCCCTTGGGGCAGGGGGACATGAAGTGCTGCGCGAGGCCTATCTTGCCGACGCGGTCGTGTTGACCCCTAGCCCCCGCAACCACGCGCTCTTTGCAGACAAGCGAAACCTGAGCCTGTTGTCTGACCCAGCCTCGGCGGAAATTCTGGGCGACGGAGCCGCCGGGCTCCTAGCCGCGATCCCGCGCACCCAACTGCTTAACGCGGACAATGCCGAGGCCCTGTGGGAAGAACGCAAAGGGCTCTTCTTCAAGCCGGCGGGCGGTCACGGCGGCAAGGCGGTCTATCGCGGCGACAAGATCACCCACAGAGTGTGGGCGGAGGTGCAGCAGGGCGACTATATCGCCCAGGAGTTGGCCGTGCCCACGGAGCGAAGGATCAAGGTAGATGGGGAGGTGAAGGCCCTGAAGCTGGACGTTCGTCTCTACACATACGAGGGCTCAGCACTGCTTTGCGCGGCTAGGATCTACCAGGGTCAAACCACTAACTTCCGAACCTCGGGTGGAGGATTTTCCCCCGTCTTCATAGTGTGAGCGCTTCTGCCTAGGTCCGTGATCCGGAAGTCTCAACCTCACCCGGGCGATCATGCGCGGCGCCACGGTGAAATTGTCCATGCTCTCGGATGCGGAAGTGACAGCTCCTGCGCTGGCGGCGCCCCGCGGACGGGTTCGCCTAAGCCCTCAATGCGCCGCCGCCGGCGCCCGCGATGACCAGTGGACGTGCACAATACGCCAAACGCCGTCGAGCTTCTGCAGGATGGCGGTCTCCGTCGTGACGCGGTCCACGTCCCGGTCACGAAAGCGACCGCGGGTCCGCCCTTCACTAGCCACCCATGCTATGTCGGCGCTCGCGCCACCTGTGCGGCGCGTCAGTTCCGCCGGCACTGCTTGGGCAAAACTCGCGTCGGCTGCGAGGTGGGATGAGGCGTACTCAGCGCGCGAGCGTTCCGCGCCACCGGCTTCGAAGACCAGCACTGCGTCACTCACCAACTTGGCCGCCTGGGCGGTGTCACCAGACGCGAGCGCCCCGTGAAAGGCGTCAACAACGCTCACGGCTTCCAAAGGCGCTGAAGCCTCCGCTATGGCGGGACCCGTTTGACGATCCGGAAGCGCGGTGGCCGTCGTCGGCGCTATCAGCACCAGTGCGGCGAGGACTCCACTGGGAAAGGGGACGGTCAGAGCCATTCGCACTACCTCTAGTCAAGAGAGCCGCTCGGCGCTCTTGCGGCGCATAATCTATTCGTGGCTTACGCCTCATCCGCAAGTCGTTGATGTTGGCCGTGGTCGGCTGGCGAAGCGTTTCGCTTCGAGGACAGCACGCCAGCCTTGCCGTGGATCGACCCTACTTCGGACAAGTCCGATCGAGACCGCCTGCCCAATCACGCGGACCACCGCGA
>NZ_JANOCX010000437.1:0-6185 GCF_031412415.1 Phenylobacterium sp.
GAAGAGGCGTCGTCAGCGTCGCGCTCACGCCCGTGGCCTGCCCCCTCGCATTGAGTTCCTGATACCTGACATCGGGCCTCCGCGAGGTCGGCGGCGCGAATTCCTTGCGCGGCGATGGCGCTCCGCGGCCGGGCGGGACCCGGAGCGCGGCCCCTAACATCGCCACGTCGGCCGCTCCTCCCGCCAGCAACGCCTGATCACGCGCCCCCGGCGAAGCATTCGCCAATGTGGCTAGACTGTAGGCGACGCTTCCGAGTGGGTGGCCGGCCATGAACGCAGCGCGGCGCGCAGCTTGCCGACGCTTCGCGAATTCCTCTGGCGAGACCGAGGAATCGTGAACAGGCACGAGCACATTCGCAATTCCATTGTCGAACTCTCTGTACCGTCGCCCTCTGATGACGACCGTCGGAGGCAGATTTGAGGGCCGATGGAGGGCAGCGATTGGAGACTCCAACGGCGAGTAAAGCCTATTGAGGGGCGAAGGTCCGGCGGCTGATCTCGGCTCCTGCGGCATTCAGGGTTTCCTTACTTGCGGCTCCCGGGACTGCCCCGTGGACCTGGAAAACTCTCACAGGTTGTGATGTTAATCAAGAACAAACAGGGAACATTTGACATGCGGGCACCCTGTCGGTAAGCGCGTTCCGGACTGAATCAACCTAGCCGTCGTCCGTACGCTCCCCGCCCCGTCCGCCAAGCCAGCCCCAGAGCCGCGGCCATCGCCGCGCCGGCCAGGAACAGCGGCAACCCCACCAGCGCCTCATGCCGCACCGCCCAGGCGAAGCTCAGCCCGAAGAGGCTTGGCCCGACCACCGACGCCAGGCCCGTGAGCGCCTGGTTGGCGCCCTGGAGCTGGCCCTGTTCGCTTGGCCCCACGCGACGGGTCATAAGGCCTTGCAGACCGGGGATCAGCAGGCCGGCTAGGCAGGAGATCGGCATGCCGGCCATGTAGAGCCAGCCGGTGGAGGCGAAGCCGTACCAGACCATGCCGAAGGTGCTGGCCGTCGCGCCGATCAGCAGGGCGCCGCGCTCGCCGAACCTCGCCACCGTCGGCCCGACCAGGAAGCTCTGCACCAACACCCCCAGCACCCCGCCGGCCATCATGTAGAGGCCGGTCACCGCCGGCGACCAGCCGTAGCGATAGCTGGTGTAGAGGACGAAGATGCTGGGCCACACCATCTGGGCGATCTGGTTCAGGAAGTGGACGCCGGCCAGGCCGAACAGCTCGCGGTGCGAGCGCAGCAACCTGAGCGAACCGATGGGGTTGGCCTTGCGCCAGTCGAACCGGTCGACCCGGCGCTCGGGCGGCAGGGACTCGGGCAGGACAAACACCCCGTAGGCGACGTTGGCCAAGGTCAGCCCGGCCGCCGCCAGGAAGGGCAGGCGCAGGTCGATCTCGCCCAGCAGGCCGCCGATGGCCGGCCCCGCCAGGAAGCCGAAGGAGAAGGCCGAGCCCATCCAGCCGAAGGCCCGCGCCCGGTCCTGAGGCGCGGTGATGTCGGCCACATAGGCGTTGGCGGTGGAGAAGGCGCCCGAGGTCACTCCGCTGATCATCCGGCCGACCAGCAGCCACATGAGGCTGGGGGCGAAGGCCATCAGCAGGAAGTCTATCCCCAGCCCGCACAGGGAGAACAGCAGCACGGGCCGGCGTCCGACCCGGTCGGAGACCAGGCCCAGGATCGGCCCGGAGAACAGGCTCATCAGCCCGCCGACCGTGGCGAACAGCACGTTCCATTCCGAGGCCGCCGCCGTGTCGCCGCCGGTGAACTGCTTCACCAAAGCCGGCAGGATCGGGATCATCAGGCCAAACGACATGGCCGTGGTGACCGCGCTGACGAAGATGAAGCCGAAGGCCGCGCGGCCGTGCGGGCGCGGGTCTCCTAGCGCGACATCCACGGCTTCGACTTGGACGAGGACTGGGCCGCGGCGGCCTGTTCGCGCTGGAACTTGCCGCCCCGGGGCGGCTTCGGCTTGGCGGCGATGGCGGCCTTCTTCAGGCGCAGGGCGCGCTGGATCGGCGTCTCGCCGGGCGGCGCGTTGTCGTCGGGCGTGTCGGCCATGGATCCATCGTCCTCTGCTGAGGGCAGCTTAGCGCCCCCACGGGCGCCATGTCCGACGAAAAGCACGCCGGGTCCGGTCACGCTATTGTCTGTGATTTCATTCCGATATTCATGGTTAACGGGGTGTGATCTTGCGTATCGTTAACAAGCGGAGCAACAAGATCCCGTTGCCGGGTCGTAATTCCCGTGTGACGCTCGCTTTCACTACCTTTCATTAAGCATCTCGCGACCCTTCGCGGCCGCGATACTGCGTTGTCGAGCGCGCTGGGGAGAGTTCCATGAACAAGCTTCTGATGTCGGCCGCCATGACCTTGACCATGGGCGTCATGGCGACGCCGGCGAGCTCGGCGACCATCGTCCTCAACGACCTAGGCGGCGTAGGGGCGGGCAGCCAGGCGCTTCAGGGCTTCGGAATCGCCGCGGAATTCTGGGCCAGTCGTCTCACCAACAACGTAACGGTCAACCTGGACGTCAGCTTCCGGTCGCTGGATGCGGGTGTCCTGGGCCAGGCGGGGTCACGCTCGTTCGTGGTCGATGTCGAGACCATTCAGAGCCAGATCGCAGCCGTCGGCACATCGTCTCTGGACGCCATCGCCGCAGCCAATCTGCCGCCCCTCACCCTCGGCGAGTACGGTGTCGGCGCGCTAAGCGTCTACACCCCCGGAGCCCTCTACGCCGGCGGCCTGGGCGCGGACGCGCTGTCCAAGGTGTTGGACAACGACGGGGGCGGCAACAACTCGTTCCTCGACGCCAATAGCGCCAACCTCAAGGCCCTGGGCTTCACGGGCTTCGGCGACGTGGCGGACGGGACCATCCAGTTCAGCAGCGACTTCAAGTTCGACTTCGACCCGTCCGACGGCATCGCCGGGGACTCCATCGATTTCATCAGCGTCGCGATCCACGAGATCGGCCACATCCTGGGCTTCGTCAGCGGCGTCGACACCTACGACATTCTTGGCTACCCGAACGGCGTCCTGTGGAACGACCCGGACTTCGGCGCCCTGCCGCTCGGGGACTTCGCCATCGGTTCGGTCCTGGACCTCTATCGCTACAGCGCCGGCAACGCGGGGACGGCCCTCGACTGGACGGTCGGCGGGACTCCGTTCTTCTCTATCGACGGCGAGAGCGCCTACGGCGGCGGCTTCTCGACGGGCGCCTTCAACGGCGACGGCCGCCAGGCCTCGCACTGGAAGGACAACATCGTCGGCATGCCGCAGCTGGGCGCGCTGGACCCCACCGTGGCCTATGGCCAGATGGGCCGGGTCACGTCGCTGGACCTGGCGGCCTTCGACGCCATCGGCTGGAACGTCGACTATGATGTCCTCAACTCGGGTCGGTCGTTCTCGACCCGAGACATCTATTTCGCGGCCATTCCGGAACCCACCACATGGGCCCTGACGATCATCGGCTTCTTCGTGATGGGCGCCTCGCTGCGCGCGAACCGCCGCCGGCCGGCCTTCGCGCGGGCCTAGCCGCCCTGCTGGCGGCCGTCGCGGTCAGCAGCCCAGCCCTCGCCCAGTCCACGGACTATCTTTTCGAGGCCCTGGATCCCTATCCCCGCCGGGAAGTGGGGGTGGTGCTGCAGGTCCGCATCCGCGACGCCGCCGGGCGGCCTCAGCACGGCGCCGCGATCCTTGAGGCCAGCCTGGACAAGTCCCCGGACGGCCAGCCAGGCGCCTATGCTCCGGTGACTGTCCTGCCCACCTCGGACTATGGAGTCTATGCGTTCAAGACGGATCTCAACACCGATGGCCGCTATGCGCTCACCGTGCGCGCCAAGCTGCCGGGGGTCGCCCAACCGGTGAGCGGCATCGTGATCTTCACCACGCCCGCGCCCAAGTCGGCCCTGCCGCCGGCCGCCGCGCCGGCCCGCAAGCCGCCCCGAAAACCCGCGACTTAACCGTTTCGTATCCGGAACAAGGCACCTTCCCCGGCGAACGGAGCAAGGCATGGCCGACTTCCAGATCGTACGCTGGCGGGAGCTGACCCAGGCCGACCGCGGCGCGTGGGCGGCCTTTCGCGACGCCCAGTCCAGCCTGCGCAGTCCCTATTTCGATCTCGGCTGGTTCGACGCCGTCGACCGGGCGCGCGGCGACCTGTTCGTGGCGCGGGGCACGCGCCGTAGCGGCGCCGTGGCGTTCCTGGCCTTTCATCCCGGCGTGCTGGGCGTCGCCCGTCCGGCGGGCGGCACCTTCTGCGACTGGCACGGCTTCGTGGCCGAGCCCGGTCTGGCCGTCGAGGCGGGCAGGGCCTTGTCTGGCGGCCCGGCCGCCTTCCGGTTCGAGGCCTCTCCCGCTGGCGATCCGGGCTTCGCGGCCCATGCGGACGACCGCGACATCTCCCACACCCTGGACCTCTCCGCCGGGTTCGAGGCCTATGCCCGGCCCGCCGTTCGCGCCGCACCCAAGGCCATCGCCAACCTGCGCCGGGCCCAGCGCAAGCTGGAGGCCGACGGCCGCCGGGTCAGCTACGAGATCGACGACCGTTCGCCCGAAACCCTCGCTTGGCTGATGGCTCTCAAGTCGGCGCAATACCGCCGCTCGCGCCATCCCGACGCGCTCGCCTGGGACTGGAGCCGCCGCCTGATCGCGGCCCTGCCGGAGGCCACGCCCGAGATGTTCGGCGGCGTCGTCTCGTCCCTGAAGATCGACGGCGAGCTGGCCGCCGCCCATCTGGGACTGCGCAGCGGCGGGGTCATGCACCACTGGCTGCCCACCTATGAGCCGAGCTTCGCGTCCTACGCGCCGGGCAATGTCCTGGCGGTGGAGATCGCTCGGGCCAAGGCGCCCGACGGCGTGGTGGAGATCGACCTGGGTCCAGGCGACTATCCCTGGAAGCGCGAGTTCGCCAGCGGTGGGACCGAGTTGATCCGAGGGCTGGCCTACGCCGCCTCGCCCATCGGTCGCGCGGCCGGGGCGCTGGGCGCCGCAGGGCGGCGTTGGGCGACCCTGCCGGTGGGACCGGTCGCGAGCCTGCCGGCGCGGGTCATCGGCCGCGTCGAGCGGACCGCAGCCCAGTGGGCCGCGGCGCCGGCCTAGCCTGGATAGGGGACCGGCTGGTTGACGACGGTGCGAACCCGTCCGGTGGCCTTCTTGGGCCGGTTGACCGCCACCTGGATGGGGTTGTCGATCAGGTAGTGGAAGGCCGTGGCGAAGGCGAGCGCCAGGACCACGCCCATGCCCCACAGTGTCCACTGGACGGTCTGGCTGAGGTCGAACCTGGCGATGACCTGGTTGACCACCCCGAACCAGGCGATGCGGACCACCTCGTTGGTGATGAACACCGAGAAGGAGATCACCGCGGCCTTCTCCACCAGCCATGACCGGCGGCGCACGGGGATGGCGCCCGAGGCCATGATCATGGTGCAGATGAGTGCGATTGAGATCAGGCTGAAATCGCCGAAGGCCTGGACGCCGATGAAGCCCGCCAAGGCGGCCAGGCCGAGGCCCGCGGCCAGGCGTTCGGGCACATAGACCTTCTGGGCGAAGCGGGCGAGGGCCATGCCGAGGATGAACAGGGGCAGGGCGCGGAAGATCCCGTACTTCAGGGGCATCTGGTAGACGGGATAGTTGAGGATCGCCCAGGTCGCCAGATTGCAGGCCGTGAAGATCGCGATCCCCAGGCCGAGCGCCACGAAGGGGTTGAAGCGGTTCATGCCGCGCAGCAGCAACGGGAACATCAGGTAGCAGCCGAGCAGGGCCGAGAGCGACCAGGACGGCGCGTTCCAGCCCCTGCCTCCGGGGACGCCGTAGGACTGGACCAGGAAGAACTGAGCCGGGAGTTCCTTCCAGTCGAACCACTGGGGACTGCGCGGCATGACGCCCAGAAGGCCGCTGACCAGCACCAGCGCGATCAGGGTCAGCGACATGATCAGGTGGGCCGGGACGACCCGCAGGAAGCGCTTCTTGAAGAACTCGCCGAGCGACATGCCGCCGGCCAGGACCCGCTCCCCATAGACGCGAGCCAGGACGTAGCCGGAGTCGATCAGGAAGAAGTCGGTGAGCAGGTAGCCGCGCTCGAAGAAGGGAATGAAGGTCGAGGTGGGAACGGGGCCGGCCAGCTCGTAGTGATGCAGGATCATCAGTATCGCGACGATGATGCGCATGGCGTCGAGCCACCCGCCCCGCT
>NZ_JANOCX010000438.1:0-4896 GCF_031412415.1 Phenylobacterium sp.
TCGATCCGCGACACGTGGCTGTCCAGGTTCACCCGGATCATCGGCCAGTTGAGGCGCGCGGCCACCTGCTCGATGTGGGTCGACTTGCCGGTGCCGTGATAGCCCTGGACCATCACCCGACGATCAAAGGCGAACCCGGCGCAGATGGCCTTGGTCGTCTCCGGATCGAACTTATAGGCGGGGTCCAGATCGGGCACGTGGGCGTCCCGCGTCGAGAACGCGGGCACGGTCATGTCGCTGTCCACGCCGAAGGCCTCGCGAATGGAGACCTTCTTGTCCGGGACCAGAGCGATCAGCTTGTCGTCTTGGGTGTCGGCGAAAGAAGTCATGGCGGGCTTCGATTACAGGGTTACGCGGTCAATGCAAACGTCAGTTTGCGGGGTTCGGGCGACTTGGGCGAGGTCTGTGGCTCAGACGCTTTCCCGATCCTGGCGCAGCTTCCGTTGGGTCAGTCGCCACCGCGCTTTCGCCGAACCGTAAAAGGCGCGAAGATCGAACAGAGGCGAGGATACGCCACGAAGGATCGGGAGGAACGCCATGGGTCAGGCCACCGTCGTGGACGAGATCGTCGTCACGCCTCAGGAGACCGGCTTCGGCGCGCTGATCGAGGGCGTCGACCTGTCCCGCCCGCCATCGCCGTCCGCCCTGGCCCAGATCAAGGCCGCCTGGGCCCGCCATTCGGTGGTGGCCTTCCCCGACCAGCCGCTGTCGCTGGAGGCGCTTGAAGCCTTCACCCAGGCGATCGGCCCGTTCGGCGAGGACCCGTTCATCGCCCCGATGCCGGGGCATCCCAACGTGCTGGAGCTGCGCCGCGAGCCCGACGAGAAGGCCACCAATTTCGGCGCGGGCTGGCATTCCGACTGGAGCTTCCAGAAAGCCCCGCCCGCCGCCACCCTGCTGCGGTCCCAGGTTATTCCGCCGGTCGGCGGCGACACCCTGTTCGCCGACTGCTCGCGCGCCTACGAGGCGCTGTCGCCGGTGATGCAGGCGATGCTGGAAGGCCTGCGCGCCGTCCATTCCGCCAGCCGCGCCTATGGAACCCAGGGCGTGTTCGCCAAGGAGACCGCCAAGCGGACCATGGAGATCATCGTCTCGCCCGAGGCCGACAAGACCCTGACCCATCCCCTGGTGCGCACCCATCCGGTGACCGGCCGCAAGGCGTTGTTCGTCAGCCCGGTCTACACGGTGGGGATCGAGGGCATGACGGTGAAGGAGAGCCAGGCGGTGCTGGGGTTCCTGTTCGCTCACATCGTCCAGGACGAGTTCGTCTACCGCCACAAGTGGCGCAAGGACATGCTGCTGATGTGGGACAACCGCTGCACGGTCCACTTCGCCGAGGGCGGCTACGATGGCCACCTGCGGGTCCTGCATCGCACGACCGTGGCGGGGGATGTGCCGGTCTAGGGTCGAAGCGCCCGAATCAAGGTGCGGAGGAGCGCGACGGTCTCGGCCTCGGCCTCACTGTCGTGCGGCTGCCGCCACGCGCTCTGGATGACCGCGACCGCCTGCTCGGTCGGGTTGAGGTAAATGCGCTGGCCGAAGGCGCCCAGGGCCAGGAACGCTCCGGCGTGGAGCCCGTCCGCGAACGGCGCGCCTGGCAGCGACCACCAGTGATAGCCATACCCTGCCGGACTGCCGGCCATGAGCCGACCGAACGCGGTCGCCGCGCAGTCGGGCTGGCCCGCGAGATCGCGCCAGCCGCTGGGCAGGACCCGTCGGCCGTCGAACGCCTCCCCATCCTCAAGCACCAGCAGGCCGAAGCGGCCGACGTCGCGCAGGCGGGCGCTGACCCCCATCCCGCCCAGCTCCAGGCCATCCTCCGATTCCAATTGCCAGAGCCCATCGGCCTCCATGCCCGCCGGTCCCCAGACGGTCTGAGCGAAATAGTCGGCCAAAGGACGG
Source organism: Phenylobacterium sp. (assembly GCF_031412415.1). Lineage (GTDB taxonomy): Bacteria > Pseudomonadota > Alphaproteobacteria > Caulobacterales > Caulobacteraceae > Phenylobacterium. The sequence continues at coordinate 1,903 of NZ_JANOCX010000438.1, forward strand.
CCCGTGGCCGCCGCGACCACGGCGCCAAGCAGGACGCTCTCGCCGGTCGAATAGTTGAACACCGCGCCTTGCGGCGCTGCGCGCGGCAGTGTGCGCAGGAGATCCAGGATGGCGCCTGGCCGTCGGCTGCCCATGGCCTGGCCTAGTCGCCTCAGGTCGCGGCCATCGGACTTGTCGCCCTCGTCCCAGATGACGCCCGACGCCATCCGCAGCAGATTTCGCAGCGTCACGTCCTCGTAGGCTGAGCCTCGCATCTGCGGCACATAGAGTCCGCAAGCCTCGTCCAGGCTGCCGATCGCGCCATCGTGCAACGCCGCGCCGACGAGCGTCGCCGTCATGGACTTCGCGATCGAGAAGCTCGCCCAGCGGCTCTCCGGGCCGCTACCCATTCCGTATCGCTCCAGCGCGATCTCGCCGTTCTTCAAGATCAGGAACCCGGCCGTGCGCCGCCGCGCCATGAAGTCGTCGAGACCGATCATCGCGTCCCCGACCTCGTAGGCTTGGTGTGCGAGCGGACGATGGTGAGGCGGCAACGCCCGCACAGTCTGGCCGCGTCGGATCACCCGGTGCGGCCAGACCTGGTCTTGGTTGCGGAAGGTCGCCGCTTGGTTCTCGGGCGTCGTCTTCATGACGTTCGAAGCCGCTTGCTCCGGCTTGGCCGCGCCCGTGTCCAGGCCGCCGCCTTCGTCATCGCGCCCGCCGGCCATGAGATTCTTCCCCGTTGAGAGGGCGTCAAATCGACTTTGAGGGAGGGGTCCGCAACGCAAGTTAAGTTGGCTTGCCGCAGCCGCATCGGGCTGGCACGGTTGCGCCCTGGCTAGGGTTTCCGTTGGCGGCGATCTGCGACTCTGACCATTCCCCGCGCGTAAACCTGCGGGCGCGGCACTAGGCCATCTTCGCCTTGCGAAGCACCTGGTAGGCCTTGATCACCCGCTGCAGCTTGTGCTCGGCCGAGCGGTCGCCGCCGTTGGAGTCGGGGTGGCAGCGCTTCACCAGCTCGATGTAGCGGGCGCGGATACGGGGGGCGTCGGCGTTGTCCTCGAGATCGAGGTCGGCCAGGGCGTTACGCTCCAGCTTGCCGATTTTTCGGGCTTCCGGCGCCGCCGTCCGGGCGTTGGGGCCGCCGCCGCCGAACAAATTGAACGGGTCGCGGTAGCCCTGGCCCTTGCCGAAGTTGTGGCTGGCGGCGGCTGATTCGCGCGAGAAACGGCTGGCCTTGAACTCCCAGGTCGGCCGGTCGCCGGACGCGCTCTGGGCCTGGCGCTTGCGCACCTCGCCCTCGCTCATGCCGGCGAAGAAGTTCCACTGGCGGTTATACTCCGCCGCGTGGCCCTGGCAGAACCAGTAGTGTTCATTGAGCATATCGCGGGATTTCGGCGCGCGCGCGGTCGCCGCCACGCGGCACCCCGCGTGGTCGCAAGCCCTTTCCCCGGGCTTGAGCGTAAAGACGTCGGCATCGGCCTGAGCGGCCTCTTCGGGGGTCGGTGGACGCACCCGGATGTCGACGAATTTAGGCTTGTATTGAAACGCGCCTGCCATGACCCAAGTATGAGGCTCCTAGAGTCCCTTTCAAGAATTGAACTTGCAGCCGATGGGCGCCATATTTGAGACCATCCACGACAAACTCACCGCGGCGTTCTCGCCAACCCGCCTGGAAGTCCAGGACGACTCCGGCCGACATGCCGGCCATGCGGGCGCGACACCGGGGGGAGAAAGTCATTTCAACGTATTAATCGAGGCCCAGGCCTTCGAAGGAGCGTCCAAGGTGGCGCGCCAGCGAATGGTCTACAAGGTCCTGACTGAAGAATTGAACGGGCAGGTCCACGCCCTTTCGGTCAAGGCGCTGGCTCCTGGAGAGCCGAGCTAGACATATTTCCTGGTTCGCCGGTTCACGGCGACCCGCCTGGGGAGGCGACATGAAGACGACGATCACCGTCAATGGCGAGGCGAGAGCGCTCGACCTCGATCCGCGTACGACGCTGCTAGACGCTCTACGCGAGCATCTGCGCCTCACCGGGTCGAAGAAGGGCTGCGACCACGGCCAGTGCGGCGCCTGCACGGTCCTGGCGAATGGTGTGCGCATCAACGCCTGTCTCAGTCTCGCGGTCATGCACGACGGCGACGAGATCACCACGATCGAAGGCATCGGGACGGAGGACGCCTTGCACCCGATGCAGGTGGCCTTCCTGGACCAGGACGCCTTCCAGTGCGGCTATTGCACCCCCGGCCAGATCTGCTCGGCGGTGGGCATGCTGAAGGAAGCCGCCGACAACTGGCCCAGCCAGGCGACCGACGACCTCACCAGCGACATCGCACTGACCGACGCCGAGATCCGCGAGCGGATGAGCGGGAACATCTGCCGCTGCTCGGCCTATCCCCAGATCCTGGCGGCGATCCGCGATGTGGCGGGAGAGGTCGCATGAGGCCCTTCACCTACGAACGCGCCACCGGCGCCCTTTCGGCTGTGAAGGCCGTGGCGTCGACCCCCGGGGCGAAATTCCTGGCCGGCGGCACCAACCTGCTGGACCTGATGAAGCTGGACATCGAGCGACCGACCCACCTCGTCGACGTCGGCCGCCTGCCCATGGCCGGCATCGAGGCCGCGGACGGCGGACTTCGCCTGGGCGGAGCTGCGACCAACAGCCAGGTGGCGGCCGACGCCACGGTGCGGGCGCTTTATCCGGTCCTGGTCCAGGCCATTGTCTCGGGCGGCTCCGGCCAGATCCGCAACAAGGCGACCCTGGGCGGCAACCTGCTGCAGCGGACCCGCTGCGCCTACTTCTACGACCCCGCCAAACCCTGCAACAAGCGTCAGCCCGGTTCGGGCTGCGGCGCCCTGGAGGGCCTTAATCGCAACAGCGCCATCTTCGGCGCCAGCGACCACTGCATCGCCACCCACCCCTCGGACATGGCCGTGGCCCTTACCGCGCTCGGCGCCAGCGTCGAGACGCTGTCGCCCGACGGCGCGTCGCGAACCATCGCGGTGCGCGACCT
>NZ_JANOCX010000439.1:0-16025 GCF_031412415.1 Phenylobacterium sp.
AGGTACCAGTCGACGAAGTTGGAGACGCCGGTCTCGATCGGGGTCTTCGGCGCGTAGTCCAGGGCCGCCTTGGTCTCGGTGACATCGGCCTCGGTGCGGGCCACGTCGCCGGGCTGCATGGGCAGGAGGTTGAGCTCCGCCTTGCGGCCCAGCTTCTGCTCGAGGACCTCGATGTAGCGCATCAGTTCGACGCGGGTGCTATTTCCCAGGTTGAGGATCCGCCAGGGCGCCACCCCGCTGGTGGCGGGGTCGGGGGCTTGCGGGTCCCAGTTCGGATCCGCGGCTGGGGGCCGGTCGAGGGCGGCGACCACGCCGGAGACGATATCGTCCACATAGGTGAAGTCGCGCTGCATGCGACCCTCGCCATAGACGTCGATGGGACGCCCCGCGAGGATCGCTTCGGTGAACTTGAACAGCGCCATGTCGGGACGGCCCCACGGACCGTAGACGGTGAAGAACCGGAAGCCGGTGGCGGGCACGCCGAACAGGTGGGCGTACGAATGGGCCATCGACTCGTTGGCGAGCTTGGTGGCCGCGTAGAGTGTGATCGGATGGTGCACCGGATCGTGCACCGAGAACGGCAGCTTTCCATTGGCGCCATAGACGGAACTGGTCGAGGCGAAGACCAGGTGGCGCGGCTGAACGGCGCGGCAGCCCTCGAGGATGTTGCCGAAACCGACCACATTGGAGTCCACATAGGCCTCCGGCTTTTCGAGGCTGTAGCGGACGCCGGCCTGGGCGGCCAGGTTGATCACGCCCTCCGGCTGGGTCTCGGCGAAGAGGGCCGCGACAGCGTCCCGGTCGACCAGGTCGATGGTGGCGTGGCGATAGCCCTCACGGGCCTCCAGGCGCGCCAGGCGGGCCTGTTTCAGGGTCGGGTCGTAGTAGGCGTTGAGATTGTCGAGCCCGACCACCGTGTCGCCGCGATCAAGCAGCCGGTGGGCGACATGAGAACCGATGAAGCCGGCTGTGCCGGTGACCAGGATAAGCGCCATGCAGCCCGATTAGACGGTCTTGGCGCGGGCGTCACCCGTTGGCGACAACCCGCAGGGTTGGCGCGGCGCCGGGCTTCTCGCCGCGGATCTGGCCAACAAGGTCGAACAGCGCGCGGCGGACATCCTCGACATCGCCCATCTCGGCCAGGCCTTCGATCTCGACCAGGTGGCTGCTGGTGATGCGCAGGGCCGAGGAGGTGACCACCTCCATGACCTTGGGGGCACAGGGCAGGGAGCGTTCGGTTTCATCCAGAAGCGCCTCGGTCAGCTTCTCGCCGGGGCGCAGGCCGGTGATCTCGATCTCGATGTCCTTGCCGGGCGTGCGGCCGGACAAGGCGATCATCTGGCGCGCCAGGTCCATGATCCGGACCGGCTCGCCCATTTCCAACAGGAACAGGCGGGCGCCGGCGTTCTCGTCGCCCTCGGCGCAAGTGGCCGTGGCATGGAGGACGAGCTGGGCGGCCTCCGGAATGGTCATGAAGAAGCGCTCGATTTCCTCGTGGGTCACTGTCACCGGGCCGCCGCGATCGATCTGAGACTTGAAGATCGGCACCACCGAGCCCGCCGAGCCCAGGACATTGCCAAACCGCACGGCGGAGAACCGCGTGCCTTGGCCGGCCTGCTGGGCCTGAATCACGGCCTCGGCCAGACGCTTTGTGGCGCCCATGACGTTGGAGGGGTCGACGGCCTTGTCCGTGGAGATCAGCACCATCTGTGCCGCGCCGCAGGACTTGGCCGCCTCGGCCACGTTCCAGGTGCCGACAACGTTGGTGAGCACGCCTTCGCAGGGGTGCCGCTCGACCATGGAGACGTGCTTGAGCGCCGCGGCGTGGAAGACCAGGTGCGGCTTTTCCTTCCGGAACGCCTGCTCGAGGCGCCGGGCGTTGCGCACGTCGCAAAGGACTGCGCTGCGCGACAGCGCCGGCCAGGTCTCACTCATCTCGCGGTCGATCTCGAACAGCGAGGTCTCCGAGAAGTCCATCATGGTCACGTGGGCGGCCTGGAAGGCGGCCACCTGGCGGCAGAGCTCCGCGCCGATCGAGCCGCCGGCGCCGGTGATCAGCACCCGGCGTCCGCGGATCAGGGCGCCGACCGCGGCGCGGTCCAACTCGATGGGGTCACGGGCCAGCAGTTCCTCGACGCTGATCTCGCGCATCGGCAGCAGGGCCATGCCATCCTGGTGGGCCAGTTCGACGATGGAAGGCAGGCGCAGAAGGCGGATGCCGTCATTCTTCAGCTGGCCCAACTGGTCGGCGGTCAGGCCGCGCAGGCGGCCCGGCTCGTCCAGGAACAGGATGGCGCGGGGATAGCGGTTCCAGCGACGCAGATCGGTCAGGGCGGCGTCTAGATTGTCGAGGCTCTCGATCACGCAGACGCCACGCACCTGCTGGCCCACGTCGCGGGCGTCGGAACCGACGATGCCGACCGGGGTCCAGGCATGGTCGTGGCGGCGGGCGACGTCGCGCAGGTAGGAGTCGGCCAGAGAGGGCGGGCCGATCAGCAGCAGCGACGGCGCCTGGGGCGCACGGTCCTTGACGGTCTTCAGAGGCGCGAAGGAATCCAGCGCATGCTCGTGCAGGGCGCGGCGCACGATGCGCGCGCCCATGCAGCCGACCATCTGGAAAATGACCGCCATGGCCAGCGCGGAGCGTGGAAGACTGTCGGCGCGGTCAACCACGAAGACCGTGAGCAGGAAGACGCCGGCGGTGAGGAATGCCGTGCGGGTCAGCACCAGGGCGTCGGGAATCGACACGTAACGCCACGGCGAAAGCTCCCGGCGGAAGATCGTGGAAAACACCGCGGCGAGCGCGCCGTAGATGCCGACCAACTGGAGGAGCTTGAACGCGGGAAGGCCCGCGGCGCCCAATTCCAGGACGCGAGCGGAGGAAAGGACATAGGCCAGGAAGAAGGCCCCAGCCGCGATAAGGGTGTCCGCGACGACGGTCTGGGCCCGATTGGCCATCTGCTCCATGAGTCGCGCTCCGCTCGTCGTTAACCGCAACATAGACGCGCGCACGCGACCGTCCAATGAAACTCGGGGACTGATGTTTGGCTCCCACAGTGGGAGCACTTTTCGCGCAACAGGGGAACCGTTCTTCTCCTGGGGCGGGTATATGCAAACAGAAAAGCCGCCCCGGTGGCGGGGCGGCTCCTCATAGGCCTAAATTACTGAAAAGCCCAAGAGTTGTTCGTTTCCGATCCGAAACGAACCTGTCTGCGACCTCAGGATCGACGACCCTAGAACACGACCTTGATGCCGGCGACGACGCGGCTGTCGTAGATGTCGCCGAAGCCGTGCTCGTCGGTGTCGTGATAGCGCAGGTCCAGACCCACCTTGTCGGTGAGGGCGTAGCCAACGCCGAGGTTCCAAGTGGTGTAGTCGAAGGGACCTTCGACGTTCTGCTTGCCGATGGCGCCCGAGACGCTGACCTTCTCGGCGACCGGCGCGGAGCCGTTCAGCTCGAAGTAGGTCGCTTCGCCGGTGCCGCCGAAGAAGTCGCTGGAATAGAAGAAGACGGCGCCGACGGTGGCCGGACCGACGGCCGTCGAGCCCGCGACCTTCCATTCGACATAGTCTTCATCGGCGCCCGAAGCCTGGTTCAGGTAGCCGTAATAGACCACGCCCAGATCGAGGTTGATCGGACCCAGCGTCGGCTTGACGCCGGCGTAGATATCGACTTCGCCATTGGTGTCGCCGCCGAAGTCGACGTTCGAGATCCAAACGCCCGCATAGCCGATGCCGCCGATGGTCGCGTCGACGCCGCCGAAAACCTGCGGGTTCTCGTCAGTCTGGCTCACGCCACGGAACACATAGTCCGATGCCGCGCCGACATTGAAGGAAAAGTCGAACGGCGCGGCGTCCTGCGCGAAGGCTGCGCCGCCCATGGCGACGGAGGCGGCGGCGGCGAAAAGCGTAGTCTTAATGAGTTTCATTTCGTTTATCCCCTTATCATCGATCGAGCTTCGCCCAATCGTCTGGGGAGATCGCCATGTCGGCGAGACCGAGATCAACGCGAGGGGGCCCGATGTACGGCTCTACCTAAGCCGTGATCGATTCTTGAGCGTTAACGCGCGTGTGAGCCTGTTTCTTGGGCGATCGGCTGTGCCTTTCGAGCAACGGTCACGCCACGCGCACCGGTTAGCGCATGGAAAGTGGGGCGTAGTTCAGGTGAGTCCCAGCGTCGACCAGCAGGGTCTCGCCGGTGATGTGGCGCGAAGCGGTTGAGGCCAGGAACACGGCGGCGGCGGCCACGTCTTCGGCGGTGGAGGCGGCCTTCAACGGCGTATTAGCGGCCGCGCCGGCCCGGACGCGCGCGGCCTGTTCGGCGCCCACGCCCTTCCCGAACCATGGCGTGTCTATGAAGCCGGGACAGATGGCGTTGACCCGGATCTTGGGCGCCAGCGCGCGGGCCAGCGATAGAGTCATGGTGTTCATCGCGCCCTTGGAAGCGGCATAGGGCACCGAGGAGCCGATCCCGGCCACGCCCGCGATGGACGAGGTATTGACCACCGCGCCAGGCTGGGGCGCTGCCTCCAGCAGGATTTTGCAGGCCCTGACCATCTGGAATGCGCCCACCACGTTCACGCCGTAGAGCCGCAGGAAGTCCTCGGCCGAGACCGCCTCCATATCGGCATGGTTGGGCGCGAACTTGGTCACTCCGGCGTTGTTGAACAGCGCGTCGATCCGACCGAACGGCTCGGCCGCCGCCGCGATCCTGCGGCAGTCGGCGTCGCTGGCGACGTCCCCCTGGACCAGCACGGCCTGAGCGCCCTCGGCCTTCACCAGGCGCGCGGTTTCGTCAGCCTCCTCGGCGCTGCTGGCATAGTTGATGATCACGGCGGCCGCGCCGCGACCGGCGGTTTCGATCGCGATCGCGCGGCCCAATCCTGTCGAGGCTCCGGTCACCACCACAACGAAGTTCTCGAAATCCCTGCCGGCCATCGCACGCTCCAACTTGAGTAATCGGTTGGCGCTCACTGTCGGCCGTCTCGGTTGCCGCGCGCAAGCCCAAGGGCTACATCGCCGACGATGGACGAGACGCATCTGACCCAGTTGGGCCGCGAGGTCCGCGGATTCGACAGCCCCGAGGCCGCGGTCCTGGCGCGCGTGCCCAATCCGCAGGCCGATGTGCTGTATCTGGCCCGTTTCACGGCGCCGGAGTTCACCTCGCTGTGCCCCGTGACCGCCCAGCCCGATTTCGCCCATCTGGTGATCGACTACGCGCCGGGCGATTGGCTGATCGAATCCAAGTCGCTGAAACTCTATCTGTGCGCCTTCCGCAATCACGGGGCCTTCAACGAGGACTGCACGGTGGCGATCGGGCGCAGGATCGTGGAGGTCGCCGCGCCGCGGTGGCTGCGCATCGGCGGCTATTGGTTCCCGCGCGGCGGCATTCCAATCGACGTCTTCTGGCAAAGCGGGCCCGCGCCGGAGGGATTATGGATTCCCGACCAAGGCGTCGCGACCTATCGCGGACGGGGTTGATTTAGAATTCGTCCCTTGGAAACGCTAATCGTCCGAGGTCGAACGGTTGCTTTTGCACCGACGGTCGAATCGGCGAGAGTATTCGCGCCATTCAATACAACCCTCGATCTCAACCGACCTAGGCTGGCCTGTCGCGAAGCGGGCGAGCTTGGCTGTGACGGTGTCGGCGTCGACTAGCCGACGGGGGCGCGGTATGCTATGAGGACATCGCCCATCTCTCCTCGGGCGTGTCACACTTCAGGCCGGGCGGCGCGCCATCGCCGTCCGGCCGTCGTGTATCTGGGCTGGACCGGCGCCGATCAGGGGCGCCACAGCGTGGTGAGCGCGACGGAATCGGGCCGTTCACGCTCCATCGGCGGGTCTTTCGGCGTTCCCATGAAGATGAATCCGGCGACCCGCTCATGCTCCGCAAGACCAAGCAGGGCCTTGGCTTGCGCATCATAGGCGTACCAGTCGGTGATCCAGTTGGCGCCATAGCCCAGGGCCTGGGCGGCGTAGAGCAGGGTCGTGCAGACCGCGCCTGCCGAGAGCTCCTGCTCCCACAGTGGAATCTCGTGGGCCACGGCGCGCGAGACCACCGCGATTCCAACCGGCGGGAGCTTGAGTTTGGCCAGCTTGGCCGCCGCGCGGGGGTCGCCACGGCCCAAGGCGAGGGCCTCAAGCTTGGCTGCGAAGGCCGCCTTGCCCTCTGAATCGAGGATAATGAACCGCCACGGCGACAACTTCCCGTGATCGGGCACGCGGGCGGCCAACTGAATCAGGGCGGCGATTTCGTCGGGTCCAGGGCCGGGCTCGGCCAGGGTCACCGCCGAGGAGGACCTTCTCCGCGTGAGAAAATCGAGCACCTCGAGGTGAGGCGGCTGGTCGACGGGGGTCCCGAAGACCGGCGTGGGGGGTAGCGCGATGGTCACGTCCGGGCCTCGTTAGGAAAGCCGATAGAGGAGTCCTTTATTGAAGCGGGAGACGGGCTTCTGCAAGGCTAGTTGAGAATATGTCGCAAAAACCCGACTGGCTGGTCGCGCACGGAACGCCCTGGAAGGCGGGCGAACCCCGGCGCGTCTATGACAATCCCTGGATCGCCGTGACCGAGCAGACCGCCGTCGCGCCGACCGGAAAGCCGGCGCTGTATGGGCTTGTCGCCTTCAAGAACCGCGCCTTGGCGATCTTGCCGCTCCACGACGACGCAACGGTGACCCTGGTGGGACAGCACCGCTTCCCCTTCGCCGACTATAGCTGGGAGATCCCGGAGGGCGGCGGACCGCTGGACGAGCCGCCGCTGGCCGGCGCCCGGCGCGAGCTGCTGGAGGAAACCGGCCTTGAGGCCGAACAGTGGACCGAGATCCTGCGAATGCAGCTCTCCAACTCGGTCACCGATGAACTGGCGATCGGGTATCTGGCCACCGGCCTAACCCAGTCCCAGGCGGAGCCGCGGGGCGACGGGACGGAGGACATCGCCCGCGTTCGCGCGCCATTCCGCGAGGTTCTGGACGCGACCATGGCCGGCCACATTCAAGACGCCCTGACAGTGGCGATGCTGCTCCGGGGATACCATATGGCTCGTGAAGGCCTTTTGCCGGACGCCTTGGCGCGTGGCATGCTAGAATAGGGGAACCGCCGTGGGACGGGAGGAGCCTTTGAGCCAACGTCTGGAAGTCATCGAGATCGGCGCGCCGCCGCCTGTCTGGGCGTCGCTGCGCAACGAGGCCGAGCGTGCCGCCAAGGCCGAACCGGCCCTGGCGTCGCTGCTGAACGCCGTGGTGTTGAGCCATGAGGACCTGGGCGCGGCCCTGTCCTACCAATTGGCGCGCAAGCTCGGCGACCAAGAGCTGCGGGCCATGAGCCTGCGCGAACTGGCCGACGCCGCCTATCGCAGCGATCCGGGCTTGGTGGACACCGCCGAGCGGGACCTGAAGGCCGTGTTCGAACGCGACCCCGCCTGCAAGGGCTATGTGCAGCCGTTCCTGTTCTTCAAGGGTTTTCAGGCCCTGCAGACCCAACGCGTGGCGCATTGGCTGTGGCACCAGGGGCGCGAGACCATCGCGCTCTACCTGCAGAGCCGCATGTCCGAAATCTTCCAGGTCGACATCCATCCGGCCACCAAGATCGGATCAGGTGTGTTCATCGACCACGGCACGGGCATCGTCATCGGCGAGACCGCGGTGATCGGCGACGACGTCTCCATGCTGCAGGACGTGACCCTGGGCGGGACGGGCGCGGAACGCGGCGACCGCCATCCGAAGATCGGCAAGGGCGTCCTGCTGAGCGCCGGCGCCAAGGTGCTGGGCAATATCCACATCGGCGACTACGCCAAGATCGCGGCGGGCTCGGTGGTGTTGAAGCCTGTTCCGGCGGGTTGCACCGCCGCCGGCGTGCCCGCGCGCCTGGTCAATTGCCCGACCTGCGAAGAACCGGCGCGCAGCATGGATCAAACCTTGGCCGAGGCGGTCTACGACTACGTGATCTGAGGCGCTTGGCGGTAGTAGCGCCGTAGCAACGCGAACGCGCAGGCGGTTCCGGCCAGGGAGATCAGGATCGCCGCGGACGGCGGCGCGCCCAGGCTGAGCATGCCGGCCGCCGCCAGACAGCCGACGGCGCCGCCGGCGTCCCAGCCCCCTTCGGCGGCGACCTGAAACCGCAGCGAGCAGGGCGAGGCCTGGGACTGGTTGTAGATCGCCGTCATCTCGACCGGCGTGTAGATCGCCATGACCAGCGCGCCCAGGGCGTTGGCGGCCACCGCCAGCGTCGGATCGCCGTATCCGGCGGCGCGCGCGAGGACCCCCGCCGCCGCGGTTCCAGAGGCCAGCCAGACGATCCAGCCGCCGTGACCGGCATCGATGAAGCGGCCGAGAACCAGGCCGGCGACCGCGCCGACGACCGCGGCGAGCGCCACGGCGCCGCCAAAGGCGGTGAAGCTCTCTCCCAGGGAAATGAAGAGCGCGATCTGCCAGACGAAATGAAAGCCCGAGGCGAACAGCCCGCCGGCCGCGAAGATCAGCGCGCCGGGCAGGGCGGCGCGAAGCGCGCCGGGCGCCTGGTCGAGAACCGCGATGTCCGGCGTCTTGAGCAGGGGCAGGGCCGATATCATAAGCACGACAGCCGTAACGCCGAACGCAATCTGCGGCCCGACGGTCACCAGGGCCCAGCCGGTGAGCAATGGGGCGGCGATGCCGACGACGGCGGCGATGGCCTCGCGCGCGCCGATCTGATGGCCGCGGTGTTCGGAGTCCCCGAGCGACGCGAAATAGGCGTGGTACGAGGTCCAGTAGAAAGTGTCGCCGATCGAGGCGACGACGCAGAGCGCCAATAGCGCCCAGCCGACGCCGTCGACCTGGGCCAGCAGCGGGTACTGCAAGGCCGTTAGGATGGTGCCGGCGATGACCAGCGGCTTCAGGCCGAACCGCTTGCCCAGCGGCAGCACGAACGGGCGGATGCAGAACCGGCCGATCAGGATGGCGGCGAGAGAGGCCAGCACCCCTGGCGCGGGAACGCCGGCGCGCAGCAGGAAGACGGCGAAGAACGCGCCGCCGCCGCTGAGCGCCAGGGCGTGGACGCCATAGTGCAGGTTGAGAAGGTTTACTGTGGTGTTGCGGAAGAACGCCATGTCGGCTGGATTCCCAAGAGTGACGGGCACGGATCAACGAACGTCGCGAACCTGGCTCAGGCGGCCAGGGCGAAGGCGTTGATCAGGAGGTCACTGGGTGGGACTCTTCCGCTGTCTGGGGGCGTCTAAGCCTGACTTTAGGCTGGCCTTTTCGGGGGTCAAGGCGAACCGCCTCAGGAGGCGTCCATCTCGGCCTGGGTGACCCGGTAGGCGCCGTCCAGCCAGGCCAGGACCTCGCGTGCGCCCGCATGATCGAAGCGCTGATATCGGGCCCGCATCCGCCGGACATTCTCGTCCGTCAGTCGATCGAGACCGAAGCCCTGGATCTGGGTCAGGTTGAGCTGGAGCGCGGCGGCGAGGTCTGGTCCTAGCACCTCGGCGGCCGCGCGCTGTAAGGCGGCTCCGTATTCATAGGCGGGCCCTCGGAGATAGCTTTCAGCCAGGGTGATGGCCGGAATCTGCGACAGGACCGGTTGCAGGGCCGGATTGACGGCGTGCGCCGACAGGTGTGGGCCGATCGACGCAGGGCGCCCGGTGAAGGCGCGGACATGCAGGAAGGGCGACATCAGCGGCCCGTCATTGACCGGATAGTTGTCCCAGAGGAACGGCTTGCGGCGGAGCTGGCCGCCCACGCGCGCCAGGTGGCCCGCGCTGTATTCGCGCGAACAGACTTCCTCGCCCGTCCAGAACACCTCGATGGCGGGATCTAGGCCGGCGCCCAGGTCTTCCAGGTAGTTCTCCGGCCGCTGGCCGAACACCCGGTCCAAGATCGGATCGTCGGTATAGTAGGACGGGCAGACGATGAGCCGTGTGGCGGTGGTCCGTTCGGCGATCCAGTGGACGATGCGAATCTGATTCGCCGCCAGGTCCGGCAGATCGCCCCGCATGTCGTCGAACAGGATGGCGAGATCGTCGAGGCCCAGGCTCTCGAGGTCCTCGAGCTTGGCGGCCAGGGCCGCCTGCGCGTCAGCGCCGAAGTCGCGATAGATTTCATAGGGGCTGAGGCCCACCCCGAAGCGGACGCCCAGGTCGCGACAGGAGGCCGAGAAAGCGCGCAGGCGCTCGGCCTCTTCGGGGGGGTGCGGCTCCTGCCAACGGCGGCGCAGGAAGGGGTCGGCCTTGGGCGCATAGATGTGGAAGCCGTAGCCGTGGGCCGACAGCCGCGCGATCACGTCTTCCCGGTCAGCCCAGGACCAGGGCTTGCCGTAATAGCCTTCGATCAAACCCAGTTCGACGCCCGCCACCTCTGCCTCCCGCCCTGATTTGCCGGCAGACTAGACGCGCCGGCCGCCGCATCCCCAGCTTTTTCCCGCCCAGGCGCTTTCACCGCGAGACCAAAGCGCGCTAGGTTCCGGCCGAATTTGACGCAGGAGCACGGCGTGCTGGACGAAAAGACTATCCGCAAGATCGAAGGCCACCTGCGCGGCACCTTCGCCAACGCCCGCATCACCCTGACGCCCCGTCCGAAGCAGAAGGACTCCGCCGAAGTCTATGTGGGCGAGGAGTTCATCGGCGTGGTGTTCGAGGACGAGGACGGCGACGGCTCGTTCATGTTCGAGATGGCGATCCTGGCGGAAGACCTGCCCTAGGGGCTCGCCCACGAAAAAGCCGGCCCCGGGGCGGTTTCCGGGACCGGCGAAGATTTCGATGAGAATCTAGAGCCTCAGAGCACGCCCAGCATTTCGGCCACCAGCGGGTGGCGGACGATGTCGACGTCTTTCAGGCGCACGACGGCGATGTTGGTCAGGGCGTCGAACTTGTCGGCCACCGGTCCCAGGCCCGAAAGCTCGGGCAGCAGGTCGGACTGGTTGGGGTCGCCGGTCACCACCATGGTCGAGTGCCAGCCCAGCCGGGTCAGCAGCATCTTGAGCTGGCCATAGGTGCAGTTCTGCGCCTCGTCGATCACCACGAAGGCGTTGTTGAGCGTGCGGCCGCGCATGAAGCCGACTGGAGCGATCTCGATGGCGCCCTCAGCCATCAGGGCGCGAACCCGCTTCATGGACAGCCGATCCGACAGGGCGTCGTAGAGCGGCCGCAGATAGGGCGCGAGCTTGTCCTCGGCGTCGCCGGGCAGGTAGCCGATGGATTCGCCGGCTTCCACCGCGGGCCGGGAGAGCACGATGCGCCCGACCTTGCCGGCTTCCAGGGCCTCGACCGCCTTGGCGATGGCAAGATAGGTCTTGCCGGTCCCGGCGGGGCCGAGCGCCATGACCAGGTTCTTGGCGTCGATCGCGTCGATCAGCTCCTGCTGGCCAGGGGACTTGGCCTTGATGGTCTTCACATAGCCCTGGTCGCGACCCTGATCGCGGTCGTCGTTGTGATGGGCCAGCGGCGACCAGGCCCGATCGGCTACTGGCAGACGGCGAATCTTGCCGTCATCCTCGAACTGGCCGGCGTCGAACGCGCCTTCGCGCAGTTGTCGCTTGAGAGCTCGCTTGGTCATCAAGGCCTCCATCGGGGCAAGAAAAAAGGGCGAAGCCGGAATGGCTCGCCCTTGGTCATCGGCAGATCAGAATTGGAACGGCGGCGTCGCGCGCTGCGGCCTGGCGGCTCGCTTCCGGTTTGTGATCCGGGCGGGAGAACCCGCCGAAGCAGACGCGACACCCTGTACTCCGTCCAAACGCAAGGCCGACTCGCGGTGGGATGCGGGAAGGTGTTTCACCCTCTCGAATCGCACGACTAAGATGATGCTAGCTAGGTTTACGAATGGTTAAACACACCATTCTGTTTAAGAAACGGGGTCTACGGATGAGTGTCTACAACTTGGGCGGTGTAGCCCCGGAACTGCCTAGCGATGATGAATACTGGATTGCACCCAACGCAGCCGTCCTTGGTCACGTGATTCTCAAGAAGAATGCATCGGTTTGGTTCGGTGCGACAATTCGCGGCGACAACGACCCGATCATCATCGGGGAGAATTCCAACGTTCAGGACGGCAGCGTCCTGCACACCGATAGCGGCTCCCCGCTGACCATCGGCGCCAATGTGACGGTCGGGCATATGGTCATGCTGCACGGCTGCACGATCGGCGACAATTCGCTGGTCGGGATCGGGTCGATCGTCCTGAACGGCGCGCGAATCGGGAAGAACTGCCTGATCGGCGCCAACTGCCTGATCACCGAAGGCAAGGAGATCCCCGACAATTCCCTGGTCATGGGCGCCCCCGGCAAGGTGGTGCGCGAGATCAGCGACGAGCAGGCCCGCGTGATCGGCGGCGGCGCGATGCACTATGTGGCCAACTGGAAACGCTATCGCGCCGGCCTGACGCCGGTGGCCTGACCGCTGGATCGACCATGGACATTCGAACCCTGGTGGACGTCGCCATAGACGAGGACCCCCGGGCGCCGTGCCTGTGGGTCCCCTCCGAGGCCTGGGAGGAATTTTGCACCGCCGTTCGTCGCAGTCCCAACCTGATCGGAGCGGTGATCTATCGCGATAAGACGATCCGCGACGGCGGGCCGGGGACCGATATCGTCACCGGCTCGGAACAGGGTCGGCGCGCTTGACGGACGTAGGGGCGCCCGGCGAGCGTCGCGGCAACGACATCAGGAGGACGCGCCATGGCCTATGAGTTCATCAAGGTGGACCGCGAGGGTCCGGTCACCATCATCACCCTGAACCGGCCCGAGGTGATGAACGCCCTGCACTCGGCGGCGCACTTCGAGCTGCATGAGGCCTTCGACGCCTTCGCCGCCGACCCGGAGCAGTGGGTGGGCATCGTCACCGGCGCCGGAGAGCGGGCCTTCTCGGCCGGCAACGACCTGAAACACCAGGCCATGGGCGGCGACATGAAAAGCCCGCCGTCGGGCTTCGCGGGCCTGACCTCGCGGTTCGACCTGACCAAGCCGCTGATCGCCGCGGTCAACGGCGTGGCCATGGGCGGCGGGTTCGAGATCGCGCTGGCCTGCGACCTGATCATCGCCTCCGAAGCCGCCACCTTCGCCCTGCCGGAACCGCGGGTGGGCCTGGCCGCTCTGGCCGGCGGCCTGCACCGCCTGCCGCGCGCCATCGGCCAGAAGCAGGCCCTGGGAATGATCCTGACGGGACGGCGGGTCTCGGCGGCGGAGGGCCAAACCCTGGGCTTCGTCAACGAGGTGGCCAAGCCCGACGAGCTGATGGCGGTGGCGCGGAAATGGGCCGCCCAGATCTGCGAGCTGTCGCCCATGTCGATCCGCGCCTCCAAAGAGGCGGTGTTCAAGGGCCTGGACGAACCCAGCCTGGAAGCCGCCATCAAGGGCCAGATGCGCTACCCGGCCGCCGCGGCCCTGTTCACGTCCGAGGACTTCGTCGAGGGCCCGATGGCCTTCGCCCAGAAGCGCGCGCCGGTCTGGAAGGGGCGCTAGCCGCCTTAAGCGTAAAGCGCCGCCAGGGCTCGCGCCCGGACCGCCATGGCGGTCCGAAGCTCCGGCGGTGACAGCACCTCGATCTCAGGACCGAGGCGGAACAACTGCGTCATGGCGTTCTCTACTGTCTCGATGGGGATGACGACCTGCATCCGGCCTTCCGCGTCGGGGGCGCCGGCCGAGGCCTTGGCGGCGTCGCCGACCGCGGCGCTGAGCACGGCAAGGCGCTCCAGGCCCTTCGGCGTGACCCGCAGGGTGGCCTCGCCCTGGACCAGCCCCTCTTCGAAGCGGTCGCGCTGCTGGGTCCAGTAGGCGGCGAGATCGAAGGCCTTGATGCGATCGAACGGCTCGCCCGGGGTCAGGGACTTGATGTTGGAGAGCCGGTAGGTGCGCGGCGTCCCGGCGACCGAGGCCACCAGGTACCAGACGCCGGCCTTCATCACGAGGCCCAGAGGCTCCAGCACCCGCTCCACCTCGCCGTCCCAGCGTTCGTAACGCACGGCGATCTTCCGCGCCGTCCAGACGGCGTCGGCCACGGCCGGCAGCAGGTCGGCGGCCTCGGAACTGCGGTACCAGCCGACGGGGTCGAGGTGAAACCGCGTGCCGACCCGCTCGGCGCTCTCGCGCGACTCCGGGGGCAGGGCGGCCAGCAATTTCAGCTTGGCCCCGATCAACGCCTCGCTGAACCCCAGGTCCTGGGCCGCGCCGGGAAGGCCCGCCAGGAACAGGCTCTCGGCCTCGCTGGAGGTGAAGCCGGTCAGCTTGGTCTTGTAGCCGTCCAACAGGTCGAACCCCCCGTTGCGGCCCCGGTCGGCATAGACCGGCACGCCCGCGGCGCTGAGGTGGTCGATGTCGCGATAGATCGTCCTGACCGAGACCTCGAATTCATCGGCCAGCGTCTGCGCCGTCTGGCGACCCCGCAGTTGCAGGATCAGCAGGATGGAGAGGAGGCGGCTGGCACGCATGAATTCGAGCCTACCAGATATACCTGACGTCGTGTGTCAGCATATGTCGACTAGACCGGGGGCGGACGAACGGAGACCCCGATGACCCCCTCAGATCTCGATCGGCGGCTGCTTCTGGCGGCCGGCCTCGCCCTCGGCGCCGCCGGCGCCGCCATGGCTCAAACCCCCGCAGGAAAGACATCCCCCATGACCGGCAAGGCAGCGCACGACTTCGACTTCAATCACGGCGTCTGGGAGGTGACGAACCGCCAGCTTCGGCAGCGCGGGGTCGGGTCGGACGACTGGGAGGTCTTCGCGTCCCATGAGACCGCTCAGATCCTGATGGGCGGCATGGTCTCCATCGACGAGGCGACCTTCCCGACCAAGGGGTTCAAGGGCATGAGCCTGCGCCTCTACGACCCGGCCAAGGACCAGTGGGCGATCTACTGGATCAACTCCAAGGATGGCCTGTTGCAGCCGCCGGTCTATGGCCGGTTCAACGACGGCAAGGGCGTCTTCGCCGGCGACGACATGGACGGGGACAAGCCGATCAAGGTGCTGTTCGACTGGAGCCGCACCGACACCGACAGCCCTCGCTGGAGCCAGGCGTTCTCGTATGACGGCGGCAAGACCTGGGAGACCAACTGGATCATGGAATTCCGCCGCCCAGCTTGACGCCACGACAGCCAGAAGGCGGTCCTCCCAGGCCTTGTTTCGGCGGCGCGTACGGGTAAATGTGCGCCAAACTTAACAGTGTTTAGGGATGGACCGCCCATGGACCGCTACGACTACGTGATCATCGGCGCGGGCTCCGCCGGGTGCGTTCTGGCCAACCGCCTGACCGAGGACGCGAGCGTGCGGGTCCTGTTGCTGGAGGCCGGCGGCAAGGACAATTCCATCATGGTCAAGATGCCGGCCGGAGTCGGCGGACTGATCGGCAAGGCCGGTCCCTACAACTGGGGATTCTGGACCGAGGAAGAGCCGCAGCTTGAGAACCGCAAGCTGTGGTGGCCCCGCGGCAAGGGCTGGGGCGGATCGTCGTCGATCAACGGCATGATCTACATTCGCGGCCATGCCCGCGACTATGACAACTGGCGCCAGATGGGCCTGCCGGGCTGGTCATACCGGGATGTCCTTCCCTACTTCAAACGCTCGGAAAGCCTGGAAGGCGGCGGTGACGCCTGGCATGGCGGCGAAGGCCCCCTCAAGGTTTCCAAGGCCTCTTCGCCCAACCCGATCTACAAGGCGACGGTCGAGGCCGGGCGTCAGGCGGGCCACGCGGTCACCAGCGATTTCAATGGCTTCCAGCAGGAAGGTTGGGGCCCGTATCAAATGACGATCCACGACGGGCAACGCTGGAGCGCCGCGCGCGCCTACCTGCACCCGGCGATGAGCCGGCCGAACCTCACCGTGGTCACCCGGGCGCTCGCCCACCGGATCCTGTTCGACGGCACCCGGGCCACCGGCGTCGAGTACTCCACACGCGGCGGCCGCCATCTCGAACGGATCGAGGCGGGCGAAGTGATCTTGTGCGGCGGCGCGTTCAACTCGCCGCAGCTGCTCCAGCTCTCTGGCGTCGGCGACACCGAGCACCTGCGCACACTCGGCATCGCGCCGGTGCATCACCTGCCCGCCGTCGGCCGGCACCTGCAGGAC
>NZ_JANOCX010000440.1:0-28578 GCF_031412415.1 Phenylobacterium sp.
GGTCTTCCTGCCGCGCAACGACCTCGGGGCCCAGGAGGCCGCGCGGACCATCGTCGAGGCCGAGGCCCTGCGGTTCGGCTTCTACATCTATGGCTGGCGCCAAGTGCCTGTGGACACCTCGGTGATCGGTGAGAAGGCCAACGCCACGCGGCCCGAGATCGAGCAGATCATGCTCGCCCCGCCCGCCGGCCTCGAGGGCGAACCGCTGGAGCGGGCCCTCTTCCTCTGCCGCAAGCGGATCGAGAAGCGTGTCGGCGCCGCTGCGATCCGCGACTTCTACCTGTGCTCCTTCTCCGCCCGGCAGCTCATCTACAAGGGCATGTTCCTCGCTGAGCATATCGACGAGTTCTATCCCGACCTGAAGGACGAGCGGTTCTCCGCCGCCGTGGCGATCTTCCACCAGCGCTACTCCACCAACACCTTCCCCGAGTGGCGGCTGGCCCAGCCGTTCCGGATGCTGGCGCACAACGGCGAGATCAACACCGTGAAGGGAAACATCAACTGGATGAAGTCCCACGAGATCCGGATGGCGGCCGACGCCTTCGGAGAGCTGGGCGACGACGTGAAGCCGGTGATCCAGCCGGGCGGGTCGGACTCAGCGGCGCTGGACAACACCTTCGAGGTGCTGGTCCGGGCGGGGCGTGACGCACCCATGGTCAAGGCCTTGCTGATCCCGGAGGCCTGGAACGCGCGATCCGACGAGCAGATCAGCCCGGCGCACAAGGCGCTCTACGCCTATTGCAACGCCGTGATGGAACCCTGGGACGGACCGGCGGCCATCTGCGCGAGCGACGGCCGCTGGGTGGTGGCCGGCAAGGACCGCAACGGGCTGCGGCCCCTGCGGGTGGCCTATACCGACGATGGCCTGCTGATCATGGGGTCGGAGGCGGGCATGTGCCGGGTCGACGAGGCCCGGATCGTCAAGAAGACCCATATCGCGCCGGGCCGGATGATCGCCGTCGACCTTGCGGAGGGGCGGCTCTATGGCGAGGACGAGATCATCGACCATCTCGCGCAACGCCACCCCTACGACCAGTGGCTGGGCAACATGGTCGACCTGGAGGCGCAGATCGGCGCCGGGCCTGAGCCCCGCGCCTATGGCCGCGAGGAGCTGGTCCGCCGCCAGGCCGCCGCCGGCATGAGCCTGGAAGACCTGGAGCTGATCCTGGCTCCCATGGTGGAGGACGCCAAGGAGGCCGTGGGCTCCATGGGCGACGACGCGCCGCTCGCAGTGCTGAGCGACCAGTACCGGCCGCTCAGTCATTTCTTCCGCCAGAACTTCAGCCAGGTGACCAACCCGCCGATCGACTCCCTGCGGGAGACCTCGGTGATGAGCCTCAAGACCCGGTTCAAGAACCTCGGCAACATCCTGGCGCAGGACGAGGCTCAGACCGATGTGTTCGTGCTGGAGAGCCCGGTGCTCACCACCGGCATGTACCAGCGCATCCTGGGCTTCATCGGCGAGAAGAACGTCGCCGTCGTCGACGCCACCATGCCGATCCCGGCCGGCGAATGCCGGACCGGCGACGCCCTGCGCGCGAACCTTGATCGCATCCGCGCCGAGGCCGAGGACGCCGCCCTGCGCGGCTGCGCCACCATCGTGCTGACCGATGAGGCCAGCGGACCGGACCGCGTGGCCCTTCCGATGATCCTGGCGACCGGCGGTGTGCATTCATCGCTCGTGGCCAAGGGCCTGCGCTCCTACGTCTCGATCATCGTCCGCTCGGCCGAATGCCTGGACACTCACTATTTCGCGGTGCTGGTCGGCTGCGGCGCCACGGCGGTGAACGCCTACCTGGCCCAGGAAAGCTTCCAGGACCGCATGGAGCGCGGCCTGACCGGCGACCTGTCGCTTCGCCAGGTGTGCCTCAACTTCAAGCATGCCATCGAGGGCGGCCTGCTGAAGATCATCGCCAAGATGGGCATCGCGGTGATCTCCTCCTATCGCGGCGGCCTGAACTTCGAGGCGGTGGGACTCAGCCGCGCCCTGGTGGCCGAGTTCTTCCCGGGCATGCCCTCGCGCATCTCCGGCATCGGCCTGGCTGGCATCGAGGCCAAGACGGTCGACCTGCATCGTCGCGCCTGGGAGCCGGCCGCGGTCAGCCTCCCGGTGGGCGGGTTCTACAAGGCGCGTCGCGCGGGCGAGAGCCACGCCTTCGAGGCCCGCATGATCCACACCCTTCAGGCGGCCTGCGACAGCGGCGACTATGGGACCTACAAGCGCTTCAGCGACGGCATGCGGCGCATGCCGCAAATCCAGCTCCGCGACCTGCTGGATCTGCGCTCCAGCGAGCGGCCGATCAGCCTCGACGAGGTCGAGAGCGTCAATGAGATCCGCAAGCGCTTCCTGACGCCCGGCATGAGCATGGGCGCGCTGAGCCCCGAGGCCCATGGGGTGCTCAACATCGCGATGAACCGGATCGGGGCCAAGAGCGTTTCCGGCGAGGGCGGCGAGGACTCGTCGCGCTACAAGCCCCTGCCCAACGGCGACAACCCCAACTCGGCGGTGAAGCAGATCGCCTCTGGCCGTTTCGGCGTCACCGCCGAGTACCTGAACCAGTGCCGCGAGATCGAGATCAAGGTCAGCCAAGGGGCCAAGCCCGGCGAAGGCGGCCAGCTTCCCGGCTTCAAGGTGACGGAGCTGATCGCCCGTCTGCGCCATGCGACGCCCGGCGTGATGCTGATCAGCCCGCCGCCGCACCACGACATCTATTCCATCGAGGACCTGGCTCAGCTCATCTATGACCTGAAGCAGATCAACCCCGACGCCCGGGTCTGCGTGAAGCTGGTGGCCATGACCGGCATCGGCGCCATCGCCGCCGGCGTGGCCAAGGCCAAGGCCGACGTGATCCTGATCTCCGGCAATGTCGGCGGCACCGGCGCCTCGCCACAGACCTCGATCAAGTATGCCGGCGGTCCCTGGGAGATGGGACTTTCCGAGGCCAACCAGGTCCTGACGCTGAACAACCTGCGCCACTCCGTTCGCCTGCGGGCCGATGGCGGCATGCGCACCGGCCGCGACGTGGTGATCGCCGCCATGCTGGGCGCCGAGGAGTACGGCATCGGCACGGCCAGTCTGATCGCCATGGGCTGCATCATGGTGCGCCAGTGTCATTCCAACACCTGCCCGGTGGGGGTCTGCACTCAGGACGAGGCCCTGCGCGCCAAGTTCTCCGGCAGCCCGGAAAAGGTGATCAATCTCTTCACCTTCATCGCCGAGGAGGTGCGCGAGATCCTGGCGTCCCTGGGCTTCCGGTCTCTCATTGAGATCGTCGGCCGCACCGACCTGCTGCAGCAGGTCTCCCGGGGCGGCGAGCACCTGGACGACCTGGATTTGAACCCCCTGCTGGTCCGGGCCGACCCTGGCCAGAACAGGCCCTACTGCGTGGTCGAGGGCCGCACAGAGGTGCCCGACACCCTGGACGCCCAGATCGTCCGCGACGCCGCCCCGCTGCTGGAGCGGGGCGAGAAGATGCAGCTCACCTACACGGTGCGGAACACCGCGCGCGCCATCGGCTCGCGGACATCGTCCCACATCGTGCGGAAGTTCGGCATGGACGGGCTGGCGCCCGGTCACCTGACCGTCCAGCTCAAGGGCTCGGCGGGCCAGAGCCTGGGAGCTTTCGCCGTCCAGGGCCTGCGCATCGAGCTGACCGGCGAGGCGAACGACTATGTGGGCAAGGGCCTGTCAGGCGCGACCATCGTCATCAAGCCCTCACCGCACCTGGCGGCGCCGGAGGCCAACGCCATCCTGGGCAACACCGTGCTCTATGGCGCCACGGCGGGCCGGTTGTTCGCCGCCGGTCTCGCCGGCGAGCGGTTCGGGGTGCGCAATTCCGGCGCGGTCACTGTGGTCGAGGGCTGCGGCGCCAACGGGCTGGAGTACATGACCGGCGGCCGGGCGGTGATCCTGGGACCTGTGGGGTTCAACTTCGCGGCCGGGATGACGGGCGGCATGGCCTATGTGCTCGATCTGCACGACCGCTTCGAGACCATGCTCAACACCGACAGCGTGGTGATCCAGCGGATCGGGACCCATGCCTGGGAGCACGATCTCAAGGCCCTGGTGGTGGAACACGCCCGTGAGACGGGCTCCGCCTTCGCCGCCGGGATCCTTCGCGATTGGGACCGCTACCTCGGCAAGTTCTGGCAGGTGGTCCCGAAGGAAATGGTCCACCGCCTCGACCAGCCGCTGGCCGAGGAAGAGGCGGTGCATCACCGGGCCTGATCAGCCACCCTCCACGTCCACCCCCACATAGCGCGCCCTTGGCCGGATGAGTTGGTCGGTCTGGCCTTGCTCGATGGCGTGGGCGATCCAGCCGGCGCAGCGGGCGACGGCGAAGAGGGCGAAGGGGGCGTCCTTGGGCAGTTTCAGGGTCTCGGCCATGGAAACCAGGGCGAAATCGACATTGGGTGAGAGGCCGGTGACGGCGGTGACCGCGTTCTGGAGGGCCTGAAGGTCAGGCGTGGGCGTGAACCGCGCCAGCAAGGCCTCGGCGCGGGGATCCCTGTCGGGATACAGGTTATGGCCGAAACCGGGGATCAGGCGGTCCTCGGTCAGCAGGGCGGCGATCGCGGCCCTCGGGCCGGTCGCCGCGGCCTGGGCGGCGAAGCTCTGACAGGCGGCCGCCGCGCCGCCGTGGCGTGGTCCTGACAGCGCGGCCAGGCCCGCAAGCGCACTGGCGGCCAGGGACGCGCCCGTCGAGGCCGCGACCCGGGCGGCGAATGTCGAGGCGTTCAGCTCGTGGTCGGCCAGTAGCACCAGGGCGCGGCGGATCAGATCGGCACCCGCGCCGCCCGGACCCAAGCCCCAGGCCAGGGCCAGGCGGTTGGCGATGGCGCCGCCGCCCACCTCGCCCGCCACCGCGTCGGTCAGGACGTCCAGCAATGTGGCCGCCTCCACCGCCAGGGCCATGGGATTGCGGCCGCGCGCCGGCGGATCGGCCCCGGCGCGGGCGGCCAGCGCGGCGAAGGCCCGCGACCGCATGTCCGGCCCCTCAGGCGGTCTGGGTCGATCGGTGCGCTTCAGCGCCACCCCGTGGCCGCCGCGCAGCAGGCGAGCCACCCCTTCCAGGGTCTCGGTCTCGCAGAGGGTCACGGCGTCGCGGCCCCGATAGTAGATCCGCCCCCCCGAGATGGTGGTGATCGCCGAGGCCAGGACCGGCTCACCCCAGGCGATGGCGCCGGCGGCGACCTCGGCCACCTTGCGGCTGCGGGTCTTGCGGTCGGTGAGGGCGGCGATATCGGCGGCCCGGTAGAGGCTGCGGCGCGGATCGCGGGGGTCGACGCGGACCTGCACCCGCCCCCGGCTGACATAGGCGTAGAGGGTCTGGGGCCGCACGCCCAGGCGTTCACGCGCCTCGTCGGCGGCGATCCAGTCGGTCTTGGCGGCTTGGGCGGTCATAGGTTGATTATATTGATCAAGATTGACGCAGTCAGCTTGGCGGCAAATATCTTCGGGAGCAAGAGGAGATACGCCATGTCCGATGGCCTTGAAGACGTCGTCGCCGCCGAGACCGTCCTGTCCGACGTCGACGGCCTGCGCGGCGTGTTGATCATCCGGGGCCGGTCGCTGGACGACCTGGCTGGCAGGACCCGTTTCGAAGATGTCGCCCGGCTGTTGTTCGACGGGTTCTTCGACGATCTGCCGGAGGACCTGGGACCGTCGCTGGGCGCGGCGCGGGCCGAGGTGTTCGGTGAGGTCGCGGCCCTCGACACCGGTCTGATGGACCGCAGCCCTATCGAGGCCATGCGCGCCCTGACCGCCCGTCTGGCTGACGGCGATGACCTGGCCACGGCCCTGCGCCTGGTGGCCGCGCCCGCGGTGTTCACCGCCGCCGTGGTCCGCGCTCAGGCGGGCGAGGCGCCTGTCGCCCCGGATGCCCCGCTGTGCCACGCCGCCGACTTCCCGCGCATGACGGGCGCGTCGGCCCCGAGCACGGCCGAGGCCGACGCGCTCGACACCTATCTGGTGACGGTGAGCGACCACGGCCTGAACGCCTCGACCTTCGCCGCCCGCGTGATCGCCTCGACCCGGGCGGGCCTGACCTCGGCGGTGGTCGGCGGGATCAGCGCGCTGAAGGGGCCTCTGCACGGCGGCGCGCCCGGCCCGATCATCGACATGCTAAACGAGATCGGCCGGCCCGAGAACGCGCGGGCCTGGATCGAGGAGGCCTTGGCTCGGGGCGACCGGCTGATGGGCTTCGGTCATCGGGTCTATCGCGTCCGTGACCCGCGCGCCGACGCCCTGAAGGCCGCTGTTCGCCGGATGCGCGAAGGATCGAGCAGCCAACCGGCGCGGGTGGAGTTCGCCGAGGCCGTGGAGACCGCGGCCCTGGCCATCCTCAAGGAGCACAAGCCTGACCGGGCCTTGGACACCAATGTGGAGTTCTATACGGCCCTGCTGTTGGAGGCGCTCGCGTTCCCGCCGTCGGCCTTCACCTGCGTCTTCGCCATGGGCCGGGTCGCCGGCTGGATCGCCCATGCTCGCGAACAGGTGGCCGGCGGACGGCTGATCCGTCCGCAGTCGCGCTATGTGGGCCCCACCCCGCTCAAGGCCGCATAGAGCCAAAGCCGAGAGTCGTTCTCGCTGGGGTTGCCGGCGCCGGGGCGGTAGACAGGTCGCGATGACGCGCGCCTCAAGCCTGACCACCGCCGAGACCGCCAAGCTGACCCGGCGGGTGACCCTGCTGTCGGTGACCGTGGCCCTGGTGCTGGTGAGCCTGAAGGCCGCCGCCTGGCTCGTCAGCGGCTCGGTCGCCCTGCTGGCCTCGATGGCCGACTCCGGCCTCGACCTGGTGGCGTCTCTGGTGACCTACTTCGCCGTGCGGTACGCCGCCGCGCCGCCGGACGAAGAGCACCGGTTCGGTCACGGCAAGGCCGAGGCCTTCGCCAGCCTGGTGCAGGCGGGCCTGGTCTTCGCCTCGGCGGCCCTGATCGGCCAGGAAGCTGTTCGCAGCTTGATCGAACCTCAGCCCCTGGCTCAGGAAGGCCTGGCGGTCGCCGTGATGATCGTTTCCCTTGTGCTGACCGGCGGGCTGATCGCGGCCCAGAGCTGGGTCCTGCGGCGCACCGCCTCCATCGCGGTGGCCGGCGACCGGGCTCACTACGCCACGGACCTCGCCTCCAACACCGTCGCCCTGCTGGGCATCGCCGGCGCGGCCTGGCTGGGACTTGGCCATGTCGACGCGCTGGCCGCCTTGGTGATCAGCGCCCTGCTGCTTTGGGGGGCCGTCAGCGTCTTCCGCGACGCCGCAGGCCAGCTCATGGACCACGAACTGCCCCTGGCGGATCGTGAGGCGATCATCGCCCTGGTGACCGCCGATCCGCGCCTGACCGACGTCCACCAGCTGCGCACCCGCGCCTCGGGCCCCTACATCCACATGCAGATGCACGTGGACCTCGACCCGAAGCTGTCGTTGGAGGACGCCCATTCGGTGCTGGTGGCCGCCGAGAAGCGCGTTCTGGAGGCCTATCCCCGGGCCGACATCCTCATGCATCCCGACCCGCGGGGCGCGGCGGAGCCCCATGGCGGCGCGTTCGCGGAAATCAGTCTCGGTAAACGCGCCCTTAACGTGGACCCTCGATAGTTCACCACCTGATGAGCGCAGAACGCACCCTTCACCATTTCCCGCTGGACCCGGCCTCGCGCCAGGTGCGTCTGGCGCTGGGCGAGAAGCGGCTGGCCTTCGCCGAGGAGCAAGCCAAGTACTGGGAACGCCCCGCTAGCCTGATCGCCATGAACGCCTCGGGCATGACACCGGTGCTGACCATCGGCACGGGCCGCGATCGCCTGGTGCTGTGCGAGAGCCGCGCCATTCTCGACCATCTGGAAGAGGCCCATCCCGAGCCGCCACTGCTGGGGCGCGAACCGGCGGAACGGGCCGAGGCCCGGCGCCTGCTGCAGTGGTTCGACCGCAAGTTCGACTACGAGGTCGGCGGATTCCTGCTGCACGAGAAGATGGAGAAGCGCCTGCTGGGCCTGGGCTCGCCCGACCTGGCGGCGCTGCGGCAGGGTCGCGAGGCGCTGCGCGCGCACCTGGTTTACGTCGAGGGGCTGCTAAGCGGCCGCGACTGGTTGGCCGGCAAGCGGCTCAGCCTGGCCGATTTCGCCGCCGCCGCGCATCTGTCGGTGATCGACTATTTCGGCGACGTGCCTTGGCGCGACTTCCCCGCGACCAAGACCTGGTACATGAAGCTGAAGTCGAGGCCGGCGTTCCGGCCCCTGCTGACCGATCGTTGGCCCGGCCTCGCGCCGGCGCCGCATTATGACGATCTCGACTTCTGATCCACGCAAAGACCTGATCGCCGCCAAGGCCGCCGAGCTGGGCTTCGACGCCTGCCGGTTCGCCGACGTGACGCAGGCCTGGCCGGCCGGCGAGAGGCTGGCGGAGTTCCTGGATCTTGGCCGCCACGGCGAGATGACGTGGTTGGAGACCACCGCCGAGCGCCGCAGCCATCCGCGCGCCATGTGGGCCGGCGCCCGCACGGCCATCATGCTTGGGACCAACTACGGGCCCGACGCCGACCCGCTGGACAAGCTGGAGCACCGCGATCGCGGCACGATCAGCGTCTACGCCCAGGGCGACGACTATCACGAGCTTATCAAAGGGCGGCTAAAGCAGCTCGCGAGCTGGCTGGTCGGACGGTTCGGCGGCGAGCTGAAGGTGTTCGTCGACACCGCACCGCTGATGGAGAAACCGCTGGCCGAGCAGGCGGGCCTGGGCTGGCAGGGCAAGCATACCAACCTGGTCAGCCGCGAGTTCGGCTCCTGGCTGTTCCTGGGATCGATCCTCACCGAACTGGAGCTGGCGCCCGATGGCACCAGCGGCGGATCCTGCGGCCAGTGCGCCGCGTGCCTGGACATCTGCCCGACGAACGCCTTTCCCGCGCCATTCCAGCTGGATGCGCGGCGCTGCATCTCGTACCTGACCATCGAGCTGAAGGGACCGATCCCGCGCGAGTTTCGCCGGGCGCTGGGCAACCGGATCTATGGTTGCGACGACTGCCTGGCGGTCTGCCCCTGGAACAAGTTCGCCACCGTGGCGCACGAGCAGCGCCTGCACGCCCGCGAGGCCCTGCGCGCGCCGAGCCTTGAGGATCTCGCCGCGCTCGACGACGGCGCCTTTCGCGCCCTCTTCGCCCGCAGCCCGGTCAAGCGGATCGGCCGCGATCGCTTCATCCGCAACGTGCTCTACGCGATCGGCAATTCGGGCGAGCCGCGACTGGCGGCGAGCGCCGAACGGCTGCTGGCCGACCCCTCGCCGCTGGTGCGCGGGGCCGCGGTCTGGGCGCTGTCGCGGCTGTTGGACCGCGATGCGTTCTCGATGCTGCGCCAAGCCACCCATGAGGCCGACGCCGATGTCCTGTCAGAGTGGGATCAACCCGCGTCCGAAGTCTGAGCCCACCCCTTCGCCCAGTCGGTCAACGGTTCAATCGCGCCCAGCAGATCTCGGCCACGCGGGGTCAGGGCGTAGCCACCGTCAGCGGCGATGACGCCGGCCTCCCGCAGCTCCTTCAGCCGCGAGTTCAGGGTGCCTGGCGGCAGTTCAGCGGCGGACGACAGGGCGCGGAAGGTCAGCGCATCGCCGCGCAACTCCCACAGAATCCGCAGCGCCCCACGGCGACCAAGCAGGTCCAGCACGGCCATGATCGGCCGCCCAGTGGTCGAGCCGCGCACTTTCCGACCCGGGGCGGGTGCTACATTTTTCATAGCGTCAAATTCTCCGATACGCTACAACCTTTGTAGCACACACCTAGAGAACAGCCATGGCCCGTATCGCCCCCGCCATCGAACCCTTTCCCGACGCCGTCCAGCGTCGACTGGCCAAGCTGACACCCTTGAAGGGTGAACACCTGCTGCTCTTCCGAATGCTTGCACGCGACGAGCGCTTGTTCGCCCGCTTCATGGACGGTGGCCTGCTGGATCGCGGCCACCTGACCCTGCGCGAACGAGAGCTGGTCATCCTGCGGGTCTGCGCCCTGAACCGTTCGGAGTACGAGTGGGGCGTGCATGTCGCCTACTTTGCTGAACGGGCCGGCCTCAGCGACGTCGAGGTCGCCGCCACGACAATGGATTTCGCCAAGCACCCCTGGTCCGCTAGCGACGCCCTGATCATACGCCTGTGCGACGTTCTGCAGCACGAATGCGAGGTGGCCGAGGATTTCTGGGCCGAACTTCGCGAGTCTTTCTCGGAAATGGCCTTGCTGGAAATCCTGATGCTCATAGGTAAGTACCGTCAGGTCTGCATCCTCACCAACGCCCTGCGGTTGGAACACGAGCCCGACACGCCCCGCTTCCCATAAGCCCCGAAAGCCCGCCTTGGCCAAGACGCCCGCCAACACCGCGCTCACGGCCGGGATCGCCTGCTACCTGATCTGGGGGTTCGTGCCCCTGGCCTTCCAGGTGATCGGGGCGTTCGGCGTGGGCTCGTGGGAAATCCTGGCGCATCGGATCGTCTGGAGCGCGCCAACGGCGCTGATCTTCGTGCTGTTGGCCCACCAGTGGCGACAGGTGGTGGCCGTCTTTCGGCAGCCGAAGGTGCTGGCCTGGCTCACGCTTTCGGCCGCCCTGATCACCATGAACTGGATCGTGTTCATCTGGGCCGTGAACTCGGGCCGGGTGCTGGAAAGCAGCCTGGGCTACTACATCAATCCGTTGGTCAACATGGCCTGCGGGGCCCTGCTGTTCCGCGAGCGCATCGACCGGATCGGTCAGGCCGCCATCGTGCTGGCCGTCGTGGGGGTCACCATCCAGGCCTTCGCATTGGGACATCTGCCCATCGTCTCGCTGATCCTGGCCTTCAGCTTCGGCGGCTATGGGGTCGTGCGCAAACAGGTGGCGGCGGACGCCCAGACCGGCCTGTTCATCGAGTGCCTGATCCTGGGTCTGCCCAGCCTCGCCTTCATCCTCTGGCTGGAGCACCAGGGCGGCGGGCACTTCTCCGGGAACCCTGCGGCGACGGCCTGGCTGCTGGCTTCGGGACCGATCACCGCCGTGCCCCTGGTGCTGTTCGCCTGGGCGGCGCGGCGCCTGCCACTGTCGGCCATCGGCTTCCTGCAGTTCATCGCGCCCACGATCAGCTTCGCAATCGGCGTGGCGCAGGGCGAGGCCTTCACCCCGCTGCGGGCGTTGTCCTTCGTGTTCATCTGGGGCGGCGCCTTGGTGTTCGTCTACGGCGCGTGGCGGCGCTCGCGGGCGCTGCCCGAGCCTCAGAGCGCTCCGTAGGCCGCCTCGATCAACCGCTTCGGGCGGCTGTCGCCAAGCAGGTCGGTGGACTGCTTGTTCATCACATAGGCCCCCGCCAGCCCGGTCTCCGGATCGGCGAAGGCGCAGGAGCCGCCCCAGCCGGAGTGGCCGAAGGTCTGCTCACCGGCCCCCCAGACCTTGACCGAGGCGTTGCGCATGAACCCCGCGGCCCAGCTCATCTCGAAGGGCAGGACCAGGTCCTGGCCGCGGATCCGCTCGCGGCTGGCCTCGGCGATCAGGGCCGGCGACAGGATCACTTCGCCGTCCAGCCAGCCGTCATTGGCCAGAGCGCCCATGAGCCGCGCCAGGCCCTCGGCGGTCGCATGGCCGTTGGCCGACGGAATCTCCATCCGCCGCCATTCCCCCTGTCCGCGCCCAGCCGGCGAGGACCATCGCGTCAGGAAGGCGGCGCGGGTGGCCTCGTTGACCTCGCCGAAATTGGGCAGACCGCTGGGCCGCTGCAGGTCGGCGGCGCGGTGATGCTCGGCGTCGGGCAGGCCGATCCAGAGGTCCAGGCCGAAGGGCTCGGCCAGGTCCTGGCGCAAGGCCGTCCCCATGGTCCGTCCCTCGACCCGGCGGAAGACCTCACCGGCGATATAGCCGAAGGTGATGGGGTGATAGCCGCTGGCGCTGCCTGGAGGCCAGAGCGGCGCCATGGCCGCGAGTTTGGCGCAGATCGCGTCCCAATCGAACCACAGGGCAGGCTCGATCTCGTCCGGAAAGCCTGACAGGCCTTCCTGGTGGCTCATCACCTGTTCGACCGTGATCGCCGCCTTGCCGCTCTGGGCGAACTCCGGCCAGACATCGGCCACCGGCTGGTCGTACCAGAGCTTTCCCTGGTCCACGAGGCGGGCGATCAGCAGGGCGGCCAGGGCCTTGGTGGTGGAGAAGACCGGGGTCAGTGTCATCTCGTCGAACGGCGTGGTTCGTTGGCGGTCGGCGTGTCCGGCCCAGAGGTCGACCACCGTCTCGCCTGACTTCACCAGGGTGAAGCGGGCGCCAAGCTCCTGGCCGGTCTCGAAGTTGGCAGAGAAGGCCTCGCGGACGGCTTCGAAGCCGTCCTTCGCATATCCGTGAATCTCGGCCATGGGCGCTCCGCGTCAGGCGAGGGTTTCGACACGCAGCGGGGCGTCCGGGTGTGTCATCCGGGCGCCGAGCGCGACGATCGGTAGGCCCATGCCGCAGTCTTCGGCGCCAATCGCCATGGCCACCGCGCCGGCGGCGCGTTGGGCGGCGTCTGGACCCGAGAGGCCTTGCGCCAGGCCTGCGGCGAAGATCGCCGTCACCAGGTCTCCGGTTCCATTTGGCGCCTGGTCCCGGCGGGGGTGGGCGAACAGGGTCGAGCCTTCGGGCGTGCAGCACGCCAGGCCGATCTCGCCGGGGCGGGCGGGCGCCGAGGTCACCAGGGCCGGCTTGCCCAGGTCGCGGACGGCCGCGACCATCCCCGCCGCGTCGGCGATATCGCGGCCGCTCAGATGCGCCAGCTCCCACAGGTTAGGCGTGATCCAGTCGGCCATGGGCACGAGGTCCTGGCTGATTTCGCGGGCCACCTCGGGGCGGACATAGAGGCCCTTGGGCGCGTCGCCTAGGACCGGGTCGACGACCACGATCACGGCGGGGTTCGCCGCCCGGACCCGGCGGATCGTCTGGCAGGCGAGCATCACCTGGTAGGGCGAGGAGAAGTGTCCAGTGACGAGCAGGTCGAGGGTGTCGAAGACGCCGGCCGCCTCGACGCCGTCCAGCAGGTCCTGCAGCAGCTCGGCTTCCACGGGTTGGCCGCGGCCACCCTTGGCGGGGCTACGACCCAGCAGGACCGTGGGCAGCAGGATGGGATCGATCCCGCAGGCGGCCAAGGCCAGCTGCTGAGCTCCGCCGCCGATCCGGTCGGCGGCGACGTATGAGGAGAGGATCAGCGCGACCGGCATCCTCTCCTCATATTTGATTTCGCCCTAGTAGCGGTAGTGGTCCGGCTTGAACGGGCCAGCCACCGGCACGTCGATATAGGCCGCCTGTTCCGCCGAAAGCGTGGTCAGCTTCGCGCCCAGCTTCTCGAGGTGCAGCATGGCCACCTTCTCGTCGAGGTGCTTGGGCAGGGTGTAGACCTTGGTCTCGTACTTGGACGCGTTGGTCCAGAGCTCCATCTGGGCCAGGGTCTGATTGGTGAAGCTGGCGCTCATCACGAAGCTGGGGTGGCCCGTGGCGTTGCCCAGGTTCACCAGACGACCTTCCGACAGGACGATGATCTTCTTGCCGTCCGGGAATTCCACGTGGTGGACCTGCGGCTTGATCTCGTCCCACTTGAAGTTCTTCAGCCCGGCGATCTGAATTTCCGAGTCGAAGTGACCGATGTTGCAGACGATGGCGTTGTTCTTCATCCGGCGCATGTGGTCGACGGTGAGCACGTCCTTGTTGCCGGTGGCGGTGACGAAGATGTCGGCCTTGTCGGCGACGTCGTCCATGGTCTGGACCTCGTAGCCCTCCATGGCGGCCTGCAGGGCGCAGATCGGGTCGATCTCGGTGACGATGACGCGAGCGCCGCCGTTTCGCAGGGAAGCGGCCGAGCCCTTGCCCACGTCGCCATAGCCCAGGACCACGGCGACCTTGCCCGACAGCATCACGTCGGTGCCGCGGCGGATGGCGTCGACCAGGCTCTCACGGCAGCCGTAGAGGTTGTCGAACTTCGACTTGGTGACGCTGTCATTGACGTTGATGGCGGGGAACGGCAGCTCGCCGCGTTCCGCCATCTGGTAGAGACGGTGGACGCCCGTGGTGGTCTCTTCCGACACGCCCGTGCAGGCGTCGCGGATGGCCGAATAGAAGCCGGGCTTTTCCTTCAGGTAGCGCTTCATCACGGTGTAGAGCGCTTCTTCTTCCTCGTTCTGCGGGTTGTTCAGGACCGACGGGTCCTTCTCGGCCTTGGGGCCCAGCACGCAGAGCAGGGTGGCGTCGCCGCCGTCGTCGAGGATCAGGTTCGGGTAGCCGCCGTCATGCCACTCGAAAATCTTGTGGGCGTACTCCCAGTACTCGATCAGGTTCTCGCCCTTGATCGCGAAGACCGGGGTGCCGTTGGCGGCGATGGCGGCGGCGGCATGGTCCTGGGTGGAGAAGATGTTGCAGGAAGCCCAGCGGACCTCGGCGCCAAGCGCTTCCAGGGTCTGGATCAGCACGGCGGTCTGGATGGTCATGTGCAGGGAGCCGGCGATGCGGGCGCCCTTCAGCACCTGATCCTTGCCGAACTCGGCGCGCACGGCCATCAGGCCCGGCATCTCAGTCTCGGCGATGGCGATTTCCTTGCGACCGAAGTCGGCGAGGGTGATGTCTTTCACGACATAGTCGGTCATGGGGCGGTCCTGTCGGCGGAATGGCGTTTGACGGCTCTATAGCCGCGCGGCCCACAAGGGGCAACAAAACATATAAAGAAACCTTTATATGCCTCGCCTCACCAGAAGACAGGCGCCTCGGAAAGCGTGTCCATGGCCTTCGCCGCGGCCTTCAAGGTCTTGGGTTTCTGCGCTTCACGGGCGGTGAGCAGGCGCTTGGCGGCCGCCAGGGCCGGGCCCTTGAGCGACAGCCGGGGCACCAGTTCGCCCGCCACGGCGCCGTCATTCAGCGTGCCCAGCTGCGCCTGGAGCGCCTTCAAGGACTTGATGAAGGGCTTGGCGTCCGTGTCGAACAGCGGGGCGAAGGCCTCGGCGGCGTAGCGCAGCTTCTTGGCGGCGATGCGCGCCTCGTGGCGGTCGGCGTCGGCGATCGTCTCGATGTCGCGACCAAGCTTCAGCAGTCGCTTGCGCCGATGGGTCAGCGCCTTGACGGCGAAGCCCGCGACGGGCGTCTCCCGGGCTCGGCGCGCGGGCTTGCCGTGGGCCGACAGCCAGGCGCCGGTCTCAACCCAGGCCGTCGCCTCAAGCACCAGATCTCGGAATCGGCCTGAAGCGACGGCGGCGCAGGCTTTGGCGTGGCCGCGCTGGCGGGCGGCCTCCACCAGAGGCGCCAGCGCCGACAGGTCGAGGCCCGGCTGGGCGAAGGCGTCGTTGTCGAGGGCGAAGACGTCGAGGTCGCGCGCCTCGTCGCAGGCCTGCGCCAGCCACTTCAGCTCTGTGTTGATGGCGGCGGCCGGTTCACCGCCGGTGACGGCCTTGAAGGTGGAGATGGCGCTGCGCAGTCGGCGCACCGCGACCCGGAGCTGATGCACGGCCTCGACGCTGTCGGCCTCGCGCAGCAGCACGCCGTTGGCGGCGATCTGGACCAGGGCGTTGCGGGCGATCGCCTGGAAAGCCTGGGCGGTGGAGAGGCCACGAGCCAGCGGCGCCTTGTCGTGCCGTCGAGGCGCGCGATCGGTCCCGTCCGCCAGGCCGTAGCCCTGGGACGCCTTGCCGTCGAACGACAGATAGAGCGGCGCGGTCTTGGACAGCTGGCGCGCCAGCTCGAACATCGGGTCGCAGCCGCCGGCTTTCAGCTCCAGCTCGACCTCGCTGATCCGGCGGACGCGATCGCCGGTCTCGACCTCGCCCTCGTCCACCGCCATCTCGATTCGCGAACCCTCGAATTCGAGAGTCCGCTGGCGGCGAACGACTCGGACGGTGAACCGGGGGGCGAGCGACTTGCGTCGCGCGGCGGCCGGCAGGGCGGCCTTCAGCGCGGGCATGGCGAGATCCAGGTCCACGCCGTTCAGAGCCGCCTCATGCTCCTCCCGGGCGAAGCCGTCGCCGCGCTTGAGAGTCTGCACGCGTTGCCCGCCGCTCTCGCGAATACGCAGGGAAATCCGCTGCTTGCGCAGATCCCCGTCGGGGGTGTCGTAGTAGACCGAGACGAGGTCCTTGCTTTGGTCCTCGCCATCCGGCGCGGCGGCCAGCACTGCCGACAGGTCAGAGGGCTCGCACAGAAATTTCAGCTCAATCTCGTCTTCCGCTACGTGCATAGGCTAAAGGCTCCCAGCCAACGCCGCTCTCTCTGAAGAGCCAGCCGCCCGATCGCGTCAGGAGACCTTAGATGAACGCTCATGTCCGTCCCATTGATCCCGCGCAACCCCGCTTCGATTGGACTCTGGCCGAGGTGGAGGCCCTTTTCGAGCTTCCGTTCACGGAATTGGTGTTCCGCGCCGCCACGATTCACCGCGCTTGGTTCGACCCGACGGAGGTGCAGCTTTCGCAGCTGCTATCGGTCAAGACCGGCGGCTGCGCGGAGAACTGCGGCTATTGCAGCCAGTCCCAGCACTTCAAGACCGGGGTCGCGGCGACCAAGCTGATGGACGCCGACACGGTGATCGCCGCCGCCGCCGAGGCCAAGGCCGGTGGGGCGCAACGCTTCTGCATGGGCGCGGCCTGGCGCGACCTGAAGGATCGGGACGTCCCCAAGGTGGCCGCCATGATCTCTGGCGTGAAGGCGCTGGGCCTGGAGACCTGCGCGACGCTGGGCATGATGACCCGCGACCAGGCCCAGGCGCTCAAGGACGCCGGCCTCGACTACTACAACCACAACCTCGACACCGGCCCCGACTATTACGACAAGGTGGTGACAACCCGCGTCTACCAGGACCGGCTCGACACGCTGGAGGCCGTGCGCTCGGTCGGCATGTCCACCTGCTGCGGCGGCATCGTCGGCATGGGCGAGACCCGCCGCGACCGCGCGGGCCTGCTGCATGCGCTCGCCACCCTGCCCGCCCACCCCGACAGCCTGCCGATCAACGACCTGATGCCCATCCCCGGCACCCCGCTGGGCGGTTCCAACCCGGTCGACGGCTTCGAGTTCGTCCGCATGATCGCCGTGGCGCGGATCACCTGCCCCAAGACGGTGGTTCGCCTCTCGGCCGGTCGCGAGCATATGAGTCGTGAACTCCAGGCGCTGTGCTTCCTGGCGGGGGCCAACTCGATGTTCATCGGCGGCCGGTTGCTTACCACCGCCAATCCGGACAAGGACACCGACGCGGCCCTCATGGCCGACCTGGGGATGCGTCCCATGGGAACATCCGCGGCCAAGCTCGCGGAGGCGGTTCAGGCGTGATCTAAGGGACGGGTTCGAGGAGCCACCCATGATCCCGCACCCGTCCCTGATCGCCATCTTCGCCCTGGCGACCGCCTGCATCGCCGGCGCCGCCCAGGCCGAGGCGCGCAAGGCGACGCCGATCTTCCTGCCCTACCGCGCCGAGGCGCCGAAGGCGGCCGACGCTTGGGTGGCCAAGACGCCCCGGGCGATGAGCTACGCCCAATCGAACGCCCTGCGCGCCGCGGGGGTCGCCCGGACCTCCCTCGACCGTCGGTTCGCCGATGACGATGTGACCGGCTCCTTCGGCTTCCTGTGCGGCATCCAGCCTAGCGGCGGCGGACCGGCCCCCGCCCATGGCGAGGACCCGCATGGCCGCTTCCTCGGCGCGAAGCTCAGCCGCGCCTTCTGACCGGCAAAAAATCCCGGCCGGCGGCAGGATATGCACGGCGAAGCTTGCCGCCACGCGGCTGGGCCTGCTCTTAACCACTTGAAAACCCTGGCTTCGACGTGGCCGCGAGCAGCGCACGCCTCTTGCAATCCTGGCGCGCACAGTTCGGAGCCGCCCCATGCAAGTCACATCGGCCACGTCCCTCTTCGCCGCGGAGCCCGCCAAGCCTGCCCAGTCCGGTTTCTTCGTCGGACCGGAAAAGGCGGCCAGCGAGGTCAAGAAGGAGCTTCTCGAATACACGCGGATGACGCCGGCCGAGAAGATCCGCAAGGACATCCTCGACGCCATGGGCCTCAAGGAAGAGGACCTGAAGGGCCTGGACCCCAAGCTGCGGGAAACCATCGAGAACCGCATCAAGGAAGCAATCAAGATGAAGGTCGAGGCCAGCCAGGAGCAGCAGACCGGCTTCTACATCGACATCAAGGCTTGATCAGGCGGCCGCGACGACGATTGTGATCCGCCCGATGTCGGATCGGCGACGCTCAATTCGTCCTGTGGGCCTAGCTTGCCCTTTGGCGCCGCCCTATCTGCCGGGAACGCCGAGACCAGCCTGGAGCCCGCGTGCAGCCCATCATTTCGATTTCCGGCCTTTCCAAGACCTATGCCGGGGGGTTCCAGGCGCTGAAGAGCGTCGACCTCGAGATCCGCAAGGGTGAGATCTTCGCCCTGCTGGGTCCCAACGGGGCCGGCAAGACCACCCTGATCAGCATCGTCTGCGGCATCGTCAACGCCAGCACCGGGACCGTGACCGCCGACGGCCACGACATCCGCAAGGACTATCGCGCCGCCCGCGCGAAGATTGGCCTGGTGCCGCAGGAGCTCTCCACCGACGCCTTCGAGACGGTCTGGGCCACGGTGAAATTCTCCCGCGGCCTGTTCGGAAAGGCGCCCAACCCGGCCTATGTAGAAAAGGTGCTTCGCGACCTCAGTCTCTGGGACAAGAAGGACTCGAAGATCATGGCGCTCTCGGGCGGCATGAAGCGCCGGGTGATGATCGCCAAGGCGCTCAGCCACGAGCCGCGCATCCTGTTCCTCGACGAGCCGACCGCTGGGGTCGATGTCGAGTTGCGCCGCGACATGTGGGAGATGGTCCGAGGCCTGCGCGACAGCGGCGTCACCATCATCCTGACCACCCATTACATCGAGGAGGCCGAGGAGATGGCCGACCGGATCGGGGTGATCAACAACGGCGAGCTGATCCTGGTCGAGGACAAGGACGTGCTCATGCGCAAGCTGGGCAAGAAGCAACTCACCCTGCAGCTGCAGACGCCGCTCACCGCCCTGCCCGACGGCCTCTCGGCCTACGCCCTGGAGCTGACCGCCGACGGCCATGAGCTGGTCTATACCTTCGACGCCCAGGCCGACGAGACCGGCATCGCGGCCCTGCTGCGCCAGCTCGGCGCGGCGGGCGTGGACTTCAAGGATCTCCAGACCAAGGAGAGTTCGCTGGAGGAAATCTTTGTCAGCCTGGTGAGCACCCGCCCATGAACCTGCACGCCATCAAGGCCATCTACATCTTCGAGCTGGCGCGCACCTGGCGCACGCTCATGCAGTCGATCGCCTCGCCGGTGATCTCGACCTCGCTTTATTTCGTGGTCTTCGGTTCGGCCATCGGTTCGCGGATGATGGAGATCGACGGGGTCAGCTACGGCGCCTTCATCGTGCCCGGGCTGATCATGCTGTCGATCCTGACCGAGAGCATCTCCAACGCCAGCTTCGGCATCTACATGCCCAAATGGTCCGGCACGATCTACGAGGTGCTGTCGGCGCCGATCTCGGCCTTCGAGATCGTCATCGGCTATGTGGGGGCCGCAGCCACCAAGTCGGTGATCCTGGGGCTCATCATCCTGGCCACGGCGCGGCTGTTCGTGGATTTCAGCATCCTGCATCCGTTCGTGATGCTGGCCTTCCTGGTGCTGACCTCGCTGACCTTCAGCCTTTTCGGCTTCGTCATCGGCGTCTGGGCCGACGGCTTCGAGAAGCTGCAGATCGTCCCGACCATGATCGTCACGCCGCTGACCTTCCTGGGCGGCAGTTTCTATTCGATCAGCATGCTGCCGGAGGTCTGGCAGAAGATCGCCCTGTTCAATCCCGTGGTCTATCTGGTCTCCGGCTTCCGCTGGGCCTTCTACGGCGTGTCGGACGTGAACATCGGGGTCAGCCTGACGGCGACCTTCGGCTTCATGGCCCTGTGTTTGCTGGCGATCTGGCAGATCTTCCGGACCGGCTACAAGCTCAAGACCTAGTCGCGAACTTACGCCTAACGGGCCCTTAGGGACGATTCTTCACGCCGAATTCAGCGCCTTCGTCGATGTTGCGGGCGCGGACGAGGCCCCATGCACATCACCAAGATCACGGCGGGCCAGTACGGGCCGCCCGCGCTCAATTTTCCCGGCGGCGTCGCGGGCGCGACCGCGGCTCTGAACGACCCGTCGGCCGCTCTTGGCGGCCAGTTGAAGGCCTATCAGGCCCTGGCCGGTCGGTGGCGCGAGGCGGGGCACGAGGAGCGGGCCGCGCTGGCGCCGACCCTCATCGACTCGCCGTTCGCCAAGCGGGTGCAATCGACCGTCGACGCCTTCAGCCGCGCCGCCTGGGCCGGCCCCGACGCCACGCCGCCCGCGCCCCAGGCCAAGATGCTGGAAGCCTTCGACGCCTTGTCCGAGGCGGACCAGGAAATCGTCGCGGCGATGCAGCTCGACGCATCAGGCCAACCGGCCAACGCCTCGCCAAGCGACTACCGCGCCCGCCTGCAGGCCGATCTGGATGCGGTTCCAGCGGCGGAACAGCGGCGGCCCCGCGACACCGTCACCCTATCGAAGGAAGCTCTGGATCGCCTGGCCGGCGAGACCGACCCCGCACCCGTCGCCCCGCGCCCGTCGTCCGAGGGCCGGACCCGCGCGGACCTAGCCGCGGCGGTGGCCGCCTACGCCAGGGTCGCGGGCTGACCGGTCAGCCTATTCGTCTTCGTCGAAGCGGCGCGCGACCAGGGCGGCCAGGGCGTCCAGGGCCGCGAGCGCCTCGGCGCCCTCGGCCTCGATCTCGATGGCGCTCCCGGGGCCGGCGGCCAGCATCATCAATCCCATGATCGAGCGGGCGTCGACGGTCTGGCCGTCCTTGGAGACGCGGACCTCGGCGTCGAAGCTGGAGGCCAGCTTGACGAACTTGGCCGAGGCGCGGGCATGCAGCCCGCGCTTGTTGACGATGTCGACGCTGCGGGCTTCGCTCACTTCTCGCCGGCCAGCACGTAGGAGGCGACGGAGATGTACTTGCGGCCGGCCTCCTGGGCGCAGGCGACGCAGTCTTCCAGGTTCTGCTTCGTCCGAACCGAGGCCAGCTTGATCAGCATGGGCAGGTTCAGCCCGGCGATCACCTCGGCCTTGGTCTGCTCCATCACCGAGATGGCCAGGTTCGATGGCGTGCCGCCGAACATGTCGGTCAGCAGGATCACGCCGGCGCCGGCGTTGACGCGCTCACAGGCCGCCAGGATGTCCTTGCGGCGCTTCTCCATATCGTCCTCGGGGCCGATGCAGATGGCGGCCACCCCGGTCTGCGGGCCGACCACATGCTCCATGGCGAAGATGAACTCCTCCGCCAGCCGCCCGTGCGTGACGATCACGAGCCCGATCATGCCAATACTCTCAACGGGAATCCCCACCCGGCCGCGGCGAGACGCCGACCGCGAGGGCGTCTTGATACCCCCCTTCCGTCGCCGCTCCAAGATGCTGCAATGCGCGACGGAGTTTCGCAGGTGCGCTGGATTCAAGCGGCGCGAGATTCACGCTGGGGACCTTCAACCCCAGATAGCTTTCGGTCACCGGATCGGGGGTGCGCTCGGCGGTTTCGCAGCGCGCGGCGAGCACGATGCGACAATAGGCCAGGGCGGGTTCGGGCAGGACTCCCAGCCCCCGCACCTCCATCAGCCCGGCAAGGGTGTCGGGCGCCCGGCCATAGAGAAGGCCCTCGCAGGCCCAGAGCAAAACCCGATCGTCGGCCACCAGGCGAAAGCCGTGGTCCAGGCAGCGCAAGGCCAGGTCGCTCTTGCCCGCGCCGGACCCACCCAGGATGAGCACTCCGCGCCAGCCGCCCGCGAAGGTCGCGATCAGCCCGGCGTGGACGATCACCGGCGCGCCTCCGGCAAGGTGACGACGAACCGCGCGCCGGCGATCCTGCCGTCCGGCCCCTGCCGGTTCTCCGCGCGGATCGAGCCGCCCTGGGCCGCGGCGATCTGCCGGGCGATGGACAGGCCGAGACCGGAATTGCCACCGAAGGCCGCGCCTTTGGGCCGCGAGGTGTAGAACCGCTCGAACACGGTCTCCAGATTGTCGGCCGGAATGCCGGGACCGTCGTCCTCGACCGTCACCGAGGCTTCGCCGCGACCGCGCTCCAGCGAAACGCGCACCTCGCCGCCCGGCGGGCTGAAGGAGCGGGCGTTGTCGATCAGGTTGCGAAGCAACTGGCCCAGGGGCACCTCGCGGCCGGAGACCATGATCGGCTCCAGGGTCTCGGCGAGCTCGAAGGCCACGCTCGCCTCGCCCTTGCGCATGGTGTCCTGGTAGAGCTGCACCACCTCGCCGATCAGCCGGCCCAGGTCGACCGCGCGCACGTCCTCCCGCGACAGCTCGGCGTCCAGGCGGGAGGCGTTGGAGATGTCGGTCACTAACCGGTCCATCCGCTTGACGTCGTTCTTCAGGACATTCAGCAGCCGGTCGCGGGCGGCGGGATCGGAGACGAGGTCCAGGGTCTCGACCGCCGAGCGCAGCGAGGTCAGCGGATTCTTGATCTCGTGGGCCACGTCGGCGGCGAACCGCTCGATGGCGTCCATCCGTTCGGACAGGGCCTGGGTCATGTCCTCGAGACTTCGGGTCAGGTCGCCCAGCTCGTCGTCGCGGCGCGCCAGATCCGGCAGCGAAATGGCGCGGGCCCGCGACAGGCGCACGCCGTCGGCGGCCCGCGACAGGCGCCGCACCGGCTGAGCGATCAGGTTGTTGAGCAGCACCGAGGAGAGCACCGCCACGGTGATGGCGATCATGATGAAGGGCGCCAGGGCGGCGCGTTCGCGGGCGATGATCTCGTCCACGTCGCTGGCTTCCAGGGTCAGGACCCCCAGCACCGCCTGGACGTGCTGGATGGGGATGGAGACCGAGACCACCCGTTCTCCGTCCTCCGACGTCCGCATGCCCGCCCAATGCACGCCGCGAAGGGCCTGGCTG
Organism: Phenylobacterium sp.; assembly: GCF_031412415.1. Taxonomy (GTDB): domain Bacteria; phylum Pseudomonadota; class Alphaproteobacteria; order Caulobacterales; family Caulobacteraceae; genus Phenylobacterium. The sequence continues at coordinate 22,889 of NZ_JANOCX010000440.1, forward strand.
ACTTCGATGGCCAGGGCTCGCTGGGCGGCCGGCGCCGGCGGCGGTGGTGGCCTCCCCATCTTGAGGTCCAGGTTGAGCCCGCCGTCCTCGCGGGCCTTGGCGGGGGGCAGCACCTTCCACTCCACCCGATCGGCGACCCAGTAACTGTCGGCGATCAGTTGTCCGCGCGCATCGAACAGCCGCGCCCGCTGCGAGCGGGGGTTCGATAGGATCTGCAGGATCTCGCTGGCCGCGCCTGCGTCCAGCTGCGGCGTCGGTTCGCCCACCGTGGCGGCGCGGTTGATGACGTTGACGATCAGCTCGCCCTGGGTGGTCAGGCTGTCGATCCGCGCGCCCACCAGGCCTCGGCGCAGTTCGTTCAGGACCAGGGCGCCGCCGATCAGGATGGCGAGGCCCAGGACATTCAGCGCGATGATCAGCCGCCCGAGCCTCGACCCCGGCAGCCAGCGCAGCCACCAGGGCTGGCGCAAGCGCGGGGGCTTCGGCTTGGCGAGATCAGGCTTCGCGGTATCTGTAACCGACGCCATAGAGGGTTTCGATTGCGTCGAACTCAGGATCGACCTCGCGGAACTTCTTCCGCATGCGCTTGATGTGGCTGTCGATGGTGCGGTCATCGACATAGACCTGATCGTCGTAGGCCGCGTCCATCAGATTGTCGCGGCTCTTCACAAAGCCGGGCCGCTGAGCGAGGGATTGCAGCAGCAGGAACTCGGTGACGGTGAGCTTCACCGGCTTGCCGTCCCACAGGCAGTCGTGCCGCGCGGGGTCGAGCGTGAGCTTGCCGCGCTTGAGCGCCCGGGCGGCCGCCTCGGCTCCGCCGACGGCGGCGGCGGCAGTGTCCTCACCCTCGATCCCGGCGCGACGCAGCACCGCCTTCACCCGTTCGATCAGCAGGCGCTGACTGAAGGGTTTGTGCATGTAGTCGTCGGCGCCCAGGTTGAAGCCCAGGATCTCGTCGATCTCCTCGTCCTTGGAGGTAAGGATGATCACCGGCATGTCGGAGGTCCGGCGCAGGCGGCGCAGCACCTCCATCCCGTCCATGCGCGGCATCTTCACGTCGAGGATCGCCAGGTCCGGCGGCTCGTTCTCGAGCGCGGCGAGGCCCGCGGCGCCGTCGAAGTAGGCCTTGACCTCGTGGCCGTGGCTCTCGAGGGCGAGGCTGACCGACGTGACGATGTTTTCGTCGTCGTCCACCAGGGTGATCTTGGCCATGTGTTCTCGTCGCATCCTTTAGGCGAAGCTTACCCTGTTATTCGGTCGTCAGCATGGCCTCAATGGGGCGACTGATGAGGCCAAAGGCTCCGCTTGATCAGAAAATCGCCAGACCGTCTTGAGTTCCCTAAGGTCACCACGGCCGGCCACAAGGCGGCTCAACAAGATAAATCCGGTATTAAGCTTGTTCGGCGAACGTGGTGGGCTGAAAGGGGACCTCCACGTGCAAGGCCATCAAGTCCACTACGAGCTGTTCACTCGGCGCACGCCGGGCGGCGGCTGGACTTTGGACCAGGCCACCGAAGATCGCTCCCAAGCCATCGCCAACGCCAACGCGATGATGAAGGAGGGCAAGATCGCCGCGGTTCGGGTGACCAAGGAGACCCTCGACCCCGAGAGCCGTGAGTTCCAGACGATCACCATTCTGAGCCTCGGCGCCACCGAGGTCGTCAAGAAGAAGAAGATCGTCGAGAACCAAGACCCGCTCTGCGTCTCGCCCCAGGACCTCTACACCGTCCACGCCCGCGAACGGATCGGCCGCCTGCTGGAAGGCTGGCTGGAGCGCAAGGGCGCCACCCCGTTCGAACTGCTGCACCGGGCCGACCTGGTCGAGGAACTGGAGGCGTCGGGCACGGACCTACAGCACGCCATCCAGAAGGTCGCCATCCCCGAGGCCCAGGCCCGGGACATGACCGTTCACGAACTGATCCGGACCTTTTCCAGCCTGGTCGAACGCTCCATCGACCGGCTCTTGAAGGACTTCCGCAAGGGCGGCATGCCCAATATCGACAAGGAAGGTTTCGCCCGCGCCGCCGAGCGGGTCTGCAAGGAGCCCGAGCGCGCCTATCTGCTGGGGGCCGGCGTCGCCGCCTCCATCGCGCCGGCCAAGACCTGGTCGGAAAAGATCTCCCGCCTGCTGGACCTGGCCGACGCCGCCCCGGTGACGGGACCACCGCGGGGCCTGGCGCTGCAGGTCATCGAACAACCCCTGGCCGAGATCCTGGGCTCCAAGACCGGCCTCGACAATGTCATCGGCAAGGACCTGGACCTGGGCGCCCAGCTCGCGGCCATGACGCGACTGGCGGCCTGCGACGCCATCGACGCGCTGATGCGGATCGAACCGTCGGTGGCCAAGGTCATGCCGCCCCTGTCGGAGGCCGCCACCCGGCTCTCCAAGTGGCTCGCGGCGGAAGACTTCGAGAGCGTCCGCGCCGCGATCGCCAGGCGCGTGGTGCGCGAGTTGAACGGTCCCCGCCGCCTACGCCCCGGCGACGCCACCGGCGAGATCGAGGTGATGCGCGGCCTGGCCATGGCGCTGACCGCCGCGGCCGGCGCCCTGCTGCCGCTCGACGACATCCAGGCCGCCTTCGTGCAGCGCTCCAAGATGCTGGTCACCGGCGATTTCGTGGAGGTCTATCTGGGCCGCGAGCGATCGGCCCGGGAAGAGGCCGAGGCCTTGATGTGGCTGGTCGAGAACGTCATCGGCAACGCCAACAAGCGCCAGGCCGGCCGCTATCTGGGCGCGGGGATCGCGGCCCTGCGCTTCGAGAAGGAATTCCGCTACGGCCCGCAGACCGCCGCCGTGAAGCTCCAGATCCTCGCGGCCCTGCAACGCTCCGTGGGCCGCAGCGGCCTGGTGGCCGAAGACTACGGCCCCATCCAGGCCAAGATCGGCGACGTGGGCGGCATGGTCGAGGCCGACGCCCGCCTGGTCCAGACCCTGGCCCGCACCCCCGCCTCCCCGTCGCAGAAGCTGCTGCTGATGCTGCGCCTCGCCGTCGGCGAGGTCGCCCCCCTAGGCCCCGCCGCCGACCGCGCCAAGCAGGAAGCCTTCAAGCTCGTCCGCCAAGACGACACCCGCGCCGACCTGATCGAACAGCCGGAGTGCATGGGCAAGGTACGGGAGTTGCTGAACGTGTTGGGGCACGCGGCTTAGGCGAGACTGGCGAACAGACCGCCTCCGCCCTGCGCCACCAGCGTCATCGGTCCTGTCTCGCTGACGAAGTAAGCCTGCCAAGCCTCGTAGCCGCTGGAGGTGTTGATCACGTCCAGGGTCACGCCAGTGTCGAACGACACGTGGAGATCGCAGGTGATCGGTTTGATGGCCACGCTGGCGACCGCCAGTCTGGCAAGTATCGCGTTGGCGTCGCGCTCCACATCGACCGGGGTCGTGCGTCCAAATAGCTGGCCATCGTCGCCGTCAGCCACGGCAAGGCGTTCAGGTCCTACAAGTCGCCACGACGCCCCGGTCGTCAGGCCGCAATCGTCGCCGAACGCGAACGCCCAGTCACCTTCCCGGCGTCGCACGCGGCAGGTTCGGCCAACCATGGCGGCTTTGAAGGCGGCGAAAAGCTCGTCGGACAATCTGCGCTCCCAGAAAGGATCAAAACAGCGGCGGCGCTAGACACCCAGCACCTCCGCCAACGCCGCGACCACGTGGTCCACATCCTCATCCGCCATGCCCGGATAGAGCGGCAGGGAGAGGCAGCGTTCGTACCAGGCGCTGGCGCCCGGCAGGTCGAGCTCGCCGTAGCGGTCGCGGTAGTAGGGCTGGGTGTGGACGGGGATGTAGTGGACCTGGGTGCCGACGCCTCGGGCCTTGAGCGCCTCGACCACCTCGCGGCGGGTCTTGCCGATGGCCTCGAAGTCGATCAGGGCGACCATCAGGTGCAGCACCGGGTCGCTCCAGTCGGGGCGGGTCGCCAGGCGCACCGTGGGCGCGAGCAGTTCCAGCGCCAGGCGGTAGCGTTCGGCCAGCAGGCGCCTCCGCGCGGCGAAGCGGGGGAGCTTGGCAAGCTGGGAGAGGCCCAGGGCGCAGAGGATGTCGGGCAGGCGATAGTTGAACCCCGGCTCCGGCATTTCGTACCACCAGGGATCGCCGCCCTCGGGCCGGATCATGCCGTGGCTGCGCAGGCGCTTCAGGCGCTCGGCGAGGCGGTCGTCATTTGTGGTGACCATGCCACCCTCACCGGTGGCGATGGTCTTCACCGGGTGGAACGAGAAGGTGGCCATGGCCGAGTGGCGGCAGTCGCCCACCTTCTCGACGCTGTTGCCGAAGGTGAGGGTCGAGCCCAGCGCATTGGGCGCGTCCTCCACCAGCACCGCGCCGGCGTCGCGGGCCAGGGCCTCGAGCCCGGGCAGGTCGGCGGCGTCGCCGCGCAGGTGGACGGGCAGGACGGCGCGCAGCTTGCGGTCGCCCACCCGGGTCAGGGCCTCGGCCAGGGTGTCGGCGGTCATCAGGCCGCTCTCGGGATCGACGTCCGCGAACACCACCTCGGCGCCGACATAGCGGGCGCAGTTGGCAGTGGCGAGGAAGGTGATGGAGGGCGCGATCACCACCTCCCCCGGCTGGACGTCGAGGGCCAGCATGGCCAGGTGCAGGGCCGCTGTGCCGTTGGCGCAGGCGACGGCGTGCTTCGCCCCCACGACCTCGCAGAAGGCCGCCTCGAAGGCGTCCACCGTCGGTCCGGTGGTCAGGAAGTCGCCGCGCAGGGCCTCGGCGACCGCGGCGATGTCGTCGTCCTCGATGGTTTGGCGGCCGTAGGGGAGCAGCGACATGGGGCCTCCTAGACCTTGGCGCGCGAGGAATTCCAGGGCAGGGCCGCGACAGCCTCCGTCCCGAAATCGGGGTCGCCCGGATAGAGCGTCTCATAGACGTGGCGCACGAAATCCAGGTCCTCCGGCAAATCCACCGTCCAGCGCAGATGGGCCAGGGACGGCGACCGCGTGATGTCGGCCAGCCGGAACCTGCCCGGCGTCGCATAGAGATAGGGCGTCACGTGCTCGCGGTCATAGGCGCTGGTCGCCTCGGCGCCGGCCCGGCGCAGGGCCTCGACCGTCATCACCTCGACGTCCAGCCCGTGGGGATAGGTCTTCACCGCCATGTTCTCGGTGTAGTCGGCGCCGGCGGCCAGGTGCGCGGCGACGGTCTCATCCAGCACCCGCCAGTCGGTCAGCGGGCAGTCGGCGGTGAGCCGCACCAGGGTCGAGGCTTCCGGAAAGGCGTCCAGGGCCTTGATGAACCGCGCCAGCACATCGGCCAGCGGCCCGCGCACGACGTCGAGGTCGAGGCTCGCGGCATAGGTCGCGAGCGCGTCGTCGGAAGGGTCGTCGCTGGTCGCCACCACCAGGTGGTCGAGGCGCCTGGACCGCCGCAGCCGCTCCACCTGGCGGGCGATCATCGGCTGGCCCAGCACATCGGCCATCACCTTGCCCGGCAGCCGCGAGGAGGACATCCGCGCCTGGAGGACGGCCAGGATCATCGGCTAGCGGTCGGTGGCCCGGCGGCGCCGCTCGCCCACGCCGCCATCGTTCAGCAGGGCCAGGAGGCCGTCGCCCGACAGCCATTCGTCATTGGTGTCGCTGGCGTAGGAGAAGCCCTCCTCGACCATCGGCTTGGTCTTGGCGAAGCTTTCGCGCGGGTACTCCACGAAGGCCGGTTCGATGGCGTAGCGGTCGCCCAGGTCGACGGTGGTGCG
>NZ_JANOCX010000441.1:0-4614 GCF_031412415.1 Phenylobacterium sp.
GTTTACTTTCCAGGCGATCAGCGCGTCCGAGATCGAGGTCACGCGCGCAGGAATAGTGGTCTACCCAAGCACCTACACGGTGGCGCTCAACCCCGACGGGACAGGCAGCGTGACGCCGACCACGAGTTGGGGCAGCGACGAGGTTTACATCACCTCTACTCCTAGCTTCCAGCAGGGCACCAACTTCGGGCGTTTCGGTGCGTGGTATCCCGATCAGATCAACCCCCCGCTCGACCGGCTGGCGCGAGGCAGCATTGCTTTGCGGGAAGAGGTCAATGACCTTAGTGCTCAAGTCGACGCCGTAGGCGACATAGGGCAGGCGGTGATTGATGCCAACGCATCCGTCGTCGCGGCTGCGGCATACGCGGCGACGGTAGCCGCGGCGCTCCCCGGCCAATTGCCGATCTACACCGTCGACACCTTGCCCGCAGTGGTGAACGGCAAGATGATCTTTGTCAGCAATGCGCTCCAGCCCGACGGCCTGACCGCCGGAGTTACGGCGATCGGGATCGGCGGGGTGTGGCGCTCGACCCGCGACAATAGTGTGCCTTCCCTCTTCAACCCTGCGATCTTGTTCCTTGGCGGGGTCAAGGGGGTTCGCTTCGATCCGCAGGACGTGTCCTCGCTATGGCAGGATAGCGCCGGAACGATCCCTGCCGCGCTTGGCCAGCCGGTCGGCAAGATGAGCGACCTGTCGGGCAACGGCTACCATGCGACGCAGGCCACCGCCGGCTTGCGCCCGATCCTGCGGCAAGACACCTCGGGCAAGAATTATCTCGAGTTCGACGGTGCGACCAGTTCGCGCTTTTTGGCGACGGCGGCGATCGACTTCAGCGGCACCGACAAGATCGGCAGCTACGCGCACGTCTATCATGAAGGCGCAGCCAGTGCGCAGTGTATCTATTCTCTGGCCAGTGTTGGCACCAGCGGTACGCTCGACGTCACTTCCAATTTACAGAACTTCATCTGGTCGGTCCAAGGCGCATCGCGCGTGTCCACCGCCAGCGATGACGCCTTCCAGTATTTTGTCGGCACTCATGCGATCGAGAGCTGCAATTACGATCTGGCCGGGGCGACGATCGGGGCGGCGATCAAGCCGCGCATCAGCGGGCTGTCGGTTGCGCGCACCCTGGCCGCAAACGCCGGGCCGGGCGGAGGCAATTTCTCCAATCTGCGCGTGCTTAACATCGGGCGCCGCAGCGACGGCCAATATGCACATGGGCGTTTCCATGGGCTGCTGATCGCGGGTGCTAACACGACGACACACAATCGGTCGGTCGTGCGCTATCTGGGGGACCACGGAAGGGTCGTTCCGTTCGCCCTGCTCGGCGACAGCACGGCGACCCACTATTCAGGGGCGACTGCCGTCGCGGCGCTGGTGCCACGCGGCGCAGCGTACAACATGGCCTACCAAGGCGACACGATCGCGCTGCAGAAAGCGAAGTGGGTCGCGGTCGAGGACAAGACGGCGATACCGATAGTCGTCGTTCAGATCGGGCTCAACGACATGGTCCCGGCCAACAGCAGTGCGGCGATCATCGCGGCGTTCCAAGACCTGATCACGACGATCCGCATCGACGCGCCGCAGGCCTTCATCTATGCGTCACAGCTCACTCCGGCCAAGTTCCGTCTCAATCAACTCGGTGTCGACAGCTACCAGAAATGGCTCGACCTCAATAATGCGATTGCTGGGCTCGGCTCGACCCCCATCATCAACGTCAACGGGCGCATCACTTCGCACGTCGCCATTCTCAACGACGGGGTCGGCAATCTCAAGGCGGAATATCAGAGCGGCCTGAACGATGGCATCCACTCGAACACGGCCGCGCACCAGGTCAACGCCGACGCGATCTATGGTGCGTTCGTCGCGGACGGGTTTATCTGATGATCTCATGCCAGTAGCGTCACCACAGAAGCTCCCTGACCCTGTCGCAACCGCGCAGGCGCTCGCCACGCTCAACGACTGGCGGGCGATCCTCGCGGTGGCGATGTTCATCATCGCGTCATTCGCTACAATAATCCTCGCGGTCATGATATGGGATAGAATTGCTAACGCCCGCATACACGAGGGTCTTCGTGTTGCGGTGGACAAGGTCGCGGATGCGCTGTGGGCGCTACGACTGACCATCGCCGAGGACCGGGTACTCGCGCGTGAAGATCGCCTCGACCGCAAGGCAGAGGCCAAGGAAGAGAGGGCTTTAGCTCATGAGGACCGCGCGCGGTTCTCGGGAGGAGAAAAGCCGTGACGAAGAAGGAGGTTTCCATTTACCTGACGGCATCCCTGCCGCCGGTTACCGATGACCACACCATCGAAACCCACTCGGCTACCCTTAGCGAAGCGGTAGATCGCCTCGACCACGAAGCCACCATGTTGCTGGAGGAAGCCCGAGGCCGCCACCAGCTGCACTCGACCCTGAACCAAGTAGCGGAGCGTCTGCGATGATCTCACCACCACTGGCGATCGGCTTCGGCCTCGTTGCGATCTCGATGCTGTTCCTGGTGGTGGTATTCTTCCGAGCGTGGAGGGATCCAGACGACAAGCTCGACCGGCGCTATCGCGTCGTGTCCGGCGCGCTGATGGTGTGGACCGCCGGCGCCGCGCTGTGGTCGTACAACCCACTTTCTCAATCTCTCGGCTGGCCCGGGCTGGACGGCATCTCGATGTTCGTCGCCAGCGTCCTGCTGTTCCTTTCCTCGGCGACGCTGATCGGCAGCACGGTCCTCAATGGCAGCCGCCTGACGGTGGCCGCCTACATCGTCTCGTCGATGATCTGGATATTCGGCTGCCTGCTGTTTGGGTATATCCTATGAACCGCAAGAAAATCCACGACGCGGCCAAGGCGCTCGGGGCCAAGGTCGACAACGACTTCGAGAAGTCAATCCTCGACGCCGCCATCGACGGCAATGACCCGAACCACGACCCGGCCCAGAGCGACGCGATGAACATCGCCAATGAAGCGGTGCGCGATGCCACGCAGACCCTCGCCTCGACCAAGGCGACGTGTGAAGTCGTCAAGAAATCGGAGAAAGACAAATGAGTTATGCGTTCGGCAAGCGGTCGCTAGACCGGCTGCAGGGGGTCCACCCTGATCTCGTCCGTGTGATGAAGCGCGCCATCAGCTGCTCGACGCTCGACTTCTCGATCATCGAAGGCATGCGTACGCTCGCCACACAGAAGAAATACTTCGCCGCCGGCGCGACGCGGACCATGAACAGCCGCCACCTCACCGGTCACGCTGTCGACGTCGCGCCCTATGTTGATGGTGTCATCCGATGGGACTGGCCGCTCTACTATGAGATGGCCAAGGTCATCAAGAAGGCGGCAGCCGAGGAGAAGGTGCCGGTCCAGTGGGGCGGCGACTGGAAGTCGTTCAAGGACGGCCCGCATTGGGAGCTGACGCACAAGGCCTATCCGGCTAAGAAGCCATGAAGATCCTCCACTCCCCTCACCTGTTCAACCTCATCGCCTTCCTCGCGGTGCTGAGCGCGATAGTCACGTTGGCGTTGGCCGGTAAGCCGACCGACCTCGCCATCATGACCGGCCTCGTCGGCATCCTCGGCAGCTTCAGACCGTGGGGTGCGACGCCGGCCAAGACAGACGAAGGACCGACCGGCGCACCCGACGACCCATTGTCAGTTGCCGGTCCAGAGACTACAAGCACTGCACCACCTGTCCAGACGGAGACGACTGATGAAAACGCTCCTCGCCCTTAGCGCCGCGCTGGCACTCGGCGCCTGTACCCCGACCAACGTCACCAGCATCCCCGCGCCGGTCGAGCTTGCGGGCCGCACCGCGGTCGACGAAGAAGCGCGCAACGGCATCGAGCTGGGCTACAAGGCATTTCGCCTCGCGCTCGAACTAGGGGTCGACACCGGGGCGATCAAGGGAGCGCGCGCCACCCGCGCCCGCGCAGCCAACGTCGCCGCCTACCGCTCCGTCGGCGTCATGCGCCAAGCCTATGCCACCGCCAACCAAGCCGACTGGCTTGCCGCTGCCCGCTCTGCCAACATCGCGGTCGAGCAGGGCATCGCTGCTGTAAGGGGACAATAAATGTTCGACATCGCCTCCGTACTCAAGCTGCTCCCGGCCGTCGGGCCGGTGGTCGCCGCCCTGCCCGAGTTCAAGAATATCTACGACCAGATTGTCGGCACCTTCAAGGAGAAGGACCAGGCCGTGCTCAACGAGGCGTATGAAGACCTCAAGGCCGACAACGACGCGGGCTTCGCCCGCCTCGACGCCAAGCTGGCCGAGGCGGCCAAACGCTGATGTGCATCGGGGCGATGGCCAAGCTCAACCCGCTGAGCGGGATCGGCGCGGCCAAGGCACTGAGCAACGTCAGCCCGCAGCTGGGCATGGCCAAGAGCCTGCTCAAGAAGAAAAAGGCGAGCGCGCCGGTGGTGGATGCTAGTCTAACAACTTCCGGTTGAGTGCCGCCAGCAAGATTTGTTGAACAGTCGCTTTGCTCGACCGGCGCTCGGCGACCATCTCATCGACGGTGTTAACAGCCACGATCCGGTAGCGATAGACTGGTCGCTTGTGGCCGGACTGCATCTGGCGGGTAGGCCCGATGCGCTCGACGATCTGCATGTCGTGCTCGAGGTTCCAGCCCGAAG
>NZ_JANOCX010000442.1:0-2400 GCF_031412415.1 Phenylobacterium sp.
GCGCTGGCCACCGTCTATCTCAACGAGGTCGTGAACTTCGGTCACGGCCACTAACCCAAGCTACTTCTCAAGAGGACTATTCAAATGGAAGCTGAAGCCGCGAAGCTTATCGGCGCTGGCCTCGCCACCTCGGGCATGATCGGGGCCGGCGTCGGTCTCGGCACCTTGTTCGGCAACTACCTGCAAGCCGCGATCCGCAACCCGGCCGCCGCCGCCAGCCAGCAAACCATGCTGTTCCTGGGCATGGCGCTGACCGAAACCATGGGCCTGTTCGCCTTCGTGGTCTCGCTGATCATCCTGTTCGCCTAAGCCGACGACCGGGCGACTGGCGATGCAATCTCACGACGACGCAGCCGCGACGGGCCACACGCCCGCCGCGCCTGGCCATGAGGCCGGGGCAGCTGGCGCTCACGAGGGCGCGGCGGCTGGACACGAGTCCAGCGGCCTGCCCCAGTTCGACTTCTCCCAGTGGCCCGGGCAGATCGCCTGGTTCCTGATCATGTTCTTCGTCGTGATGGCGTTCATGCGCTTCTTCGCGACGCCGAAGCTGGGCGGAACGATCGAGGCGCGAGACGGCAAGATCGCCGGCGACATCGCCGACGCCCGGCGCATGAAGGATGAGGCCGACACCCAGGCCCAGACCGCAGCCGCCGAAGCCGCCCAGGGCCATGCCCAGGCGCGGAAGGTGGCGGCCGACGCCCGGGCCAAGGCCCAGGCCGAGATCGCCGCACGTCTGGCCGAGGAAGAGGCCAAGCTGGCGGTCGTCGCCGCCGAAGCCGAGGCGCGTATCGCCAAGGCTCGCGATGCGGCCATGACCAACGTCGCGTCGATCGGCGGCGAGACCGCCCGATCGATCGTGGAAAAGCTTACCGGCAAGGCCGCCACCCCGGCCGAACTGGCCAGCGCGGCCCGGGGATAGACGATGGCGCTTCTTCTCGACACCCACTTCTGGGTCGGCCTGGCCCTGATCGTGTTCCTGGCCATCCTTGTGATGGCCGGGGTCCACAAGTTCGCCTGGAAGGCGCTCGGCGACGCCGGGGCCAAGGTCCAGGCGCAGCTCGACGAAGCCGCGGCTCTGCGCGCCGAGGCTCAAGCCCTACTCGAAGGCATCAAGCGTCAGCGTGATGAGGCCGAGAAGGCGGCGGCCGAGATGCTGGCCAACGCTCAAGAGGACGCCAAGCGCATGGCGGTGGAGGCCCAGGCCAACCTCGCCGAGCAGATCAAGCGGCGCGGCGCCCTGGCCGAACGCAAGATCGCCAACGCCGAGGCCCAGGCCACCGCGGAGGTGAAGGCCGCCGCTGCTGAGCTCGCTGCCCAGATGGCGGAGGATGTGCTGGTCAAGCGGCTGGCCGGCGCCACGAGCGACCCGCTGGTCGACGGCGCCATCAAGCAACTGGCGAGCAAGCTGCAATAGGGCTGCGGAATACGAAGACGGCGGGCCCTGCGGCCCGCCGTTTCTATTTGGCGGCTTGAACGACGGCGCGACGGCGGCGCAGCAGGCGGCGCAGCGGCGAGATCACTTTCGGGTGGGCGTGTTGCAGCCGCACGAAATGGCGCCGCGCCTTGAACGAATTGCGCAGGACGACCATCAATCCGACCACGATCACCGGGATGCCGCCCGGACCGGGGATGGGGGCGATCAGGATCCCCAGCAGCACGATCAAAGCGCCCACCGCCACGAACCCAGCGCGCACGAGTCGCGCCGCGAAAACGCGGTTGGCGGCGTCGGGCGCGCGATGAGCGCGCATGCTGGGCATGGCGTAGGACACGTACGTTCACTCTGGGTTTGCGCCCGCGCGCCGTTCTTGGGGAGGACCGGCGGTCAAGCTCGCTTCGATATGAGAACGTACTAGGGAGTCGTAAAGACGACCCTGCAGTTAAATTTCGTCCACGCGGCGCTATTCAGCTGCGATCGGCGCCGGAGACACACTTGCGGCCTCCGGTTTCCACGTGAGACGCGGTTTCCGGGCCGCCAGGGTCTCATCCAGCCGCCGCATGGGCGCCAGGTAGGGCGCCCCTTTGAACCGCTCCACGTCGCCGGCCTTGGCCGCCTGGGCCAGGACGGTGAGCGCATGGCAGAAGCGGTCGAGCTCCTGCTTGGACTCCGTCTCGGTCGGTTCGATCAGCATCGCCCCATGCACGACCAGGGGGAAGTACATGGTCATGGGATGGAAGCCCTCGTCGATCATCGCCTTGGCGAAGTCGAGGGTGGTGACATCGGTCCCCTCCAGCCAGGTGTCGTCGAACAGGGCCTCGTGCATGCAAGGACCGTCCGGGAAGGCCGGGGTCATCACGGCCGAGAGCTTGGCCTTGATGTAGTTGGCGTTCAGCACCGCGTCCTCGGCGACCTGGCGCAGGCCGTCGGAGCCGTGGCTCAGCATGTAGGCGTAGGCGCGGACA
>NZ_JANOCX010000443.1:0-5817 GCF_031412415.1 Phenylobacterium sp.
GGAGACCTCGCGTGACGCCCCAGGTGGTGATCTATACCGACGGCGCCTGCTCGGGAAATCCCGGCCCCGGCGGCTGGGGCGCGGTGATGATCTCGGGGGAGCACACCCGCGAGATCTGCGGCGGCGAACCGGCCAGCACCAACAACCGCATGGAGCTGATGGCCGCCATCCAGGCGCTAGAGGCCCTGAAGAAACCCTGCAAGGTCGAGCTCCACACCGACTCCACCTATGTGATGAAGGGCATCTCGGAGTGGATCCACGCCTGGAAGAAGCGCGGCTGGACCACCGCCGACAAGAAGCCCGTCAAGAACGACGACCTGTGGCGGCGACTCGACACCGCGCGCCTGCGCCATGAGGTGACCTGGCGCTGGGTGAAGGGGCATGCAGGCCACGAGCTGAACGAGCGCGCCGACGCGCTCGCCCGCCAGGGCCTGCAGGCCGCCCTCCCCGCCTAGAACCCCTTGGTCAGCGAGATCCCGTAGATGCGCGGGTCCAGCAGGAAGACGCCTCGGTAGGCGCCCAGGTTCTCATCGGCGATGTCGAAGCCCACGATGGTGTCGTCATCCAGCAGGTTCTTCACGAACACCTGCACGGTCAGATCGATGTCCGGGTTCTCGACGATCAGGCTGGCGTTGACGTTCTTCCAGCTCTCGATGCCGTCGAAGAAGGCGTTGTTGTAGCGCATGAAGCTCTTCGACTGGCGGTAGTAGTCGCCGCGTAGGGTGGCGTTCCAGCCATTGGGCAGCTCCCACCGATACTGAGCGCCGAGCGAGACGGTCAGCTCCGGGGCGTTCGGCAGGTCGTTGCCCTTGAGGTTCTGGATCACCCCCTCGCCCGCGCCGCTGGAATAGCGCGAGACGTTCGACCCGTAGCTATAGACCCCCGCCGACAGCGCCGAGGCGGTCGCCGCCGGCACGCCGGCTGCGGTCAGCCGGGCGATCAGGGTCGCTGGTCCGCTGCAGGCGACATTGGCCAATAGCGCCGGTCCAGCGGCCGTGGCCAGCAGGGTCGCCGCGCCCTGAGCGTTGATGACGCAGCCGCCCGAGGTGGCGTTGGCGTAGACATAGGTCGGATCGCCCTGCGTGCGGTTGAAGGTGTCGACCACCAGGCCTTCCTCGATCTTCGTCGAGAGGTAGCCGATGTTGGCGTTCAGCCGCAGACCGTCCAGCGGCTCCCAGACGCTCTCGAACTCGAGCCCCTTGATCGTGGCGTCGATGTTCTCGTTGTAGACGGAGCGGTTCACGCTCCGGCCGATCTGATAGCCCTTATAGTTGTAGTAGAAGCCCGTGAAATTGAGCAGCAACCGGCCGTCTAGCAGGGTGTTCTTGGTCCCCACCTCGATGGCGTTGACGAACTCGGGAGCATAGGTCGGGTTCAGGCCTAGGGCCACGACGCCCGGCGGATTGAAGCCGCCGCCCTTGTAGCCCTTTGAGTACGAGGCATAGACCAGGGTGTCGTCGGTCATCTCCAGGTCGGGAGACCAGTCGACGTTGAACCGGCCGGTGACCTCCTTGAACCGCACCTCTTGCGGCGTCGTGAAGGTCGGACCGCGGCCGGCCGTGAACAGGGTCGAGCCCGAGCCTCGCGTCCACTTCTTGTCGTCTGTGTAGCGCAGGCCCAGCGTCGCCCGCAGGGTGTCAGTCGCCTGCCAGTAGACTTCGCCGAACGCGGCCTTCGACGTCAGCTCATACTCCGTCAGGGAGACGAAGTAGTTGTGGCCGGTGTAGTCGGGTTCGCGGAGAGGATCGATATAGGCCAGCGGCTGCACCACGCGCACGGCGGCGGTCGCGGCGTTGGTGGCCACATAAGTCACGTTGCTGGCGTCGTAGGTGAGGTAGATCCCGCCGACGTTGAAGTTGAACGGCCCGTCGAAGTTCGACTGAATCCGCAGCTCCTGCGACCACTGCTCATTGTGCCCGATCCCGCCGGACTCGCTGATCAGCCGGTCGGTGGTCCCGAACTGGCCATCGGTGAGGGTCCCGTTGGGCGCCAGCGCCGAGTTCGGGAACCGGACTGAGGAGTAGCCGCCCGTGGAGTCGCCCCGGGAGTAGTTCTCATTCTCGTTATAGCTGGTCAGCGAGGTGAGTTTCAGGGTGTCGGTGACGTCCCACTCCAGGTTCAGCTCATAGAGGTCGCTGCGGGGCCGATAGATCGGGCGACCCACCACCTCGACCTCCCGCAGGTCGCGGGAAACCGACTTGCCAAGGAACGAGTCCACCGGCTGAAGACCCACCTGCCGGGCGATGATCCCCGAGAACGTCGCGAGCTGGTTGGTCGTGCCATAGACGTTGTCGGCATAGACCGACGAAGGCAGGCATCCCTGGGTCAAGGCGACCTGCGCCGCGCCGGTCGGCACGCCCAGGATCGAGGTCAGGCCGGGATCCTTGACGCAGAGCTGCTTGCGGGCGCCCCGCGAGTCGTCCTCGGCGAAAGAGTCCCAGAGCAGGAAGCCCCGCAGACGCTCATGGGGTTCGAACCACAGAGTCACGCGGCCGGCCCAGATCTGGCGGTCGTCGATGTCCTGGCCGTTCAAGCCGTTCTTGGTGTAGCCGTCGCGCTGGAGGCCGAACCCGGCCGCGCGGATCGCCGCCTTCTCGCCCAGGGGCACGTTGATGAAGCCCTGGTACTTCAGGCTGCCATAGTTGCCGAATTCCGCCGTCAGCGACCCGCCCAGCTCCTGTGACGGCTTGTTGGTGATGATGTTGACCACGCCGCCGGTGGCGTTGCGGCCGTAGAGCGTGCCTTGGGGTCCGCGCAGCACCTCGACCCGCTCGACGTCGTAGAACTCCGCGTCGGCGAGGCGGTTGGCCGTAAGCGGCACGTTATTGTGGTGGATGCCCACCCCGTCGTCGCCGGAAAGCGAGATGAGCTGGGCGCCGACCCCACGGATCTGGAAGTTGGTGCGCAGGGCGCGGCGGGTGAAGGTCAGGTTCGGAACCGATTGGACGAGATTGCCCGCCCCGTCGATCCCCTGCGCCTTGAGCGCCTGTTCGCTGAATGCCGAGACGGCGATCGGCACGTCCTGCACCGACTCCTCGCGCTTCTGCGCGGTGACCACCAGTTCGTCCAGGATCGAGCCGCCGCTCTGCGCCGCGGCCCATCCAGGAACCGCTAAAGCCAACGCGAGCGCCGACGCAGACATCATCCTTGCCTTGGTCATCTCTTCCTCCTCCCAAACCACCCTTCAGGGCGGCGCTTATGAACGGCCTCCGTCGAGGGCGGCCGAATGGGCGGCGCGCGAGGGTGAATTCGGCGTCGCTGTCAAAAACGTGGGCCGGCGAACAATGTTCGGATAGCGGTCTTGCACAACGGCGTTACGCGCCCATCTAGTTCACGGTCGAACGAGGGGATGCGAGATGCCGCCAGCCTTGAAGGATCGCCCCGATGTGGCGGTGTTCAGCGAGATCGGGATCATCGAGCACCTGATCCGCCATTCGGTCACCCAGCACTTGCCCGCCGGCGTCACCTACGCGCACTTCGAACTGCTGCTGCACTTCACCCGCAGCGGCGACGGCCAGACGCCGGCCGAGTTGGCCTCGTCGATGATGATGACCAAGGGCGCCATCACCAACATCCTGCAGAAGATGGAGGCCCTGGGCCTCGTCTGCGTGCTGGCCGACGTCAAGGACCGGCGCAAGAAGCGGGTCCGGCTCACCCGGGCCGGCGCCCAGGCCCATGAGCAGATCCTGCGCGACATGAAGTGGAAGATGGATGCCCTGAGGGAGGGCTTCACGGACAACGAGTTCCGTCAGGCCCTGCCGTTCCTGCGTTCGCTCAGGACCTTCCTGGAAGAAATCAGCGAGCAGCCCGAACCCGAAGCCTTGAGCCACCGCTGAGGCCCGTCACCTCGACGTCGGCGCCCGCCGGCAGGCTGTCGCCCTCATCCAGTTCGGCCGCCCACTCCTTGCCGTCGATCATCACGCGACCAGACCCGCCGAGAAATGCCGCCGCGGCCTTGCCCTGGTGTCCCACCAGCCGGCTGACATTGTCGTTGATGTCGGCTCCCTGGTCGGCGCGCGAGGGCCAGAAACGGCGCGCCAGAAGGGTGGAGACGATGGTCAGGGCCGCGAACAGCCCGATCTCCAGCGCAACCGTGTCGAGCAGGCCGCTCAGCAGCGCCACCACCGCGGCGGAGGCGGCCGGCCAGAGGAGCCAGCCGGACCCGGTGGACACCTCCACCGCAAGGATCGCGGCGCCCAGGGCCAGCCACACCCAGACGGCATGATCGGCATAGATCTGGTTCAGCGCGTCCATGACCTCAGGCTCCTGTGGTCGGGACGGCCGGACCACGTGGCGGGCGCGGGGCCTGAGGCGGCGGCGCGGCGGGACGGGGCGGCGGACGATTGTCGGACTGGATGGTCTTCACCAGCTCGCCCACGCCCGCCAGGGAACCGACCAGGGCCGACATCTCGGCGGGCACGATGACCGTCTTCTGGTTCGGGCTCTCCGCCAGCTTGGCGAAGGCTTCGACGTATTTCTGAGCGATGAAGTAGTTGATGGCGTTGACGTCGCCCCGGGCGATCGCCTCCGACACCATGGCGGTCGCCTTGGCCTCGGCCTCGGCCTCCCGCTCGCGGGCCTCGGCGTCGCGATAGGCGGCCTCGCGGCGACCCTCGGCCTCAAGGATCGCGGCCTGCTTGGCGCCCTCGGCGCGGGCGATGGCCGCCGACTTCTCGCCGTCGGCCTCGGTGATCACCGCGCGACGCTCGCGCTCGGCCTTCATCTGGCGCGCCATGGCGTTGGTGATGTCAGGCGGCGGCATCAGGTCCTTGATCTCGATCCGCGCCACCTTGACCCCCCAGGGACCGGTCGCGGAGTCGATCACATGCAGCAGGCGGGTGTTGATCTGGTCGCGCTGGGACAGAACCTCGTCCAGCTCCATGGAGCCGACCACGGTGCGCAGGTTGGTCATGCAAAGCTGGGCGATGGCGTAGTTGAGATTGTCGACGCGGTAGGCGGCGGCGGCGGCGTCCATCACCTGGATGAAGACGATGCCGTCGACCTTCACCACCGCGTTGTCCTTGGTGATGACTTCCTGCTGCGGCACGTCCAGCACCTGCTCCATCATGTTCACCCGGCGTCCGACGCTCTCGATGAACGGGGTGAGGAAGGCGATACCCGGCGACAGGGTGCGGGTGTAGCGGCCAAACCGCTCGACCGTGTACTCGCGGCCCTGGGGCACGATCTTGATGGCGGCGAACAGGATGACCAGCGCCAGCACCAAGAATACGACTGAAGCGGTAAGCTCCATGACAACCTCCCCGTGAGTCTGGCGGGGAGCTTATCGCGGGCGGGCGGGCTCCGCCATGTCCGTCGGCGCCTGCGGCTCGGCGACGGCGACCTTGGCGCGGGCCAGGCGGGTGGAAAGGTCCCGCCCATGGGCGGCGACGGCCGCCTGGGCGCGGCGGACGCCGGGGGCGCAGCGGGGGAATTCGCTGCGCCGGGCGATGAAACCGGCGTTGAAGCCCTCCTTGATCTGGCGATCGAGGACCGCGTCGGGTTGCTCGGCGTCCACCATGCGGATCATCCGGTTGCGCCAGTGCTGGTCGCCGCCGCCGGAGCAGGCTTGGCGCAGCGCATGGCTCTCGCCCAGCACGTAGGCCAGCTCCGCCAAGGTCTGGTGCAGGTCGGCGCTTCGCTCCTGGGCCAGCGCCGGCTGGGCGAGGAGGGCGATGACGAGCGCGGCGAAAATCGAACGCATGGCGCTACTTACGGCGCACCGGCGGGGGTTGTCATCCGCCGGGCCCTCGCATGCCTCATTTCGGTCTGCTAGCCAGGAGACTTGAGCGGCCTGGAGCCCTGCCCGATGCGTCTTCA
>NZ_JANOCX010000444.1:0-1670 GCF_031412415.1 Phenylobacterium sp.
CGTTGTGCGGCACGTGATCCATCATCTGCGGGATGAAGCCGGAGACGTCGGTGCCCGTGGAGTCCGTGAGGTACTTGCCCACGACGCCGCTCGAGTTCGCGAGACCGTTCGGAAAGCGCGTGGACGTGGACATGAGCAGCAGGCGTGGCGTTTCCGCACCGTTGGCCGACAGCACGACCGCCTTGGCCTGCTGACGCTGCTCTTTCTTGTCCTTGTCGAAGTAGAGCACGCCCGTCACGCGACCGCTGTCATCCGTCTCGATGCGGTGCACGTAACTGTCCGAGCGCACCTCGCAGCGCCCTGACCGCAGCGCGTCGGGAATCATCGTCCAGTTGGCGCCGGACTTTGCGCCCCACTCGCAGGGGAAGGCGAGGCAGAAACCGCAGTTGTGGCACGGCTGCCGACCCTTGTACTCCCGCGACAGAATCGCCATCGGTGCGGCTTTGGAATTCCAGCCGAGCTTCTTCGCGCCGACTTCCAGCAGCACGCCGGGCCCGGTGACATTCAGCGGCGGCAATGGAAATGGTTTCGACCGCCTCGGCTCACGTGGATCCGTCGGCGTTTCACCGGAGACGCCCATCGCATACTCGACCGCCGTGTAGTACGGCTCGAGTTCGTCGTAGGTGATCGGCCAGTCGGCGACGTTCGCGCCGGACACCGCGCCGCGCTGCGAGAACTCGTTGAAGTCGATGGGGCGAAAGCGCCAGAAGTTGCCGGTGAAGTGCAACGTCGTGCCGCCGACCACGCGCGCGTACTGCAGAAAATGACGCGGCTCCGCTTTCGCGTCTGGCGTACTGCGATAGCTCTGCGGCGACTGCTCCGGCGTGTTCGTCCAGCGGTTGGTGACGAAGGCGCCAAGCTCGTCGTGCTCCATGTCCGACGGTGGCACATGGCGCCCCTGCTCGAGCACGAGCACCTCAAATCCCTTGGCCGTCAGTTCGCGTGCCACGCTGCCACCGGCGATCCCCGACCCGATGATGACGAAGTCGACGGGCGTGTCTTGCTCAAACTTCCTGCCGTTCGGCTGCTCCTGGCGGCGCATCAGAGCACCCGCCCGAGCAACGCCTGCTGATTCGCGGGCTCGTCGTACCAGCCGAACGGCGCCTTCTGTTCAAACGCATGTTGCTGTCCGATGTACTGCCAGCCGACGTAGTCCTTGTTGCCGCCGTACTTGGGCAACGACAAGAATCCGGCGATCGTGGCGAAGCGCAGTGCGCCAAAGAACTCGGACTTCTCGATGCCGGTCAGGATCGCGTCCTGCTGCGCGGGGGTCAGCGTGGAGAACTTCGCGGTCGCCCCATGCTTGGCCGTTACAGATTTGGCGACCGTCTGCAGTCCGGCGGCGAACAACGGCGCCTGTTCCTTTACGAGGCCGGCCAGACTGTTGTCGATGAAGAACACCGCGCCCGCTTCCTTGGCGCCCGGTCCGTCGTCGCTCGGAATGAGCCGCACCGTCATCGCCTCGATCTCCGCCGCCTGTTCGGGGGTGAAGTGCACCAACCGCTGCGGCGGCGCAGGCGCGTCCATCGGAATGGCGGGCGTCGAATCCGTCGCCTTCGCTGATTGATCGGCCGCACTCGAACACGCCGCCAGCCAGACGGCACCAAGTGCGGTGAGGCCGGCCACGAACTCTCGTCGGGAAAGCCCAGCGCCGATCGAACTCGAAGCCG
>NZ_JANOCX010000445.1:0-4517 GCF_031412415.1 Phenylobacterium sp.
GCTTCCTCGGCGCGAGCGATCAGGCCGTCCACCGATTCGGCGTCGGCGAGGTTGGCCGCGGCGATCGAGGAGCGCTCCCCCAGTTCCTTGGCGAGATCGGCCAGCACCGCCTCGCGGGTGCCCGAAAGCACCACATGGGCGCCGGACGCGTGCAGCGCCTTGGCGATGGCGCCGCCTATGCCCCCCGTGGCGCCGGTGACGAGGGCGGTCTTTCCGGTGAGATCGAACATGTCAGAGGCTCTTGGCGAAGGCTTCAAGGTCGGCGGGGGTGTTCAGCGGCGTCGCCTCGGCGTCCGGGGCGATCCGCTTGGCCATGCCCGACAGCACCTTGCCCGAGCCGGCCTCGGCGAAACGGGTGACCCCGCCCTGTTCCGTCAGCCAGATCATGCTCTCGCGCCAGCGGACGCGGCCGGTGACCTGGTCGACCAGCAGGCGGCGGATCTCTTCCGGGTCGAGGGTCGGCTTGGCGGTGACATTGGCCACCAGCGGCGCGCGCGGGGCGACGATGGTGGCGCGGCCCAGCGCCTCGGCCATCTCGTCGGCGGCCGGCTGCATCAGGGGGCAGTGGAACGGAGCCGAGACGTTCAGCGGAATGGCGCGGGCGCCCAGTTCCTTGGCCTTCTCGATGGCCAGGTCCACGGCGGCTTTGGCGCCAGAGATCACCACATTGCCGTTGTTGTTGTCGTTGGCCACGACGCAGACACCCACGGCCGAGCCGGCTTCGGCGGCGGCTTCGGCCAGGGCCACATCGGACTTGGGCCCGATGAGGGAGGCCATGGCCCCCTCGCCCACCGGAACCGCGCGCTGCATGGCCTGGCCGCGCAGCTTCAGCAGGCGCGCGGTGTCGGCCAGGCTGATGGCGCCGGACGCCGCGAGCGCCGAATACTCGCCGAGGCTATGGCCGGCCACGAAGGCGGCGCGCTCGACGCCGATGGAGAATTCCCGCTCCAGGGTCCGCATCACCGCCATGGACACGGCCATCAGCGCCGGCTGTGCGTTCTCGGTGAGGGTGAGCTGGTCTTCCGGACCGTCGCGCATCAGCTTGAAAAGCTTTTGGCCGAGCGCGTCGTCGACCTCCTGGAACACCTCGCGGGCGGACCCGAAGGCTTCGGCGAGATCGGCGCCCATGCCAAGCGCTTGGCTGCCCTGGCCGGGAAAAAGGAAGGCGAGGCTCATGGGGCTCTCCCGTCTTGCGGCGCTGCGCGCTCTTAACGATTCCGAGCCGGGAGGGTTAGGGGATATGCCCAGCGGCGGCAAGGCGGCGCGACAAGCCGCTTCCCTTCCCAGGGGTCAATTCCCCGTTCCTGTCATCCCGGTTTGCGAAGCAAGACCGGGACCCATACGCTCCGAAGCGAGCGGCGAAACAGCGGCGGGAGAAACGCGATGCGGGCGGTCATTCGGCGGAATAAGGCCCTGGTCTGCGACGAGATCGAGGACCTGAAGCCCGACACCGGCCAGGTGCTGGTCAAGACGCTCGCCTGCGGCATCTGCGGGTCGGACCTGCACGCCCTCCATCACATGGAGCACATGATCGAGCTGACCAGCCGGGCCAGCGGCGGCATGACCAATGGCTTCGACCCGACGGCCGACACCGTGTTCGGCCATGAGTTCTGCGCCGAGATCCTCGAACACGGCCCTGGCACGCAAGGCCTGCTGAAGGCCGGGACCCGCATCGTCTCCCTCCCCGTCACCCTGACCCCGGCCGGCGGGGCCGAGATGCTGGGCTTCTCCAACCGCCTGCCCGGCGGGTTCGCCGAGCGGATGATCCTGTCGGAGGCCCTGCTGCTGGAGGTGCCCAACGGCTTGCCCACCGACCAGGCCGCGCTCACCGAGCCCTTCGCGGTCGGCGCCCATGCGGTGGCCAAGGCCAGGCTCGACCCCAACAGCGTCTGCCTGGTGATCGGCTGCGGCCCGGTGGGCCTGGCGGTGATCGCGGGGCTGAAGGCGCGCGGCCACGGCCCGGTCATCGCCGCCGATTACTCCCCGCGCCGCCGCGCCGCCGCCGAGATGCTAGGCGCCGACGTGGTCATCGATCCGGCCAAGGAGAGCCCGCACGCCCGATGGGAGGGCTTCGGCGTGCCGACGGCCCGCGCCGCCCAGAACATGATCCGGATGATGGGCGGCAGCTTCGGCCGCCCCGTGGTTTTCGAGTGCGTCGGCTCCCCCGGCATCGTCCAGAGCCTGATCGAGGCCGCCCCCGCCGGCGCCCAGATCGTGGTCGCCGGGGTCTGCATGGAGACCGACAAGATCGAACCGGCTATCGCCATCACCAAGGAGATCGAGCTCACCTTCGTGTTCGGCTACACGCCCGAGGAATTCACCCAGACCCTGCGCGACATCGCCGAGGGCGTGATCGACGTCAGCGGCGTGGTGACGGGGAAGGTGGGGCTAGGCGGCGTGGCCGAGGCGTTTGTGACCCTGGGCGACCCGGAGGCGCATGTTAAGATCTTGGTGGAGCCTGAGCGGGCCTAGGTTCCTCGACTACTCAAGAGCGAAGTCGGCGTCTTGCTGACCGCTCCATGATCGAACTCGGATCGTCTTCGCCCCAGCAAGAACGTAGTCGGCGGTCGGCACCTTCTGGCCGGGGCTCGTCGGCCAAGAGCCGCGCCATTCCGTCCCGCTCCACGCGGACGCCGCGAAGAGCTGGTCGGTCAGAATCCCGGCAATGAATGCCATCGGTTCGTTCGAATGTCCGAGCAGATCCTCCTCGGGCGGCGGCCAATCGAAGTGCGAGTGATACCCACCGAAATCGACGGTCACCTCCCCGCCCTCGGTGCTAATTAGGAGCCGCTCCTTACCTCCAGGACTCGCGACGTTGAGTTCTAGGTAGGCATGGTCATCGCCCTGCTCACGCTGGGCGACCCCCAAATGCCGCCATTGCGGATAGAGCGCGAACAGAGCTTCGGCAAATGAGCGCGATATCTCGTCTAGTTCCGCCACGTTGAACTCTTCAGCCATTCAGGAAAGCTCTCCGTCGAAACCGCTCGCGCGCAACCGCTACAGCTTCATCGGACTAACATATCCAGTCAACTCTAGGTAGCCGCGCCCGCCACTCGTGGTCACCGCGCCCTCCCAGTAGATCGGGCCGCCGGCGGCGCGGCTGTCGAGTTCCTGGTCGTCGAAGAGGGGTTTCAGCATCCATCTCCGCTCGCCTAGCGGCAGCCGGACCGTCAGCGAGCGTTCCACCGGATAGCGGCCGCCGGTTCTGGGCGAGCGCCAGAGGCGTTCGGCGCCGAAGCGCACCATGTCCGGCGTGAACTTCGTCAACGCCCCGTCCTTGCCGCGTAGCGAACCGCCGGCCCATAGCGCCTTGCCGGCCGCGTCGCGGACCTGGAAGGCCATCAGCGCGCTTCCATCATCGAGGTTGAGGCCGACCCAGTCCCAGCCGACCGCCTTGGGATCCAGCAGGGTCGAGGACCATTCGCGGTCGAGCCAGGCCGAGCCCGTCACCCGCACCGCCTTCCCGCCGCGCGTCACCGTCCCCGACACGACCATCTGGGGCAGGCTGTAATAGTGGCTGGCCTGGCTGGGCTGCGGCCCCTTACGGCTGTAGCCGCCCTCCCCCTGCGCCAAGGGCGGCTGGGTGGGGCGGAAGGCCAGGTCGAGGGTGAAGGCCTTGCCGCCGACCTTGGTCAGGAACCGGCCGTCGGCGGCGCGGCGCATCGTCCAGTCGTCGATCACCAGGTTCGCGTCGCCCACCGCGGCCTCAGCCAGCCCAAAGCCCGCGCGGGCCATGCGCTGGTCGTGCAGCAGCTTGCCCACCTTGGGATCGGAAAGCGCGGCGTGGGCGAACAATATCTGCTTGGCGGCGAAGGCGCTGGGGTTGGCCTGGTCGACGCTGGGGCGTGAGCGGAAGAAGGTCACCTGGAAACCCAGGTCCTGGCCGTCGGCGGTCTTCAGCCAGCCGGTGACGTACCACCACTCGGTCCGATAGTCTGGGTGCGCGCCGTGATCGGCGGGGAAGCTTAAGGCCAGGCCCGGCTTCACCTCGGGATAGATCGGCAGGAGGGGTCCGGTCTGGGTCGCCGCCGGGCTGGCCAAGACCAGCAGGGCCGCGAGCATCGCGAACAGCCGGGCCATCACCAGTCCTCCCGCACGGCGCGCACGGCGTCGGCCGAGAGCGCCCTGCGTCCCGCCAACAGCGCCGTGCCCGCCGCCGCTGCGACCAGGGCGGCCGCGACGCCGCCCAGCAACGCCCAGGGCAGCTTGGTCTCCATGGTCCAGTGGAAGGACTGCGGATTGACCACGTGGATCAGCACCTGGCTCATGACCAGCCCCAGGCCGATCCCCGCCAGCACGCCGATGGCGCCCAACACCGCGCCTTCCGTGGCCAGCATGGCGACAATCTGCGATCTCGTGACGCCCAGGTGGCGCAGCATGCCGAACTCCTTGGTGCGCGCCAGGGTCTGGGCCGAGACCGTGGCGGCCACGCCCGCCAAGCCCACCAGGATGGCGATGGCCTCCAGGCCGTAGGTCACCGCGAAGCTGCGGTCGAACAGGCGCAGGGCGAAGGTGCG
>NZ_JANOCX010000446.1:0-15550 GCF_031412415.1 Phenylobacterium sp.
GCCCTGTTTGCGATAGGTGGCGCCGAAGGCCGCGCCCCACGACGGGATGTCGTGGATGAAGCCCACATTGAACACGTAGTCCGACTGGTCGTTGAACCGGCGCGAGCCGAACTCGTCGTCGATATCGCTGTCGAGCCAGGAGTAGTTGAGGAACACCCCGGTGTTCTCCATGCCGAAAGCGGTCAGCGGCGTGGAGAGATCGAACTCGATCCCCCAGACCGAGCCGTCGCCGGTGTTGCGGGGGGTGAGCACGAAGGTGCCGGCGCCCTCGCTGCCGACAACGCCGGTGTTGGCCACTTCAACCAGGTCGGAAACCTTGCGGTAGAAGACATTGACCCCGGCCACGCCGCGGGTTCCCAGGCGACGCTCGTAGCCGACATCCAGACCCCAGGCGCTCTCGGGATCGAGCTGGGCGTTGCCCACGAAGTCGTTGTCGCCGAATTCGGCCAACAGATTGGCCGGTGAGATCTGGTTGAAGTTCGGCCGCCGCACCGTGCGCGCGACCGAGGCCGTGATCCGGTCCTCCGCCGTCATGCTGTACTTGAGGTGCGCCGACGGCAGCAGGATGCCGTAATCGTTGTCCACGTTGCGCAGGGCGGCCGGCGCGGTCTGGTCGGCGATCTTGGTTTCCGTGGTCTCATAGCGGAGCCCGGCTTCCCACTTCAGCGGCCCTTCGCCGCCGGAGAGCATCACATAGCCGTCGAGCCGGGTTTCCTCGATGTCGTTGATCCCGCCGACCACCGGCAGGAACGGGCCATAG
Source organism: Phenylobacterium sp. (assembly GCF_031412415.1). Classification (GTDB taxonomy): domain Bacteria; phylum Pseudomonadota; class Alphaproteobacteria; order Caulobacterales; family Caulobacteraceae; genus Phenylobacterium. The sequence goes on from NZ_JANOCX010000446.1 coordinate 761, forward strand.
ACGCCGGGCAAGGTCGGCCGCGTGGCGGGCGGATTGGGAATGGTCACGCGGTTGCGGTCGGTGACGATCTCGGTGTCGCGCGACTTGTCGACATACTGCAGGCCGAACTCCAGCACACCGAACGAAACGTCGCGCTCATGGCTGACCTGCAGGGCCAGTTCCTTGTCCTGCAGATCGCTCAGGGTCAGGTCGCCCGTGAAGCGGTCGTCTTCGGGGAAGGGGTTGGCGTCGCGTAGGAACTCGTACTCTTCCTCGACTTCCGACTGCTGGTCGTCGAAGACCGAGTAGCCGGCCTTGAAGCGGGTCTTGCCGCCGAACATGTCGCGGGTGAACTTGGCGCTGAGCGACCAGTTGTCGGTGGTGATGTCCACGTCGTTGTCGTTGGTCACCAGCAGGTCGGCGTTGCGGACGCGGCCGCCCAGATATTCCAGCGAGTCCTCGTCGGCCAGGCGCTCGGTGCGCACGAACAGGCCCGAGAGCTCCAGATCGCCCCCGGCCACGGGAACCTCATAGGCCGCGTTAAGCGAATAGTCGGTGCCGTTACGGGTGTCGGTCTGCACCTCGCTGTTGTCCAGGGTCCCGCCTGGCCGATCGTAGCGAAGGCTCAGTTTTTCCTTCGGGTTGCGGCGGCCTTGGAGGCTCGCGCCCACCAGCAGGCGGCCAGGCCCGGCCTGGCCCGACCAGACGCCGCCCAGGGTCTCGCGAACCCGGCCGTCGTTGAGCAGGATGGCGCCGGCCCGCAGGTAGCCGCCCTCAAGGGTCTGGGCGTCTCGCAGGACGATATTCAGCGCGCCCGCCACCGCGTCGCCGCTGCGGTTGGCGGAACTGGACCGCACCACCTCGATGCGTTCGATGAGCTCGGCGGGGATGCGGTCGACGAAGAACGAGCGGTCAAGACCGGCGCCGGGCACGCGCTCGCCGTTGATCAGGATCTGGGTGTAACCGGGATCGAGGCCGCGCAGACGCGCGCCGTCTGATTCCAGCACGTCGGAGAGAAAGGTCACGCTGGGGACGCGCTTCATGGCGTCGCCGGCGGTCAAGGGCTCGAACCGCTGGAAATAGTCCAGATCGTAGGACAGCACCGGAGCGGTGGTCTCGACGCGGTCGCGGAAGGCGATCTGGCCCGTGACGATCAGTTCCGAGACTGAAACCGCGGTGTCATCGACCTGGGCTATGGCGGGTTGGGCGAAGGCCAGCGGCGCTACGGCGGCGCAGGCGAGAAGAGCTAGTCGTGTCATGTAATCCCCCGACAAACGGGGTTGTTGACCCTACCCCGCGCAGCATGTTTTGCAGCGCAGGGGATAATTGTGCGCAAGGAGCGGGGCCAGTGACGATTTCTCGGCAATTTCTTATCAGTTTTGCGTCATTCGCGGCGACGGCTTTGCTCGGCGCCTCCTGCGCCGCGATCGATCCCGAAAGTGTGTCGGACTCCGCCCGCATGACGGTGGGGACCGGCGTTCCCGTCCCCGCGGCCGGTGAGACCGCCGCGGTGGCCACCCAGGTCCGCGACGCCGCCGACGATCCCGAAATCTGGGCCGATCCAAGCGATCCGAAACGGGGCGTGATCTTCGGCACCGACAAGCAGGCTGGCCTCTATGTGTATGGCCTGGACGGGGCGGATCGTCAGTTCCTGCCCATCGGACCGCTGAACAATGTGGATCTGCGCGACGGCTTCCAGGTGGAAGGCAAGGCTCGGGTGCTGGTGGGCGCCAGCGATCGCGGACGGGCCGGGATCGCCTTCTTCCTGCTGGATCCCGACAGCCTGAACGTCGCGTCCTGGGGTCTGTCCCCGGTCCAAGTCAGCGAACCCTATGGGTTCTGCATGGGCCGCGCCGGATCGGACACCATAGCCGTGATGATCGGCAAGGCGGGCGATGTGCGCCAGTTCACCGTCACCGCCCAAGCGGGCAAGCCCAGTCTCGCCCTGACTCGATCCTTCGCCGTGGGGTCGCAGGCGGAGGGTTGCGTGATCGACGACGCCACGGGCGCGCTCTATGTGGCGGAGGAAGCCAAGGGGATCTGGCGCTACGCCCTTGACCCCGCCACCGGCGCGGCACGGACCCTGCTGGCCGGCGCGCCCTCCGACATTCTGAAGGTCGATGTCGAGGGCCTGACCCTGCTGCGGGAAGGTCCCGCCACCTACCTGCTCGCCTCCAGCCAAGGCGACAGCGCCTTCGCCGTCTGGCGAGTCGACGCCGCGCCGGCCTATGCCGGGCGCTTCTCGGTGACGCCGGGAGCGGGGGCGGACGCCGTGACCGGCACGGATGGCCTGGCGGCGCTGGGCGGCTCGGTCGGAGCCTTTCCATCGGGCCTCATCGTCGTCCAGGACGACGCCGACACTGACGGCGAGACCTCGTCCGGGGTCCGGACCCGCCAGAACTTCAAGCTGGTGGATTGGCGCGCGGTGAAAGCCGCGCTGGCGATCCCCTAGACCCGCTCGATCTTGGACGCCGCCTCGTCGATGGCCGCGGCGATGGCGTCGATCTGTGCCTCGGTGGGGCGTTCACCCTGCAGGCGCAGCTTGAGCGCCACGCCCAGGTTCTGCATGGCTCGCGCCACGCGGGGCGAGGCCTTGGGGGACTGCTCGCCAGCCTCGTCGAGACGGGCGAAGACCGCGTCCACGCTGGTTCGGTTCTCCTCAAGCGCCTTGTCGCCGGGCTCGGTGATCTCATAGGCCTTGCGGCCGCCGTCGCCCCCCGTCTGGCGGACGAAACCTTCGTCTTCCAGCAGCGAGAGGGTCGGATAGATCACGCCGGGGCTTGGGCGATAGGCGCCGCCGGTGCGCTCTTCCAGGGCGCGGATCAGCTCGTAGCCGTGGCTGGGCTTTGCCTTCAGCAGCGCCAGGATCACGAAGCGAAGGTCGCCGTGCTCCAGGATGCGTCCGATCCGCCCGCCCCGGCCGGGACCGCCGCGATGGCGCCCTTCATGGCCGTGGCCGCCGAACGGGTGACGGCTGCGGTGCTCGTGGTGTTTCCAGTGATGTCGATACATTTTCGATCCTATTTAGATATGTCTATATTGCAGATATATCTCGACTGGATCGGAGAGCAATAGATATATCGAAAATAATCTATTTCGCGGCGGCGAAGGCCTGCTTGCAGATCTCGTCGCCGAAGGCGGTGGAGAGCTGCTCCTCGGCCTCGCCCATGACGACGATGGCGAAGCGTCCGCCGACGATGGTCTTGCCGACCTTGTAGTCGGCGACGGTCTTGCCGGTGGCGATGTCGATCAGTTGCGCCTCGCCGCGCAGGACATTGGCGCCGGCCACCACCGTGGTGATCACCGGATTGGCCTTGTCGAGGCGATCGATCCGGGCCTCCAGGCGCAACGGGCGGGTTCCCTTGGCGCAGGTGTCCAGCTTGGCCTTCACCTTGGCCTTGAAGATGTCGTCGAACTCCGGCGTCACCTTCAGGTCGCCCTTGGTCAGGGTGATCTCGTCCACGCGGCCCGCTGCGGCCCAGTCCGTGGACAGGGGCGAGACGGTTTCGCTGCGCGACATGCTCATGCAGCCGGAAAGGCAAACGGCGGCGCCCGCGAGCGCCAGAAGGGGATATCGGTTCAAGGCGAGACTCCTGTCAGCGCGTCACTAACGCGCTACCGAAGCTCAAGCTCCCCGCAAGGTCTCGGCCAACAGTCGCCCCTCGGGCGCGCGACTGGACCCTGCGCGCCAGGCGACCACGATCTCGCGGTTCGGATGGTCGCCCTTGAGGCGCAGCACCGCCACGTCGGCGGCGTCGGTGAGACCCGCCGCCACCGCCATGGCCGGAATGAAGCTGACCCCCAAGCCCGAGCCCACCATCTGAACCAGGGTCGGCAGTGAGGTGGCGGCGAAGGCCTCCTCCTCGCCGGTGGCCTTGGGCGGTTTCAACCCGCAGGCGGCCAGCGCGTGGTCGCGCAGGCAGTGACCGTCCTCCAGCAGGATCAGGTCGTCGTTCTCCAGCGCCGAGGGCGGCGCTTCGGTCTCATGGGCCAGGGGATGGTCGCCGGGCAAGGCGGCCATCAGTTCGTCGTTCGACACGTGGGCGTGGGCCAGGCCTGACATGTCATAGGGCAAGGCGATCAGCGCCGCGTCGAGCTGGCCGGCCTTCAGCGCCGCCAGCAGGCGGTGGGTCAGGTCCTCGCGCAGGAACAGCCGCAGTTTGGGAAACCGCGCCCGCAACAGCGGCAGGGCCTTGGGCAGCAGGAAGGGGGCGATCGTCGGAATGACCCCCAGGCGGAATCGCCCGGTCAGGGGCTGGCCGGCGTTGCGGGCCGCCTGCACAAGCTCCTCGGCTTCGTTCAGAATGACGATGGCCCTGTCCAGGGCCGCCTGGCCGACGGCCGTCAGGATCATGCCCGAGCGGGCCCGATCGACCACCGGCGCGCCCAAGATCTTCTCCAGCTCCTGAACGCCGGAGGAGAGCGTCGGCTGGGTGACGTGCGCCGCGTCCGCCGCCCGGCCGAACGAGCCGTGCTCGGCCAGGAGCTTGAGGTACTGGAGCTGTCGGAGGGTCGGGAGGCTCATGGAAGTAAGATAGGGGAAATCTATCCAATTTCCATAGACAATCGATTGGATATTGCACCGCAGCATCCCTATCTCCCCGTCACGGCTTCGGCCGCATGTGACTTTTCAAGGAGAGACTGATGCTGGGCGTTGGCGAAAAACTGCCGGACTTCAAGGTCGTGGGCGTGAAGCCCAAGTTCAACCGTCATGAAGAGAACGGCGAGAGCGCCTTCGAGGCCGTCACCCAGGACAGCTTCCCGGGCAAGTGGAAGGTCATCTTCTTCTACCCGAAGGATTTCACCTTCGTGTGCCCCACCGAGATCGCCGAGTTCGCGCGACTGAACAGCCAGTTCGAGGAACGCGACACCGTGGTCCTGGGCGGCTCGACCGACAATGAGCACTCCAAGCTGGGCTGGCGCCGGGAACACCCGGACCTCAACAGCCTGCCGATCTGGAACTTCGCCGACAATTCCGGGAAGTTTGCCCGCGCGCTCGGCGTGCTGAATGAAGACGAAGGCGTCGCCCTGCGCGCCACCTACGTGGTCGATCCGCACAACGTCGTGCAGCACGTCTATGTCACCAACCTCAATGTCGGCCGCGCGCCGCTGGACACCCTGCGGGTGCTGGACGCGCTGCAGACCGACGAACTGTGCCCGTGCAACCGTTCGGTTGGCGGCGAAACCCTGAAGGCCGCCTAGGTTAGTCCCTCCAGCCCCTAGGGCCGGCCTTCGGTCCGGGGCGCGCGATCTCCCCGCGCGCCCCGGACCCCCTATTTCCTCATCCCTGAATTCCCGGAGCCGTCCGATGTCCCTCGACGCCCTGCGCGAGACCCTGCCCGCCTACGCCAAGGACCTGAGCCTGAACCTGTCGAGCCTGGCGTCGGAAACCGTGCTCACCGACCAGCAGAAGTGGGGCGCCTTCGTCGCGTCCGCCCACGCGGTGGGCGTGCCGGCCGTCGTCAGGGCCGTGGAGGCCGCCGCCTCGGCCGCCGGTCTCACCGACGAGGCCAAGACCGCCGCCAAGGCCGCGGCGGCGATCATGGGCATGAACAATGTCTACTATCGCTCGCTGCACCTGCTCTCGAACGGCGAGTACAAGACCCTGCCGGCCAAGCTGCGCATGAACCTCCTGGCCAATCCCGGCGTCGAGAAGGTCGACTTCGAACTGTGGTCCACGGCGGTCTCGGCCATCAATGGCTGCGGCATGTGCCTGGACGCCCACGAAGCCGAACTGAAGAAGCACGGCGTCCCCGCCACCAACATCCAGGCGGCCTTGCGCATCGCCTCGGTGGTCAACGCCGTCAGCCGCGTGATCGCGGGTGAAGCCGCGGCGGCGGCCTAGCCCAACACCTTCGCCAATCGCGCGACCCCGCCGGCCATCAGGCGGGCGGGGAAGCCGGAGAACCCCAGCATCAGGCCCTGGCGCGGCGCGACCTGCCGATAGAGGCGGCTGATGGCCCGAACATAGAGCCCCGCCTCGGCGGCGGCGGCCTCGACCTCCAGGTCGCTGCGCCCGTCCTTGAGATAGGCGATCAGGTGCATACCCTGGTCGGGGACGTCGACCTCCAGCAGATGGCTCAATTGGTCGGTCAGGGCCGAGGCCAGGGCGTCGCGTTGACCCTTGTCGGTCAGTCTTCGGCGGCGGATGTGGGCGGCGAATTGTCCCTCGCGCATGAAGTCCAGCACGATGGCCTGCGTCAGGGTCGGCGGCTGGCGGTCGATGACCTGCCGCGCATTGGCGAAGGCCGTGGCCAGCGCCTTGGGCACGACGGCGTAACCCATCCGCAATCCCGGGAAGAGCGCCTTGTTGAGCGTCCCCACATAGATCACCCGTTCGCCGCCATCGAGGCCCTGCAGCGAGGCGAGCGGCGGGCCGGCGTAGCGGAACTCAGAGGCGTAGTCGTCCTCGACGATCCAGGCGCCGGCCTCCCGCGCCCAGGCCAGCAATTCCAGTCGTCGCGCCATCGAGAGCGTCACCCCCAACGGATACTGGTGCGAGGGCGTCACGAAGGCCACACGCGCTTCCGGCGCCACCGCAACCCCCCGCGCCACCACCAGGCCCGATCGATCCACCGGCACGTGATGGATCGCCACCCCCGCCACGGTCAGGGCGTGCAGGGTCGCGGGATAGCCTGGGTCCTCCATCCACACGGAGTCGCCGCGATGCAGTAGCAGACGCACGGCGATGTCCACGGCGTGCTGGGCGCCGGAGGTGACGATCACCTGGTCCGGCGTGCAGATCACCCCCCGCGCGGCCCGCAGGTAGTCAGCGATGGCGGCGCGCAGGGGCGCCTCGCCGGCGGCGTCGGAATAGCCGAAATGGACCGGTCCCAGGGTGCGCAAGGCGCGACGCGTGGAGGCCGACCAGGCGTCCAGCGCCCGGGCGTCCAAGAGGGTGCGCCCAGTCGTGAACAGTCGGGGCTCGGCCTGTGGCGTGGGAAAGGTCAGCTCGTCCATCACCCGCGCCCGCGCCGGGATCCTGGGCGGCCGGGCGCTGGGCGCCGGGGTCTGTGGCTTGACGTCCAGCATCCCCGAAAGGTCGGCCGAGACATAGGTCCCTGACCCCGCGCGCCCTTCGGCGTAGCCCTCGGCCAGCAGCAGGTCGTAGGCGGCCACCACCGAGGCTCGCGCCACGCCCAGCCGCGTCGAGAAGTCGCGGCTCGACGGCAAGCGGCCGCCGGGCTTCAGAGCGCCCGAAAGGATCGCCCCGCGCACCTGGTCGTACAGCCGGCGGACCACGGGTTCGCCCGGTTCCGGCGGGCTCCAGGGATAGATGTCAGCCCAGCTCATGGTCCGATCATGCCGCAGAGTGGTCTGGCACGCCAGATCGAATTGGACCTTCCCGCCAGACCGCATCGGCCATAGCAGACGTCCGGAGCGGAGTCCTGAGATGAGCGAAACCTTCAATCCGACGACCCGGTCCAAGGCGCGGCGCAAGGCCGACCGCGCCGCCTATGACGAGGCCAGCGTCTACGCCGTGCTCGACGCGGCGGTGCTCTGTCATGTGGGCTACGTCCTGGATGGCGAACCCTTCGTCACCCCGACCACCTTCTGGCGGGAGGGCCGCAAGCTGTACTGGCACGGCTCGGCCGCCAGCCGGATGATCCGCGCCCAAGGCCCGGGCCTGCCGGTCTGCGTCACCGTCACCCACATGGATGGTCTGGTCCTAGCGCGTTCGGGCATCGCCCACTCGATGAACTACCGCTCGGTCATGGCCTTCGGCACGGCCCGGATGGTCGAGGGGCTGGAGGCCCGCCGCGAAGCCATGAGCGCCTTCATCGATCGGCTCTATCCGGACCGTTCCGCCGAGCTGCGGCCCGCCCTGGACCAGGAGATCAAGCAGATCGGCCTCGTGGAGATGACCATCGAGGAAGCTTCCGCCAAGTCGCGGTCGGGCGGGGTCAACGGCACGGATCTGGACGAGGACTGGAACGCCTGGAGCGGCGTAATCCCGGTCGCCACTGTGATCGGCGCCCGCCAGGCCGACGCCGTGCGGAGCGCCGGCGCGTCATCGTCCCCAAGCCTCGACCTCTACCTGCCCGGCGCGCGGCTGGACGAGGTTCTGGCGGTCGCGCACAAGATCTAGTCGGGCTTGCCGGTCTCGACGTACGTCTTCAGGCGCGCGACCTGCTGGCCCAGCACGAAATCCACCGGCTTGGCCCAGACCTCGGCCAGCCCGCCCTTGGCGTAGCCGCCGACGTCGTAGGTGGCGGTGAGCAGGGTCTTGGCCGGATCGGCGGTCTTCTCGAACTTGAAGGTCAGGTGCCCCGCCGCTCCGGTGGTCTGTAGAGGCCCCAGCCCGCCGAACAGCTTCAGCGCTCCGGGATCGGAATAGACCACGGTCATGTGGCGCACCTGCCCGTCGGCCAGCTTTTCGCAGAAGCAGCCCCCGACCGGATCGATGCTCAGGTTCTTCGCGTCACCGGAATAGCTGTGGCCGCCGCTCCACCAGCGTCCGACGTCCAGGACGGCGGCGCGGACCTTCGCCTGGGGCGCCTCGATGGTCGCGACACGACGGATCTCGAAACCGACCGCCGACTGGTCGACCACCTCGGCCACGGCGAAGGTGGGGGCCAAGGCCAGCACCAAAAGGGCGATTGGAAGCTTCATGGGACCTCTCCCGGCTAAGCGCGCTCGAAGCTTAGCGGACCACCCCAGAAAGTCTCCACCAAGCTGGACTGTGCGCCCGGCTTGCCCGTGGTGAGAAATCGCCGTGTGCCGCCCTCGCCCGCCCGATAGGCCGGATGCTTGGCGAGGTAGCCCTCCAGGGCGTCTGCGGTGGCGCCCGGCTGGTGGATCAGCGGCGTGCCCGGCTTCAGCGCCGCGCGGAACAGGTCGGCGACGATCTCATAGTGGGTGCAGCCCAGGATCGCTCGATCCGGCGCCCGTCCGATCCTGCGAGCAATGGCGTCCACGTGGCCTTGGATCATCGCGGCGAGCTCGGCTTCCGGCGCGCCGTCCTCGATCATCCGGGCGAGGTCGGGGCAGGGTTCGGAGAACACCGCCACGTCCTGGCGGCGTTTGTCGATCTCGATCTCGTAGACACGACTTCGGGCGGTGGCCGGCGTGGAGAACACCGCGAGCACGTCCAGCTTCTCGATCTTGTCGCCGCGCCGCTCGGCCTCGTGCTCCCAGGGCATGCCCGTCGCCGCCTCGATGGTCGGCACGATGATGCCCAGGATGTTGACCGCCCGTCCGAGCTGCTGGCGATAGCCCGGCAGCCAGGTCTGCTGCAGGCGGCGGAGCGCGATGCCGGACGCCGTGTTGCACGCCAGGACGATCAGGTCGCAGCCCTCGGCGAACAAGCGCTCGCAGCCGGCCCGGGTCAGGTCGACGATCTCCTCGCCCTCCCGCCCGCCATAGGGGGCGTTGGCCTGGTCGGCCAGATAGACAAAGTCCGCGGTGGGGAGGCGCTCCACGAGCGCACGGTGGACGGACAGGCCGCCCACGCCGGAATCGAAAACGCCAATGGCCATGAAACCGATTTAGCCGCGCCCCGGTCCAGCGTCCATGACCGCATGCGCGAGCCGGTTCATCGAATCTCGATATTTCGAATTGACATTTGCGTCATTCTGACATATATGTCATCGCGAAGTGATTGATACGTGGCCCGTCGCGCCACGGCGGGCCGCCAGGACGCAAGCGCCCGTGAGTGTTATAGCGTCATAATTCTCGAGATATTTCAATGCGCTATCCCCTAGCCGCCAACCGCGAGCTACCCTTAGGCGACCCTGCTTCAACCTGGGTGGTCGGTGTCGAGGTTGATTTGCAGACCGCGCTGGCCCTGTCGCGCGCCACCACCAAGGCCCTGCTGGAACTGTCGCCCCTGTCGCACCGCGAGATCACGGCGGCCCTGAAGCAGGAGATCGACGTCCTGGAGATGCAGAGCGATCCGCTTTCCCTGGCCGCCGCCAACGCGGTGAAGCAGTACCTGCCCGAGGCCGCGTGACCCCAAAGAGGCCCATGCGGGTCAATCTTGAGGCCCGGGCGGCGACCGGCGAGAACCGGCGCGCCCAGACCCGCGCCAAGCTCGTCGACGCCGCGGCGCGCGTGATCGCCGATAAGGGCCGCGAGGCGACCTCCATCGAGGACATCGTCGCGGAGGCCGGCGTCGCGCGCGGCACCTTCTACAACTACTTTCCGACCGTCGACGAGCTGCTGGACGCGCTCAACACGCGCATGGCGCAAGCCGTCGACGCGGCCATGGCCCCGATCCGGGCCGAGATCACCGATCCTCCCTCTCTGCTTGCCGCGACCCTGCATCGGTTCATGGTCGCCCTGACCGCCGACCCCGTGGGCGGATGGCTCGCCTTGCGGATGGAGGGCTCCGTCGCGCCCCGGCAGTTGATTTTCGAGCGTAGGTTCGATGCGCTCTTCCAGGAAGGCGTGCGAATCGGACGTTTTCGCCAGGGCAACCGTGACGCCGCCCGCAGCCTGCTGTTTGGCGCGTTCCGGATGGCGCAGCGCGACGTCATGCTGGGCCAGACATCGCCGGACCACGTTGTCGAACTGGTCGCTCTGCTGCTGATGGCCTTCGGCGTGACGCCCGAGGAAGCGCGGGACATCAGTCGAAAGGCCGCCGCCGAGGCCGAGGATCAGCGACATTACCATCCCGTCATGTGACGTTCAGCAGGGTTGACCCTAAGGTCCGGCCAAACTTGAACGGACTTCCGGGAGACTTCATGCAACGGCGCACTTTTCTTGCCGCCTCGGGCGCCATGGTCGCCGCCTCGACCCTGCCCGCCGCCGCCCTCGCGCAGGGCGCGGCCAGCGCGGTCACCGCCGCCTGGACCGGTCCGTACGGCGGCGTGCCCGCCTTCGACAAGGTGGCCGTGGCCGACTTCAAGCCCGCCTTGGAACTGGGCATGAAGACCGAGCGCGCCGAGATCGACGCCATCGCAAACAGCAAGGCGGCCCCGACCTTCGACAACACCATCGCTGCGCTGGAGCGGTCCGGCGACCTGCGTAGCCGCGTCGGCACGTTCTACGGCGTCTGGTCGGGCACGCTATCGACCCCCGACCTGCGCGCCGTCGAGAAGGAGATGTCGCCGAGGCTCTCGGCCCACAACGACGAAACCCTGCAGAACGAGAAGCTCTTCAAGCGCATCGAGGCCGTCTATGAGGCCCGCGCCGGCCTGAGCGCCGAGCAGCAGCGCTTGACCTGGGTGTACTGGAACCGCTTCGTGCGGGCCGGCGCGCGTCTGTCGCCCGCCGACAAGGCCCGTATCGCCCAGATCAACCAGGAGCTGGCCGGCCTGTTCACCAGCTTCACTCAGAACCTGCTGGCCGACGAAACTGACTACGTCCTTTATCTGCGCACCGAGAGCGAGCTTGCGGGCCTGCCAGACGATGTCCGGGCCGCCGCCGCGTCCGGGGCGAAGGATCGGGGCCAGGAGGGTCAGTGGGCGATCCTCAACACCCGATCCTCGATGGATCCGTTCCTCACCTACTCCACACGCCGCGATCTGCGCGAGAAGGTCTGGCGCACCTATTACAGCCGTGGCGACAATGGCGACGCCAAGGACAACAACGCCAACATCAAGAAGATCCTCAAGCTGCGGGTCGAGCGCGCCAAGCTGCTGGGCTATCCGACCCACGCCCATTGGCGGCTCGAGAACGCCATGGCCAAGACCCCCGACGCGGCCATGGCTCTGATGCTGCGGGTCTGGCCCTCGGCCATCGCGCGGGTGAAGCAGGAGGTGGCCGAGATGCAGGCCATCGCCGACAAGGAGAAGGCCGGGATCAAGATCGAGCCCTGGGACTATCGCTTCTACGCCGAGAAGGTCCGGGCCGACCGCTACGACCTCGATATGAACGAGGTGAAGCCGTACATGCAGCTGGAAAAGCTGCGCGAGGGCATGTTCTGGGCCGCCGGCGAGGTCTACGGCTTCCAGTTCGAGCAGGTGAGCGTGCCCGTCGCCCATCCCGACATCCGGGTGTGGGAGGTCAAGCGCGGCGGCAAGCACCAGGGCCTCTGGTACTTCGACCCCTACGCCCGAGCCGGCAAGCGTTCCGGCGCTTGGATGAACGCCTATCGGACCCAGGAAAAGCACGACAAGCCGGTGACGACCATCGTCTCCAACAACTCGAACTTCGTGAAGGGCGCGCCCGGGGAACCGGTGCTGATCTCCTGGGACGACGCCAAGACCATGTTCCACGAGTTCGGCCACGCCATCCACGGCCTGAACTCCGACGTCGCCTATCCCTCCCTGTCAGGAACGGCGGTGGCGCGCGACTATGTGGAGTTCCCCAGTCAGATCAACGAGCACTGGCTGCCCACGACCCAGGTGCTGTCGAAGTACGCGCTGCACCACAAGACCGGTCAGCCGATCCCCAAGGCCCTGGTCGATAAGATTGAGAAGGCCCGCACCTTCCGCCAGGGCTTCGAGGTCACGGAGTATCTGTCCTCTGCGATCATCGACATGAAGTTCCACCTGGCCGGCGATGTCGACATCGATCCCGACGCCTTCGAGCGCGACGAACTCACCAAGTTGGGAATGCCCGCCGAGCTGGTCATGCGTCACCGCAGCCCGCAGTTCGGCCACGTCTTCGCCAGCGACGGCTATTCGGCCGGCTACTACAGCTATCTGTGGTCGGAGACCCTGGCGCTGGACGTGGTGGACGCCTTCAAATCCTCACCGGGCGGCATGTACGACAAGGCCGTGGCCGCCAGGCTGCGCGCCAATGTCATGAGCGTCGGCAACGCCATCGACCCGGAGATCGCCTACCGCAAGCTCATGGGCCGCGACGTCGACGTGACGGCCTACCTGCGTGAAAAGGGCTTCCCGACGGCGTAGGGGCGCCGCCCCCTTCGTCATCCTTCGGTCAGCCTCGGGCCGGCAGGGGGATGACGAGCGGCGCCGGGCGGAGACCTAACCCGTCCAGCCCGCCACCAACGCGTCCGGATGCCTATCCGGCACGAGGTTGAGCTGTAGCCCATGCTCCAGCCAGGCCTTGGCGCCGGCCAGGACGAGGTTGAAGCCGCCGATGGAATCCAGCGCCTTGGCCACCTGTTCGTCGCCAGTCCCGCTGAAGCCGCTGTTGGTCACCGTGACAAAGGTCTCGCCGTCGCCGCGCGGCTCGAAGGTCCATTCGACCTCCGTATAGCCTTCCTCGTCGTCGCCCCAGTCGATCAGGATACGACGGCCGGGCTCGATGGCCTTCACGATCGCCACGGCGTGGGCGCCGTACATCTCCCAGTCCCAGCGAACCCGCGCGCCGGGCGCCAGCCGGCCGCTGGCCTTGGAGAACCAGAATTTCGTCGTCACCGCCGGATCGGCGAAGGCCTCGAACACCTCGGCGGCCCCTCGGCGGATCAGCAGGCCGGTGTTGACGGCAGGCGCGGTCTGAAGGTCCATCGGAGGTCTCCCCTAGGGCGCTTGTTGTAGAACCTTTCGGTTTAACGTCAACCTCTGGCGAGCCCCCTCGCCTTGACCTCCGGCGCCCTTCGGCGCATAAGCCGCCCCTTCCGGCGCAGAGCAATCGCGCCCTCCACCGCCACGACCCCCACTGACTGATGTGGGACGAGGGCGGCGAGGCCCCCCGTCGACGTGATCGTCCACGGGGGTCGATTGCGTTTGGGCCATCAGGAGCTGGCATTTGTTCGACGCGCTGACAGATCGGCTATCCGGAGTCTTCGACCGCCTCTCCGGGCGGGGCGTGCTCTCGGAAAAGGACATCGACGAGGCCCTGCGCGAGGTGCGCGTGGCCCTGCTCGAGGCCGACGTCGCCCTGCCTGTCGTCCGCGAGTTCATCGCCAAGGCCTAGGAGCGCGCGTCCGGCGAGGACGTCATCCGCTCGATCCGCCCCGCCGACCAGGTGGTCAAGATCACCTATGACGGCCTGGTGGAGATGCTGGGCGGCGACGTCGCCGAAGGGCTGAACATCAGCCTCAATCCGCCCACCGTCATCCTGATGGCCGGCCTCCAGGGATCGGGCAAGACCACCACCGCCGGCAAGCTGGCGCTGAAGCTGGTCAAGGACCGCAAGAAGGTCCTGCTGGCCTCGCTGGACACCCGCCGGCCCGCCGCCATGGAGCAGCTCGGCATGCTGGCCAAGCAGGCCGGCGCGGAGTTCCTGCCCATCGTCGCCGGCCAGATCGCCACCGAGATCGCCAAGCGGGCCATGTCGGCCGCGAAGCTGCAGGGCTACGACATCCTGATCCTCGACACCGCCGGGCGCACCACGCTCGACGAGGCGATGATGAGCGAGGCCGCCGAGATCGCGCGGATTTCCACGCCGTCCGAGACCCTGCTGGTCGCCGACAGCCTGACCGGCCAGGACGCGGTGCGCACCGCCACGGCCTTCCACGCCCGCCTGCCGCTGACCGGCCTGGTGCTGACCCGGGCCGACGGCGACGGCCGCGGCGGCGCGGCGCTCTCGATGCGCGCCGTCACCGGCCTGCCGATCAAGTATCTCGGCGTCTCGGAGAAGATCGACGGCCTGGACGTGTTCGACGCCCGCCGTGTGGCCGGCCGGATCCTGGGACAGGGCGACGTGGTGGCCCTGGTCGAGAAGGCCGCCCAGGACCTGGACCAGGCCAAGACCGAGGCCATGGCCAAGAAGCTGGCCAAGGGTCAGTTCGACCTGGACATGATGGCCGACCAGTTCGCCCAGATGAAGAAGATGGGCGGCATGGAAGGTCTGATGGGTCTGTTGCCCGGCGTCCAGAAGATGAAGAAGCAGATGGCCGACGCCAACGTGTCGGACAAGACGCTGGACCGCCAGTCGGCGATCATCTCGTCGATGACCAAGGCCGAGCGGAAGAAGCCCGACATCCTGCAGGCCTCGCGCAAGCGCCGGATCGCC
>NZ_JANOCX010000447.1:0-17436 GCF_031412415.1 Phenylobacterium sp.
AGGTGAAGGGGCGGATCGAGCTGGACGGCGAGGACATCAACGACAAGTCCATCGATCCGGTGGTGCTGCGCGCCCGGGTGGGCATGGTGTTCCAGAAGCCGAACCCGTTTCCCAAGACGATCTTCGAGAACGTCGCCTACGGCCCGCGCATCCACGGCACCGCCAGCGGCAAGGCCGAGCTTGAGGCCATCGTCGAGAGCTCGCTGAAGCGCGCCGGCCTCTGGGCCGAGGTCGCCGACCGGCTTCACCAGCCCGGCACCGGCCTCTCGGGCGGTCAGCAGCAACGCCTGGTCATCGCGCGCGCCATCGCCGTCTCTCCCGAGGTGATCCTGATGGACGAGCCCTGCTCGGCGCTGGACCCCATCGCCACGGCGCGGATCGAGGAACTGATCGACGAGCTGCGCAACCAGTACTGCATCGTCATCGTCACCCACTCGATGGCGCAGGCCGCGCGGGTCTCGCAGAAGACCGCCTTCTTCCACCTGGGTAAGCTGGTGGAGGCCGGGCCGACCGGCGAGATCTTCACCAATCCGCGGGACAGCCGCACCCAGGACTACATCACCGGCCGGTTCGGCTAGAGGGCGTCATGAACGAGCACATCGTCAAATCCTACGAAGACGAGCTGAACACCCTGACGGCCGAGTGCGCCCGGATGGGCGGCCTGTGCGAGGCCCAGGTCAGCGACGCCATCGACGCGGTCGTCAAGCGTGACCAGGCCTCGGCCGAGCTGGTGGTCGGCCGTGACGACCGGCTGGACGTGCTCGAAGCCGACATCGAGCGCAAGGCCATCCGCTTGATCGCGCTGCGCCAACCCCTGGCCAACGACCTGCGCAAGACGGTGGCGGCGATGAAGATCGCGTCCAACCTGGAACGCTGCGGCGACCTGGCCAAGAACATCGCCAAGCGCACCTTGGTGTTGACCGAAGGCGAGCCGATCACCCCGCTGACCCGCTCCATCGAGCGCATGGGGCGGCTGGTCCTGGGCCGGCTGAAGGACGTGCTGGACGCCTATACGGGCTCGGACCTCGATCGGGCCCTGGCCGTCTGGACCCGCGACGACGAGGTCGACGAGCACTACAACAGCCTGTTCCGCGAGCTGCTCACCTACATGATGGGCGATCCGCGCACGATCACCGCCTGCGCTCACCTGCTGTTCGTCGCCAAGAACCTGGAACGCATCGGCGACCACGCCACCAACATCGCCGAGATCATCCACTACGAGATCACCGGCGAGGAGATGATCTCCGCGGACCGGCCGAAGACCGACGCTTTGCGCGTCTAGGAGCTATGAGTTGACGCCCCACATTCTGGTGGTCGAGGACGAAGACGCGCTCTCGACCCTGCTGCAGTACAATCTCGATAAAGAGGGCTACGAGGTCGCCGTCGCCGCCGACGGCGAAGAGGCCCTGACCCTGGTGTCGGAACGTCTGCCCGACATCATCGTCCTGGACTGGATGTTGCCGAAGATCTCCGGGATCGAGGTCTGCCGTCGCCTGCGCCAACGCAGCGAGAGCCGCAACGTGCCGATCATCATGCTGACCGCCCGCGGCGAGGAGAGCGACCGCATCCGCGGCCTGGACACCGGCGCTGACGACTACATCGTCAAGCCCTTCGCCATGAGCGAGCTGTCGGCCCGCATCCGCGCCGTGCTGCGGCGCATCCGGCCGGGCCTGGCCGAGGATCGGGTCCACATCGGCGACCTGGTCATCGACCGCGTCGCCCACCGGGTGAAGCGGGCGGGCAAGGAAATCCATCTTGGTCCCACCGAATTCCGCCTGCTGGACTACCTGATGCAGCATCCGGGCCGGGTGTTCTCCCGCGAACAGCTGCTGGACGCGGTCTGGGGCTCCGACGTCTATGTCGAGGCCCGCACCGTGGACGTCCACGTGGGCCGCCTGCGCAAGGCCCTGAACCGCGAGGAAGCCGCCGACCCGATCCGCACCGTGCGCTCGGCAGGCTACTCGCTGGACATGGACGCCTAGGCCAGACTTGACCGCCGCGCGCCCTCGCGCCAAAGCGGCCAGATGAACATTCTCCTCGTCGGTTCGGGCGGGCGCGAACACGCGCTGGCCTGGAAGATCGCCACGTCGCCCCTGCTCAAGCGCCTGGTCATCGCGCCGGGAAATCCGGGCATGGCGACGCTGGGCGAGCTGCGCGCCATCAAGGCGACCGACGTTCCGGCCCTGGTGGCGTTGGCTCGCGAGATCGCTGCCGACCTGGTGGTGATCGGACCGGAAGTCACGGTCGAGGCGGGCCTCGCCGACGCGCTGAACGCCGCCGCCATCCCCTGTTTCGGGCCCGTCGCCCAGGCGGGCCAGCTCGAAAGCTCCAAGGCCTTCACGAAGGCCTTCACCGACCGCCACGGCCTGCCGACCTCGGCCTACAAGGTTTGCGACACCGCCGCCGAGGCCAAGGCCGCGCTGGCCGACTTCAAGCCACCCTATGTGATCAAGGCCGACGGCCTGGCGGCCGGCAAGGGCGTGGTCATCGCCGAGAACCTGGCCGCCGCCCATGAGGCCATCGACGACGTGCTGGGCGGCCGGTTCGGGTCGGCAGGCGCGCGGGTGGTGATCGAGGAGTTCCTGCAGGGCGAAATCGGTTCGCTGTTCGCCCTGTGCGACGGCAAGCACGCCATCGTGTTCGGCCACGCCCAGGACCACAAGCGCGCCTATGACGGCGAACTGGGGCCCAACACCGGAGGCATGGGGACCTATTCGCCGGCGCCGGTCTTCACGCCCGAGCTGATCGAGCAAACCCGCGAACGATTGGCCGAGCGCGCCTTCGCCGGCATCGCGACTGAGGGCGCGCCGTATAGGGGCGTGCTGTTCGTCGAGCTGATGGCCACCGCCGACGGCCCCAAGCTGGTGGAGTTCAATGTCCGCTTCGGCGATCCGGAGTGCCAGGTCCTGATGCTGCGCCTGGAGAGCGACCTCGTCCCCTACCTTATGGCCTGCGCCAACGGCACGCTCGCGAACCTGCCCGAACCGACTTGGCGCGACGAGGCGGCGATCTGCGTGGTCCTGGCCGCCGACGGCTATCCCGACAGCCCGGTTGGCGGCTCGATCATCCGCGGCGCCGAGCAGGACTTCGGCGAGGACGTGGTGGTCTTCCATGCCGGCACCTCGCGCGATCCCGACGGGACCCTGCGCGCGGCCGGCGGGCGGGTGTTGAACGTTTGCGCGCGGGGCTCCGACTTGCAGGCGGCCCGCGACCGCGCCTATGCCGCTATCGCCCGGATCGACTGGCCGGGCGGCTTTCACCGCACGGACATAGGCTGGCGAGCCCTGGGCCAACGCTAGGCAAGGCGCGCCAGGACCCTCGGGGTCTCAGTTTTCGAACAACCGGTCTGTTGTTGACCTGACGCCTTGCCCCGGCGGGGCGCGGGTCGGTATGGTGGTTCAAACAAGCGTACGAGCCATTTGGGGAGCGCCATGACCGACACCGCGGAGCAGGAACGCGAGGCGCTCAACAGCGGCACCAAGGCGGTCGCCGACAGCCACCGGTTCGACGAAGCGGCGTTGCTGGCCTGGATGGAGGCCAATGTCGAAGGCTTCCAGGGGCCTCTGGAGGTGCGCCAGTTCAAGGGCGGCCAATCCAACCCGACCTATCAGCTCATCACGCCGAACAAGAAGTACGTCATGCGGCGCAAGCCGCCGGGCAAGCTGCTGCCGTCGGCCCATGCGGTCGACCGCGAGTACAAGGTGATCACGGCGCTCTATCCCACCGGCTTCCCGGTCGCCAAGTCCTACGGCCTGTGCACCGACGACAGCGTGGTCGGCACCTGGTTCTACGTCATGGACATGGTGGAGGGCCGGATCCTGTGGGATCAGCAACTGCCGCAGTACGAGCCGGCCGAGCGGCACGCGATCTACGTCGCCAAGATCAAGACCCTCGCCGACCTGCACAACACCGATTACGAGGCCATCGGCCTGGGCGACTACGGCAAGCCCGGCAACTATATGGGCCGGCAGGTCGACCGCTGGACCAAGCAGTACAAGGCCTCGGAAACGTCTCACATCGACGAGATGGAAAAGCTCATCGACTGGCTGCCGAAGTCATTGCCGGCGCAGGAGCGGACCAGCGTCGTCCACGGCGACTACCGGCTGGACAACATGGTCCTCCATCCGACCGAGCCCCGCGTCATCGCCGTGCTGGACTGGGAGCTGGGGACGCTGGGCGAGCCTCTGGCCGACTTCACCTATCTGCTGATGAACTGGGTCAACGGCTCTATCGCCACCCTGCCGGATCTGGTGGCGCACGGCATCCCGACGATCGACGAGGCGGTGGCCATCTACTGCGAGCGCACCAATCGCTCGGGCCTGCACGATCTCGACTGGTTCTTCTCCTACAACATGTTCCGCCTGGCCGGGATCTGTCAGGGGATCGTCGGTCGCGCCCGCGACGGCACGGCCAATAGCCCCCAGGCCGCGGCGATGGAGGCCCGGGTTCCGCTGCTGGCGCAGTCGGCCTGGAAGTACGCCCAGAAGGCGGGGGCTTGAGACAAATCCGGGTTCGGTCCATTTAGCGGCGGCCCGGGCGCCTGACGCCCGACCTCGTACGAGCGTCTCACCGCATGAGCGATCCGACCGGTTCCCAGGACATGGCCCCCGCCGCCGCGGGCGCGCCGCCTGACGCGACCGTTCGAAAGCCCTTCTGGCGTCGACGCTCTTGGCAGATCGTAGGCGGGGTCCTGGCCCTTGTCCTGGTTCTGCTGGTCTCGCTTGTCTGGTCCCTGCCGCTAGGCCGGGCATTGGAGCCGCTGAAGAGCCCGACCCTGATCCTGGTCACCGCCGACGGCAAGGACTTCGCCCGCCGAGGGTCATACAAAGAAGCGCCCGTCGACGTCAGCAAGCTGCCGAGCCATGTGGGCGGCGCCTTCGTCGCCATCGAGGATCGCCGCTTCTACCAGCACTTCGGCGTCGACCTGCGCGCCATCGCCCGCGCCGTGCAGCGCAACTCCGACGCCGGCGGGGTGCGCGAAGGCGGCTCCACCATCACTCAGCAGCTGGCCAAGAACGCCTTCCTGACCAACGAGCGCAGCCTCCGCCGCAAGGCGCAGGAGGCGCTGATCGCGGTCTATCTTGAGGCGCGGCTTTCCAAGAACGAGATCCTTTCGCGCTATCTGTCGGCGGTCTATTTCGGCGACGGCGTCTATGGCTTGCGCGCCGCGGCCCGGCACTATTTCGACAAGACGCCCGAGACCCTCAGCATCGGCGAGTCGGCCATGCTGGCCGGAATGGTCAAGGCGCCGTCGAAGCTCGCCCCCACCGAGGATCTCCCCGCCGCCCGCGCCCGCGCGCGCATCGTCCTGGCCACCATGGTGGAGCTGGGCGACATCACCCCGGCCCAGGCCCGCCAGAACCGCAGCGTCCGCGTCCGCGAGGGCCGGGTTAAACTGCCGGTTGGCTCGTACTTCGCCGACTGGGTGACGCCCCAGGCCCGTCTCGCCTTCGAGCGCGCCTATGGCGAGGTCCGCGTCCAGACCACTCTCGACTCCGTCCTGCAGGATCGCGCGGAGAAGATCCTGCGCCGCGCCATCGCCGGGAACCGTTGGGCCAATGTCACACAGGGTGCGATCATCGCCATGCGCCCGGACGGCAGGGTCGTGGCCATGGTCGGGGGCGTCGACTATGCCGACAGCCAGTTCAACCGCGCGGTCGACGCTCAGCGCCAGCCCGGTTCGGCCTTCAAGCTGTTCGTCTATCAAGCCGCCCTGCGCGACGGCATGACGCCCGACAGCATGATCCTCGACGCCCCGGTGGAGATCGGCGACTGGAAGCCGGAGAACCATGAAGGCCGCTATGCCGGGCATGATGTCCGCCTGCGCAACGCCTTCGCCTCGTCCTCCAATGTGGCGGCCGTGCGCCTGGCCCAGGAAGTGGGGCGCGGCGCGATCATCAAGGCGGCGCGCGACATGGGCGTCACCGCCAAGTTCCCCGATGACCTGACCCTGGCGCTGGGCACCGCGCCCATGAGCCTGATGGAGCTGACCGCCGGCTACGCCGCGGTCGCCAACGGCTCGATGCCGGTCACCCCCTACGGCGTCATGCAGTCCGCCGTCCCGGCCAAGCGGCCGCTGCCCAAGAAGGAGCGGGACGAACTGCTGGATCTGCTGCGCAACAGCGTGGTGTTCGGGACCGGCAACACCGCCAATCTCAGCCAGTACGCCCACGGCAAGACCGGCACGACCCAGGACTATCGCGACGCCCTGTTCATCGGCTTCGTCGGCGACATGGTGGTGGCGGTCTGGCTGGGCAATGACGACAATAGCCCGATGAACGGCATCGCCGGCGGCGGCCTGCCGGCCAAGATCTGGCGCGAGTTCATGGGCGAGGCCATGCGCCTCAAGACCGTTCGCGTCGCCGGCAAGGTCGTCGGCGGTCCTCCCGTCCGCGTCGAGACGCCCGCGGATCTGGAGGTCTTGCCAGGTCTTGAGGTTCCGACCGTCGATGGCGAGCCTGGCGCCAGCCCGGACGCGCCCGCCGAACCGGCCGCGCCCACGCCGGCCGAGCCGCCCGTCCAGCCCGAACAGCCGCCGTTCTAGAACCGAGCCAGCAGCTCGCTCAGCGCTGCTTGGTCCTGGAACACCGCGCGGACGGGCCAAGCGAAAACCCGATCGCGCCAGGCGCCCGGCAGCCGCACCCAGTCCTTCTCGGTGGTGACAAGGCCCGCGCCAAACACCTCAGCCCGGTCAGATAAGGTCTTCAAGGTCGCCTCGTCGTAGGCGAAATGGTCGGGGAAGGGGACGAAATCGGCCAGGTCGCAGCCGGCGGCCTTGAGCGCGGTCTCAACCTTCCAGGGCATGCCGATGCCGGCGAAGCCGAGCTGCGGCCCCGGTGGTGGCGGGACGGCGGGTTCCAGGCGGGCGACCAGCACCGGCTTTTCCTTGAACACCGCGACCAGGGCAGGGTCCGGCTCCGCCAGGTCGGCTGGCAGCATCAGCACCACGGCGTCCGCCCGCGCCAAGCCCACCGCCAGGGGTTCGCGCATCGGGCCGGACGGGAAGACCGAACCGTCGCCGAGGGGCCAGGCGCCGTTGCGCGTCTCGCCGTCCACCACGACGATGGAGAGCGCCTTCCTCAGGCTGGGGTTCTGGTGACCGTCGTCCATGATCACCGCCCGGGCGCCGGCCGCGGCGGCGGCTCCGGCGCCTTCGATCCGATTGCGAGCGATCCAGACCGGTGCGTCGGCGGCCAACATCAACGGCTCGTCGCCGACCTCGCGGGCGGTATGAATCGCCGGGTCGACCCGGACTGGACCGCTCAGCGATCCGCCATGCCCCCGCGACAGCACGTGAGCGCCGGGCAGGCGTTCCAGCAGGGCACGGACGACGGGGGTCTTTCCCGCTCCGCCCAAGGTCAGGTTGCCCACGCAGATCACCGCCACGCCCGGATCGACCGGAACCGTTCGGGCGATCCGTCGCGCCGTGACATAGGCCCAGATCCACGAGACCGGCTTCAGCAGTAGGCGGCTCACCGGCGCGGGGGCGCCGTCGCGGACATACCACCAGCGGGGCGTGGCGAGCTTCATGCGGGCAGCAAGGGTTCGAGCAGGGCCAGCGCCTCATCCAGCGCGCCTTGCTGGCGTTGGGCATAGGCCAGGGCCGCCTCGCCGATGCGCGGCGCGATCAGGGGCTCGGTGAGCAGGCCCCGCAGATGGCGGGCCAAAGCACCGCCGTCGGCGGCCTCGATGGCGGCCATCTGATCGAACATCTCGGCATAGACGGCGGCGGCGTTGAAGGTGTGCGGGCCGGTGATGATGGGGCGTGCCAGGCGTGCGGGCTCCAGCGGGTTGTGGCCGCCGACACCGGGCACGAAACTGCCGCCCATGACCACCACCTCGGCCAGGCGGAAGAATAGGCCCATCTCGAACATGGTGTCGGCGACATAGGCTGTGGTCTGGGGGGCGATCGCTTCGCCGGCGCCGCGCCGGCAGACGGTGAAGCCCGCCGCCCGAAGCAGCTCGGCCACCGCAGGGCCGCGCTCGACGTGGCGCGGCGCGACGATCAGCAGGGCGCCGGTCGCGGCCTCAGCGACCGCTCGGCCGATGATCTCCTCCTCGCCGGGGTGCGTGCTGGCGGCGAGGATGACTTTCCGATCTCCGATCAGCCCTCGTAGTTCGCTGAGCTTGGCGGCGTCGAAGGGTAGGGGCTCCCCGACTTGCTTGAGATTGAGTTGCGGCCCGAGGCGCGCGCCCAATCTGGCGAGGCGCGCCGCGGTCTCCGGCTCTTGCGGGAGGATGAGGTCGAAGGCGCCGAGTAGGGCCCTTGCCGCCGCCGGCAGCCGGCCCCAGCCTTCGGCGCTGACCTGGGTCATCCGCGCCGAGACCAGGGCGACCTTCGCGCCGGCGTCCTTCGCCATCAGGATCAAGTTCGGCCAAAGCTCGCTCTCGACCGTCACCACCAGGCCTGGCCGCCAGTGGCGCAGGAAGCGGCGGACAGCGACCGGCGTATCGATCGGCGCAAATTGATGGATCACCCCTGGCGGCAGACGCTCGGCCAACAGCCGCGCGGCGCTGATGGTGCCGCAGGTCACCAGCAGGACGAGGTCCGTCCGACGGCGGCGGAGCGCCACGACCAGGGGCAGGAGCGACACGCTCTCGCCCACGCTCACCCCATGCAGCCAGACCAGCGGGCCGTCGGGACGTGGCAGGCCCGCATGGCCCAGGCGTTCGGGAAGTCGGGTCGGGTCTTCCTTCCCCTTGGCGGCGCGCTGCTTCAGCATCAGGCCAACGATCGGACTCAGGGCCTGGGTCAGCGCGCCGTAGAGCGCGAGCGAAAGGGGGCGCAAGGCGGTCCTAGACCGCGTTGGCGGCGGCGAGCCGGCAGGGCTCTGCGCGGCCGATCTCCACCTGCAGGGTGGCGTGTCCGATCCCGAACCTGTGGGCCAGGGCCTCGCAGGTGGCGTGCAGGAAGTCGTCGCCGTCGTCGTTGACCGGCCGCGTGACGTGAGCCGTCAGCGCCGTCTCGGTGGTGCTCATGGCCCAGATGTGCAGGTCGTGGACGTCTGTGACGCCAGGACGCCCGCTCAGCCAGACGCGCACGGCCTCCACGTCAACACCCTTGGGTGCGGCGTCCAGCGCCAGGTCGACCGAGTCGCGCAACAGGCCCCAAGTGCCCAGCACGATCACCGCGGCGATCAGCAGGCTCAGCGCCGGGTCGATCCACAGCAGACCGGTGACCGCGATCAGGCCGGCGCCGATCACGACAGCCAGGGACACGCCGGCGTCGGCGGCCATGTGCAGAAAGGCGCCACGAACGTTCAGGTCCTCGTGGCCCTTCATGAACATCAGGGCCGTGGCGGTGTTGATCAGCACGCCGATGGCCGCGACGATCATCACCGGCGCCGTGGCGATCTCGGCGGGGGAGTTGAAGCGGTGGATCGCCTCCGACGCGATGACGCCGACGGCGACCAGCAGCAGGACGGCGTTGGCCAGGGACGCCAGGATGGTGGCCTTGCGCAAGCCATAGGTGCGCCGGGCGGTGGGGGCGCTCTTGGCCAGGATGGTCGCCCCCCAGGCCAGCAGCAGGCTAAGCACGTCGGACATGTTGTGCCCGGCGTCGGCCAGCAGGGCCAGCGAGCCGGACCAAAGCCCCGCCGCCACCTCGGCCAGCACGAAGGCGAAGTTCAGCCCCACCCCTATGGCGAAGGCGCGGCCGAAGTCCTTTGGCGCGTGGCTGTGGCCGCCATGGTCATGACCATGGTCGTGCCCATGCTTGTGATCGTGACCGTGGTGGTGGTCGTGGCCCATGTCCCTATGTGTCACCGCCGCGCTTGCGGATCAACGTAGCCGACCAGGGTTTCGGCCCGCCGGGTGAGGCCCGATAGCCTTGTGGACCAGTCGGCGACCAGGGCGTCCAGGCCCGCGTCGTCAAGGTCGCCGGGCACGTGGAAGGGCCCGTCCCAGACCACCGCGCCCTGGCCGAAAAGGCGGCCGATCATCGCCCGATCCCAGCTGCCCGCCCGGGCGGCGGGCGAGACGGCGATGCCCATCATGAAGACCGGCGCGCCGGTGCGCTTGGCGATCTGGGCCGCACCGGGCGCCATCACCTCGTTGGGCCCGCGCGGGCCGTCGGGCGTGACGATCAGCACCCCACCCTCATTGACCAGCTTCATGGCCTCGCGGAAGGCGGCCACGACGGCGCGGGCCTTGGCGCTGTCGCCCTTCTTGGCCGAGGAGGCGCGGATCGACGGGAACTTGGCGTGGGCCATCGCCTGCGCGAAGAACTCACCGTCGCCAGAGGGCGAGACCAGGCAGGCGCGGGGCTTCTTCCACCAGACCTTCGCGACCGCCAGGGCCACCGGAATTCGCCCGTGCCAGCACAGCGCCAGGGCGCCTTGGCCCGACGCCAGCACGCCGTCCACGCATTCGATGTTCTCATGGCGCCAGCGCACCGTGCGGCGGATCAGGACCATGTAGGCGTGGAAGATCCAGCCCAGGACGACCTGGGTGGCCGGGTGGCGCAACAGCGCCTTCACGCCGGGGTCTCCGCCTCGAGGTTCTGGCTCTGGGCGAGGCGGGCATAGAGGCCGCGCATCTTCACCAGGCCGTCATGGTCGCCGGTCTCCACGACCCGGCCCTTGTCGATCACATAGATGCGGTCGGCGCCGCGAACGGTCGACAGGCGGTGGGCGATCAGGATGGTGGTGCGCCCGGCCATCAGGCGTGCGAGCGCGGCCTGAACCTGGGCCTCGCTCTCGGTGTCCAGCGCGCTGGTGGCCTCGTCCAGCAGCAGGATGGGGGCGTCCTTCAGGAAGGCCCGCGCGATGGCGATCCGCTGGCGCTGACCGCCGGACAGCCGCGCGCCGGCCTCGCCCACCAAGGTGTCATAGCCGTCGGCCAGGGCGCCGATGAACTCATGGGCCGCGGCGGCCGCCGCGGCGGCCTCGATGTCTTCCAGGGTCGCGCCGGGCCGGGCGTAGGCGATGTTGGCGCGCACCGTGTCGTCGAAAAGGAACGGCTCCTGGGTGACCAAGGCGATCTGGTCGCGCAGCGAGGCCAGGGTCACGTCGCGCACGTCGACGCCGTCGATGCTCACCACCCCCGCGGTGGCGTCATAGAAGCGGGGGATCAAGTTGAGGATGGTGCTCGTGCCGCCGCCTGAGGGACCGACCAGCGCGACGGTCTCGCCGCGACGCGCTTCCAGGGTCACGCCTTGCAGGGCGGGTGGGCCGTCCAGGGCGTAGCTGAAGCCCACGTTCTGAAAACCGATGGTCGTCGGCCCGTGGGGCAGGGGGCAGGCGCCGGCCTGCTCGCGCACCTCCGGCTGGACGTCCAGGGCGCTGAACAGCCGCCGTGCCGCGGCCAGGCCCTCGGCCATGACGGTCTGCAGGTTGGCCAACTGGCGCAACGACTGGCTGGCCAGGCCCAGCGCCATGATGAAGGCCACGAAGGCGCCGACGTTCATGGCTCCAGTCTGCGAACGCCAGCCGGCATAAGCGATGACCGCGGCGGTGATCAGGGTCATCAACAGCTCGGTGGCCGGGGCTGCGCGAGCACGCGCATTGGCGCCCTTCACCAGATGCTTCTGGCGGCGCATCACCACCTCGGCGACGCGGCCTTCCTCATAGTCCTCGCGGTTCTCGATCTTGACGACCCGGACGCCGTCCAAGCTCTCCATGATCGCGGTGGACAGGGCCGAGGTCTCGGCCATCGCGCCCTTGGTGGCCTTGACGGTCCGCTTGGAGAACCGGCGCATGATGGTGCTGGCCAGCGGCGCGGCGACGATCAGCACCAGGGCGAGGGCCGGATCGTTGCTGGTCATGACGATGAAGGCGCCGATCAGGGTCAGCAGATGTTGGGTGTAGTTGATCACGCCCGAGGTCGCCGCCTCGCGGATCAGTCCGGCGTCGTAGAGGACCGATGAGACGAAGGATCCGGTGTGCTCCGCGCGCAGCCGCGCCAGGTCGGCGCGCACCAGCTTGCCGAACAACTGGACCTGGACCTGACCCACGACCTCGTTGCCGATCCTGTTGACCTCGCTGGCCTGGATCACCTGGGCCACGGCGCGGCCTATCGCCAGGGCCGCGATGGTGAGTGGGATGGCGACCAGGGCACCCGGCTTATGGTTGACCAGCAGATCGTTGATCGCCGGCTCCATCATCTGGATCAGGGTGGCGCTGAGATAGGCCACGGCCACGGCCGCCAGCATGGCCACCGTCCAGCCTTTCCAGCGCGGCGTCATGTAGACGCGCGCGATCCGGCCGATCACGGCGCGGGTGGGCAGCTCGGCGGCGGGCTCGCTCATCGTCCCTGGGGTCGGCTGTCGGGGCGGCGAAGTCAAGAAGGCGTCTTGGCCTGACTCAGGCCGGGCATATGGTGGGGACGGGAGCCGAGACGGAGGTTGTCCATGAAGATCTATGGTGTGCGCGTCTGGGTGGACGACATGGACGTGGCGCGCGGGTTCTACGGCGGGACGCTGAGCCTGGCGTCCACTTGGGACTTCGGTGACGCGGTCGGCTACGACCTGGGACCGACCTTGATCGTCGAGCGCGACGATGGGAGCCATGAGGACGGCCTCAAGGGCCGCTTTGTCGGCCTATCCCTCTCGGTCGAGGACATTGAAGCGACCTATGCCGATCTGATCGCCAAGGGCGTCGAATTCCTGGGGCCGCCCGAGAAGATGCCGTGGGGCGGAACCCTGGCGCACTTCAAGGACCCGGCGGGCAACATCCTGACCTTGATCGCGTGAAGTCGCGCGTTTCGTCGCGCTTCCGATTTTTCGCCGCAGCCCCTAGTTAGGGGCCGATGAGCCAGGACAACCCCGCGCCCGGATTCGACCTGACCACGCCCAAGGGGCGCAGGGCGGCCCTTTGCGACTATCTGTGGAACGACCACGCCTATCTGCGCCTGAAGTTCCAGAACGCCCACTGGATCAGCGACGAGCTGGTGCGCACCAATCAGCCCTGGCCCCACCAGCTGGCCGAGTGGAAGCAGCGCGGGATCAAGACGATCATCAACCTGCGCGGCGGATTCGACGCCAGCTTCCACGCCCTGGAGAAGGACGCCTGCGAGCGCCTGGGACTGACGATGGTCGACTTCACCATCACCTCGCGCGAGGTGCCCAGCCGCGCGCGGGTGCTGGGCGCCAAGGCGCTGTTCGAAAGCATCGAGTACCCGGCCCTGATGCACTGCAAGTCCGGCGCGGACCGGGCGGGGATCATGAGCGTCTTCTACAAGCACTTCCGCCAGGGCGTACCGATCCGCGAGGCCCTGGAACAGCTCAGCCTCAAATACCTGCACGTGAAGCAGGGCAAGACTGGCGTGCTGGACTACACCTTCGAGCGCTACCTGGCAGAGGGCGAGCCCAAGGGGCAAAGCTTCCTCGAGTGGGTACAGAGCGACGCCTACGACGAGCCCGGCATCAAGGCCGACTTCCGCAGCCAGATGTGGGGCCGCCTGCTGACCGAGGGCCTGCTGAAGCGGGAGTAGGTCTGGCCTAGCCCCTAGTGCTGGTGATCGTCGTCGTCGTGCGGATCCAGCAGCTTGTGGGCGTGGATGATGAAGTAGCGCATCAGGGCGTTGTCGACGGTGGACTGCGCCTTGGCGCGCCAGGCGGCGAGCGCCTCGGCGTGACTGGGGTAGGCGCCGACCAGATCGATCTTGTTCAGGTCACGGAACTTGATCCCCTGGACGTCTTCGAGTTCGCCGCCGATGACGAGGTGGAGAAGCTGGGTGTCGGGCATGGCCGGGTCATTTCCCAAAACGATTCAATTGGGGAGGGCGATATGCGAGACGCGCTCCAGGATCAATGGTGCGAGACGTGGCGCGGCGCAGACGAGGCTGGGTTGCGCTGGTTTCGGGCCGTTATAGCTGAACGGACGACCCTGGTGGTCGCCGACGAAGGCGCCGGCCTCCCGGGCGATCAGATCGGCCGCAGCCAGGTCCCAGTCGAACTTGGCGACCAGGGCGATGGTGGCGTCGAAGGCGCCCGAGGCGATCACGCACAGCCGGTAGGCGGTCGAGTTGCGCGCTTCGATCCGCATGTCAGGCCAGGGCGTGCGCCAGGCGGGGTGGGCGAACATTCGCGCGTCGCCGACCATGCCGCAGCCTTCGACCTCGTCGCGGTCCGACGCTTGGATCGCCCCGCCGTTGAGATGGGCTCCGCGTCCGGCGACGGCGGTGTAGGTCTCGTCGAGCTGTGGGGCGAAGACCACGCCGGCCAGGGGCAGCTTCCCCTCGACCACGGCGATGGACACCGCCCACCAGGGGCGGTCCTTCATATAGGCGCGGGTGCCGTCGATCGGGTCGACCACGAATAGCCGGCGCTTGGCCAACCGCGCCGGGTCGTCGGCGGTCTCCTCCGACAGCCAGCCGTAATCGGGCCGCGCCGTGGACAGGCGTTGCTTCAGCAAGGCGTCGGCCGCCAGGTCGGCGTTGGTGACGGGCGAGCCGTCGGCCGCCTTGAATTCGCTGGTCAGGCCCTCGGCGCGCAGCCGGACAGCCAGGGCGCCCGCCTCCCGCGCCGCCGCCGTGATCAGCGCCAGGTCGGAGGACGCTTCGGGCATCAGCGTCCGGCGATCGCCAGGCCGTCGACCAGGATCGAGGGCGAATTCGCCGAGCCTCGGATCTCCAGATCCGAGCCGGGAACCAGGCGAGCGTAGATGTCGATCAGGTTTCCGGCCACCGTGATCTCGGTGACGGGATAGGCCAACTCCCCGTTCTCGAACCAGAAGCCCGCGCAGCCCACCGACCAGTCGCCGGTGTTGCCGTTCAGCGACGGGCCGAACATTGAGGTTATGACCAGGCCGGACTTGGCGTCGGCCATCAGACCGGCCAGGTCGCGCGTCCCGGGCTTCACGGTCAGGTTGGTGGTCGAGACGCCGGGCGGACCGGCCAGGCCGCGCGAGGCGTGGCCGGTGGTCTCCAGGCCGAGTTGCCGCGCGGAGGACGAGTTCAGCAGCCAGGTGGTCAGCACGCCGTCGTCGATGAGGCCATGGGCGCGGTTGGCCACGCCCTCGTCGTCGAATGGCGAGGATCCCAGGCCGCGACGGACATGCGGATCGTCTGTGATGTTCACGCCCTTGGCGAACACCGGCTGGTTCAGCTTGTCCTTCAGGAACGAGGTGCCGCGCGCGATGGACGGCCCGGAGATCGCCCCGATCAGCGGGCCGATCAGCGAGGTCGCCAGCCGGTTCTCGAAGATCACCGGGGCGGTGGTCGAATCGATCTTGCGCGCGCCCAGACGGGCGACGGCGCGGCGGGCGGCTTTTTCGCCGATGGAGGCGGGGCCCGGCAGGTCGGCGCGCCAGCGGGCGGAGCGGCCGTCATAGCCGCTTTCCATGGTCTCGCCCTCGCCGGCGACCACCGAGACGCCGATGGAGAAGGTCGAGGCGCTGTAGAGGCCCGAGAAGCCTTCCGACGTCACCAGGCGCCATTGGCTGGCCGAACAGGAGGCCGAGCCGCCTTCGGAATTCGTGACGCCGGGATTGGCCCGTGCGGTCTCCTCGGCGGCGCGGGCGATGTCCTCCAGCGATTCGGGCGAGGGCTCTTCGCCGTCGTAGAGATCGAGGTCGATGAAGGGGCCCTGAGCCAGCTGTTCCTTGCTGGCCAGGCCCGCATAGGGGTCTTCCGGTGCAAGACGCGCCATGGCCACGGCGCGCTCGACGAGCTTGGCGCGGGCGTCCTTGGAGATGTCGGAGCCGGAGACCGTGGCCTGCCGCTGACCGACGAAGACCCGCAGGCCGAGATCGCGGGACTCCTCGCGCTCCACCTCTTCCAGCTCGCCGAGGCGCACATTGATACCCAGGGCGCGGCGCTCGGCGCCCACCGCTTCGGCTGCATCGGCGCCGGCTTTGCGCGCGGCGGCCACGACATCGGCTAACAAGCTCTCATCCATGCGGGCCATATGGCGGCATGCGGCGCCCGGAGCAAGCCAAGCGATGAGACCTGACTAGATGACGGCGTTGAACAGCAGGGCCACGCTGGCGAACACGTAGGCCAGCCAGGTCATGGTCATGCCGATGGTCCGGGCGAAGGACGAGCCGCCGCTGCGCGACAGCCCCACCGCATGCAACACCCGGCCCACGAACAGGACGAACCCGGTCAGGTGCACCGCCAGGGGCGAGGCGTCGACGAGGGCCAGGACAGCAATGCCGATCAGAGCCGGCGGAATGTATTCGGTGGCGTTGCCGAACGCGCGAATGGCCTGGGCGAGCTCCGGCACCCCCTCATCGCCCAGGGCGATCTTGTGACGCTGGCGCTGGCGCACGACCAGCAGCGAGAGCACCAGCAGGAGGATCAGGTGCAGCCCGGTCCACAGCGCTGCCGCATGGCCCGAAGAAACGGCGTCCATGTGAGATGTTCCCTCTATCGCCCCACGCGATGGCGCGCAGTTGGACGCGGAACGCCCCGAAGGGCAAGGGGGCGAAAAAGCGTGACTATTCCGGCAGGCCCAGGCGCGACCACTTCGCCGTGACCGCCGCGACGGTGGCCTCGTCCATGCCCAGCTTCTCGCCCCACTCGCGCTTGGTCTCCGGCGGCCACTTGTTGGTGGCGTCCAGGCCAATCTTCGATCCCAGCCCGCTCTCCGGCGAGGCGAAGTCGAGATAGTCGATGGGGGTGCCCTCGATGAGGGTGATGTCGCGCGCCGGGTCCATCCGCGTGGACAGCGCCCACATGACGTCCTTCCAGTCGCGGGCATTGATGTCGTCGTCCACGACGATCACCCACTTGGTGTACATGAACTGCCGCAGATAGCTCCAGACACCCATCATCACGCGCTTGGCGTGACCCGGGTAAGCCTTCTTCATGGAGACCACGGCGATGCGGTAGGAGCAGCCCTCGGGCGGCAGCCAGAAGTCGACGATCTCCGGGAACTGCTGGCGCAGCAGGGGGATGAACACCTCGTTCAAGGCCTCGCCCAGCACACTGGGCTCGTCCGGCGGCCGGCCGGTGAAGGTGGTGAGATAGATGGGGTCCTTGCGCATGGTGATGGCGCTGACCTTGAACACTGGGAACGGCTCGACCGAGTTGTAGTATCCGGTGTGGTCGCCGTAGGGGCCCTCGTCGGCGTATTCGTCCAGCATGACGTGGCCCTCGATGACGATCTCGGCCTGGGCCGGGACCATCAGGGGCACGGTCTTGGCCGGCACCAGATCCAGCTTCGAGCCGCGCAGGATGCCGGCGAACTGGTATTCGCTGAGGGTGTCGGGCACCGGCGTCACCGCCGCCAGGATAGTGCCCGGATCGGCTCCGATCACGGCGCAGGCCGGGAGGGGCTCGCGCTTGCCGGCCTTCTTGTGGCGGCCGTAGTGCTGGGCCCCGCCGCGGTGGGCCAGCCAGCGCATGATGGCGCGGTCCTTGCCGAGCAACTGCATGCGGTAGATGCCGAGGTTGTAGTCGTCTTCCTTGCTGTCCGACGGCCCCTTGGTGACCACCAGCGGCCAGGTGATCAGCGGCGCCGGCTCGCCGGGCCAGCAGCCCTGGATGGGCAGC
>NZ_JANOCX010000448.1:0-22107 GCF_031412415.1 Phenylobacterium sp.
GGCGCCCGGCGGGGCCGCTCTATTCGTACTTCAACGCCGATAGCTGGACCGACCAGCCCTATGGGCAAGGCGTGGTGCTGGTGGGCGACGCGGCCGGCTGGAACGACCCGATCATCGGCCTGGGCCTGTCGATCACCTATCGCGACGTGCGGATGGTCAGCGACATCCTGAAGGCCTCAGATGACTGGGGCCCAGAGGCGTTCGCGAGCTATGGCGAGGAGCGGGCCGAGCGGATGCGGCGGTTGCGGTTCACCGCGAGCCTGCAGGCGGCCATCGACATGGAGTTCGGCGAGAAGGCGGCCGCGCGGCGGCTGAGCCTGTTCGAGCGGGCGGCCCTCGACCCCAGCCTGAAGATGCATTCCTTCGCGGTGATGGCGGGGCCGGAGGCCGTGCCCGCCGAGATGTTCACGCCCGAACACCGGGCCCGCGTCCTGGGAGAGGCCTGAGCATGGACATCGCCGACTACAACGCCCGCTGGCTGGGCGCCTGGACCGCCAAGGACGTGCCGACGCTGCTGAAATTCTATGCGGCCGACTGCATCTACAGGGACCCGCAGACGGCGGGCGGACTGACCGGGCGCGAGGCGCTGGGCGGCTATCTGACGGGGCTGTTCGGGGCCACGCCGGCCATGACCTACACGCCCGACGAGGTCTGGCCGATCCCAGGCGGGTTCTGTGGGCGCTGGTACTGCGATATCGCCGGCGGCGGGCGGTTGCGGGGTTTCGACCTGGTCATCCTGCGCGGCGACGAGATCGCGCTGAACGAGGTCTACACCCACACGATGGCGGCATGAGCGGTCCCGATATCCGCCGGCCGGGCGACATCGACGCCGCCTGGATGACCGCCATGCTGCAGCAGGCCGGGGTCGACACCGTGGTGCGCGGCCTGACCTCGAAGGGCGTGGGCACGGGGCAGATCGGCGACAGCGTGCGCTTCGTGCTGGACTATGAGCGGGACGGGGAAGGCGCGCCCCGGTCGGTGGTCGGCAAGTTCCCGGCGGCCGACGACACCAGCCGGGCGACCGGGGTGATGCTGGGCAACTATCATCGCGAGGTGAACTTCTATCGCCACCTGGCGGGCAAGGCGTTGATCCACACGCCGCGCTGCTGGTTCACCGATGTCGAGGACGCCACGGGCGAGTTCGTCCTGATCATGGAGGACCTGGCGCCGGCCCAGCAGGGCGACCAGCTCAAGGGCGTCAGCCTGGACCAAGCGCGGCTGGTGGTGGGCGAGGCGGCCAAGCTGCACGCCAGCCATTGGAACGACGACGGGCTGGATGACCTGCCCTGGGTCTCGGGATCCAAGGCCGCGCCCGCCAGCCCGGCGACGCCGGAGATGGTGCAGGCCCTGTGGGGCGGCTTCGTCGCCCGCTATGGATCGCGGCTGCAGCCTGCCTGGGTGGAGATCGGAGAGGTGCTGGGACGCAGCTTCGGGGCGATGGCGACGCTGCACGATGGGCCGCGCTGTCTGACCCACAACGACTTCCGGCCCGACAACATGATGTTCGGCGGCGCGGCGGGCGGCCACCCGATCACCACGCTGGACTGGCAGTCCTTCGCCTATGGGGCCGGGGCGACCGATGTCGCCTACTTTCTGGCGGGGGCCTTGCCCGCGGAGGTGCGACGGGCTCATGAGGCTGAGCTGCTGGGCCTCTATCACGCCAAGCTGGTCGAACTGGGGGTCGAGGCCTATCCGATGGCCGACCTGAGGCGGCACTACGAGCAGGGCGCCTTCCTGCTGTTCTTCACCGCCTTCTTCGCCGCCATGGTGGTGGAGCAGACCGCCCGCGGCGACGAGATGTTCCTGCGCATGCTGGGCGGGGCGAGCGACCACATCCTGGATCATGGAGCGCTGGCGCGGTTGGCGTAGGACGCCCCGCCCTCCAGCCGGTCGTGGCGCATAACGCCGCACCCCGGCTTGCAGGGCGTGGCGGACGGTTCGTTATCGCCGGCGAGGCCTGAAAATCTGCGCAACCCCGCGGCGCCCGCGCCTGTTTCGGCGGCAATGGCGTCTGAGCCGCTCAAGAACTCGACGCCCCCAACGCGAGTATGTGCAAAAAATCGGCCCTGTTTTGGGGTCCGATGCTCAGCTAACGGTCAATTTACCATTGCTGAACCGATCAAACGCCAAGTGCTCGGTCGGCCAAGATCGCCGCGTTTGACACCCTCCCAAATTCATGACGACCCTGTCATGCAGCGACATCGTCCTGGACGATGTAAACGCAACGCGCCGGCAGGGTTCATGACTGGCGCGGAAAAATGTGCCGGGGGGCGCGCAGCATAGGGCTCTCGTGAATATTGAGAGAGTCGAACCACTATGAATTCTACTGCAGATCGTAATCTGCATTTGGAGAAATTGCGAGTCGAGCACAGCTCGATGTCGCCGCTGTAGATCTGTCGATAAGTCGTAAAGGCGAACCTGGAGGTCGTCGTTACGTGATGTTCCCACGGTGATCGTCAGACGATCGTCCGTGGAGGACTGTCTAGTTATGCCTGCGTGGACCGATTGTCAGGTTCAGGCCCGTTTTTATCCGAGGGGAACAATAATGGCGAAGAAGATGTCTCAAATCGGACTGCTGGCGGGCGCTTCGCTCACAGTCCTGGTGCTGGCGACGCCAGCGAGCGCGCAGATGGTGGATGAAGTCATCGTCACCGGCTCGCGGGCGGCGCCGCGCACGGCGCTGGAGTCCGCCGTTCCGGTCGACTCCTTCAGCGCCGCGGAGATCGAGGCGGTCTCGCACTCCGACACCATGGACCTGCTGAAGACCCTGGTGCCGTCCTATAGCCTGGCGCGCGAGCCGATCTCGGACGGGGCGACCTTCATCCGTCCGGCGGCCCTGCGCGGTCTGCCGTCCGACAAGACCCTTCTTCTGGTCAACTCCAAGCGCCGTCACCGATCGGCGCTGGTCCTGACCGGCGGCAGCGGCACGCAGTCGCAAGACGCCGCCCAGATCCCCAGCTCGGCCCTGAAGGCCGTGGAAGTGCTGCGCGACGGCGCCGGCGCCCAGTACGGCTCGGACGCCATCGCCGGGGTCATCAACTTCATCCTGAAGGACGATTCGGACGGCGGCTCGCTGTCGATCCAGGCCGGCCAGTACTATGAGGGCGACGGCGACGCCATTGTCATCGGCGGCAACAAGGGCTTCGCGCTCGGCGACAACGGCTTCATCAACGTCAGCTTCGAGTACGTGACCGAGCAGCCGACCTCGCGGGGCCGCCAGTACTGCAACCGCAACCTGCCCAACCAGAACGCCGGCTTCTGCGTCGGTCTGTTCCCGACCGAGACCACCGCGCCGGGCTCGGCCTACACCGCCGCCTACGCCCAGTCGGTGAACTATGGCGGCCTGTTCACTAAGGTGGCCCAGAAGTGGGGTCAGCCGGACGCCGAGGGCACGCGGATCTTCGTCAACGCGGGCTATGACATCACGCCCGAGGTGCAGATCTACGCCTTCGCCAACTACTCGCGCAGCAACGCCAAGGAAGACTTCAACTACCGCAACCCGGTCGACGTCGGCGCGACGACCAACCAATCCGACGACTTCGTCTATACCCGCGCGGGCAACCTGTTCCGCGCCAACATGATCTTCCCGCTGGGCTTCACCCCGCAGTTCTTCGGCACCGTCGTCGACTACAGCTTCGTCAGCGGCATCAAGGGCGAGATCTGGGGCGGGCTGGGCTACGACTTGAGCGCCCGCTACGGCAACGACAACCTGTCGTACGACATGAACGACACGGTGAACTTCTCGCTGGGCGAAGCCAGCCCGACGAAGTTCCACGTGGGCGCCCTGGAGTCCGACGAAGTCGCGCTCAACGCCGACATGACCTACGCCTGGACCACCGGCTTCTCGGCCAATCCCGTGGCGATCGCCTTCGGCGCGGAATACCGGAAGGAAGGCTATGAGATCCTGAAGGGCGACGTCGGCTCGTATATCGCGGGCCCCTACGCCACGCAGGATCCTTACGACTTCTGCACCAACGAACCCCTGGTCGTGAACCGGACGCTGCGGGCCACGGCGCCGCAGAACAAGGGCATCGTCTGCAACGCCGCCACCGTCTCGATCGACGGCCGGACGTTCAACAACCCGGTCTACACGGCGCTGGGCGTCGGCTCGAACGGCGCGCCGGGCTTCCCGCCGCTCTATTCCGGCCGCCTGACCCGCAAGTCGAAGGCCGCCTATGTCGATCTCAGCACCGACCTGACGGAACAACTGTTCGTGCAGGCCTCGCTGCGGGCCGAGGACTTCTCCGACTTCGGCAGCACGCTGGACTACAAGGTCGCCGCGCGGTTCGAGTTCAACGACGCCTTCGCGGTCCGCGGCTCGATCGGCACCGGCTTCCGGGCGCCGACCACGGGCCAGCTGTTCACGACCTACACCTCGACGGTGGTCAACAACGGCGTGCCGGTCGCTCAGGGCCTGTTCCCGGCGACCAATCCCGTCTCGGTCTTCCTGGGCGCCGACGAGATCGGTCCAGAGGAGTCCACCAACTATTCGGTGGGCGTGACGGCGCAGATCCTGGACGGCCTGACCCTGACGTTCGACGCCTACTACATTGAAATCAAGGACATGTTCTACGCGATCACGCCGATCAACGTGACGCCGGCCATCACCGCGGCCATGGTTTCCGCCGGCATCCCCGGCGCCGAGAGCATCGGTCAGGTGAGCTTCTTCCAGAACGCCTTCGACGCGAAGGTCCAGGGCTTCGACGCCGTGGCCACCTACACGCTGGGTTGGGAGAACGGCCAGTCGACGGCGCTCAGCGCCTCGATGAACTGGAACCTGCCGCTGGTGGACAAGGTGAAGAAGGCCGGCTTCTTCGACGGCGAGTACGTGTTCGACTTCAAGCACCGCGAGCCCCGCTGGCGCAGCGTGATGACGGCGACGCACACGGCCGGTCCGTTCACTCTGCTGGGTCGGGCCAGCGTCTACGGCCCCTACAAGAACATGTTCAGCGTCGGCAATCCGGTGGTGCAGAAGTTCAAGGCCGAGGTCTTCCTGGACCTGGAGGCGAGCTACGACGTCACCGACTACGCGACCATCGCGCTGGGCGTCCGCAACGTGCTGGACAACTATCCGGAGCCGGATCGCATCGGGGAATCGGCCACGAACGGCCGGATCTACCGGTCGGACTCGGTGGTCGATTGGCAGGGCGGCTTCTACTACGCCAAGCTGGCGATGACCTTCTAGGCGAGACGATGGGCGGGCGGCTCAAGGCGAGTCGCCCGCCCGATCGGTCGAAGGCTCCGCCGGCCACGGCGGTTTTCACACAGTTCGCCGGCCTGGACCCGCCCTGCGCGGGACGCGGACGGCCAAGGTTCGCCGCTCGGCGCGGCGCGTTTTCTTCAGGGTGTTGGTCATGGGATTGAGTCGCCGGAATTTCCTGCATCGAGTCGGCGCCACAGGCGGCTATGGGGCGGCCTACACCGCGATGATGGCCCTGGGTCTGCTGCCCACGGCGGCGGCGAGCCAAGTCCCGGTGATGGCGGCCGACCTGGGGGCGGGCAAGAGCGTGGTGATCCTGGGCGGCGGGATCGCGGGCCTGGTCAACGCCTACGAACTTGAGCGCGCCGGGTTCAAGGTGACCCTGCTGGAGGCCCGCGACCGGCTGGGCGGCCGCAACTGGACCCTGCGAAACGGCTCGAAGATCGAGATGGTGGGCGAGGCCGATCAGACCGTCAGCTTCTCGGAGGGCGTTTACATGAACGCAGGGCCGGCGCGCCTGCCCAGCCACCACGAAGGGGTCCTGGGCTATTGCCGCAAGCTCAAGGTGGAGTTGGAGGTTGAGGTCAATTCCAGCCGCAGCGCCTACTTCTGGCCGCAGGGGTCGGACGCCAAGCCGATCCGGATGCGCCAAGGGGTCAACGACACCCGCGGCCACATCGCCGAACTGCTGGCCAAGGCGGTGAGCAAGGGCGCCCTGGACCAGGAGCTGAGCCTGGCCGACAAGGAGAAGTTGCTGCCGTTCCTGAAGACCTATGGGGACCTGGACGGCCAGATGGCGTTCAAGGGCACCGAGCGGTCGGGCTTCGTGCAGCTGCCGGGCGCGGACGCCCAATACGGGACCCATGGGGCGCCCCTGCCGCTGAGCGAGCTGTTGTCCAACGAACAACTCCGCTCGACCCTGTTCGAAGACCAGATCTACATGCAGGCGACCATGTTCCAGCCGGTGGGCGGCATGGACCAGATCGTGGCCGGCTTCGAGCGGGCGATTCGCAGCCCGCTGATCAAGAACGCCGAGGTGCTGGAGATTCGCGACACGCGCGGCGGCGTGGCCGTGGCCTATCGCGACCGCGTGAGCGGCGCGCGCCAGGTGGTGTCGGCCGACTTCGCCATCGTCACCATCCCCCTGAACGTCCTGGCCAAGATCGACACCAATTTCGCCCCCGACATCAAGGCGGCGGTCGCCAGCGTGCCCGGCGACTATTCCAACAAGATCGGCTTCGAGGCGCCCCGGTTCTGGGAGAAGGAGCAGATCTATGGCGGCATCTCCTTCGTGGGCGGAGAGACCAATCTCGTCTGGTATCCGTCCAACGGCCTGCACACCGAGCGCGGGATGCTGCTGGCCTGCTATGGGTCGGGCCCGCGCGCCAAGGCGTTCGCCGAGAAGTCGCTGACCGATCAGATCGCCGTGGCCAAGGGCGTCGTGGCGGGCCTGCACCCCGGCCACGAGACGGAGCTTGAGAAACCTGTGGTGGTCAACTGGAGCAAGATACCGTTCAATCTGGGACCGTGGCCGGCATATGGCGGCCGCGGGGGGCAGGAGGGGCGCAATGAAGACCCCGCCTATGTCCTCCTCAACAAGGAACCCAAGGGCCGCGTCTATTTTTCCGGCGCCCACCTCAGCCAAATGCCTGGCTGGCAGGAGGGCGCGGTGCTTTCCGCCCACCGGACCATCGGCATGATCGCCAACCGGGTGGGACAGAGCGTAGCCGTAACGCCTCAGAAGCAGACGACCGCCGCGGCCGCGGCCTGACCCCTCCACCGGAGACACCCATGCGAACGAATTTCCTGCCCGCCCTGATCGCCGGTCTGGCCCTGAGCGCGCTCTGCGCCCCGGCCCTGGCGCAGAACAAGCACATCGGAACGCCGACCGGCGCCATCTCGTCGGCGGTGCTGGTCCCGGCGGGATCGGAGACCTTCTATGTCAGCGGCATCACCCCGCCGGTGCTCAACGAAGGCGCTCCGGCCGGCACGCCACCGGAGTTCGGCGACACCAAGACCCAGGTGGCGGGCATCCTGAAGCGGATCGACGCGATCCTCACCGCCCAGGGCTACACCTTCGGCGACGTGGTGATGATGCGGGTGTTCCTGGTCGGCGACCCGGCCAAGGGCGGCAAGATGGACTTCGCCGGGATGATGGAATCCTACAAGGCGCACTTCGGCACGCCGACCCAGCCGAACAAGCCGGCCCGAATCACCATGCAGATCTCCGGTCTGGTGGCGCCGGGCATGCTGGCGGAGATCGAGGTCCAGGCCGCGCGCGCCAAGAAATAGGTCGCGAGCGTCTGCGGGGGCGGTCCGGTCCGGGGGGCCGGCCCGCCCTTTCGATTCGTGGACGATCAGTTCGAGGCGAGGTTGGCCCCGCGACCCTGGTAGGCCGAGCTGACAAGGGGCGCGCCGAGGCTGGCCACGGAGCTGTCCATGGCCGCGCCGTAGCAAGCCGTCGCGCGAACGGCGCGCTGATATTCCCGCAGGCTGAATTCGGAAGCGCCGCAGACCGACAGGGCGGCGCGGTCGAGACGGCGCAGCATGATCGAGGCGTGACCGGCGCGGCTGAGGTCGAGGTCGCCGTGGCGGGCGGCGACGGATGTGGTGATCTCGACGGCCGGGGCGGCCTGGACCGCGACGGGGGCGGCGAGGGCGAGCGCGAGGGCGCTGATCAGGATTTTCATGGGCGACTCCCTGGGACTGTCGGCCGGTTAGCCGGCGCGTTGCCAGGAAGATAGGCGGCTGGAGTCCGTCATGCCACCTCGACGCCCGTTTTTGTGGCGTAACGAGGTTATTCGCCAGTGGCGGCGAATTTCGGCTTGGCCAGACCTAGAGGAGGAGGGGCGGCGCCTTTGGCGGCGACGCAGGCTGTCCAGTCACCGGCTTTCGCACCAGCCGCGCCACTCTGGCGAGCAGCTGAGCGTCCTGGAAAGGCTTGGCCAGGAAGTCGCGGGCGCCGAGCTTGATGGCGGTCTGCACATCATCGGCCTGGTTGCGGGCGGTCAGGACCATGACCGGCACGCGGGCGAGCTGGCCTGAGAACTTCATGTGACGCAGGACGCCAAACCCGTCCAGTCGCGGCATGTTGATGTCCAAGATCATGGCGTGGGGGCGCAACTCCGCGAGCCGCTCGATGCCCTCGAAGCCGTCGCGGCCGTGGAAAGTCTGGTAGCCGGCGAGTTCGAGACGCGTGGTGATCAGCTCCAGGATCATGGGCTCGTCCTCCACCACAAGGATGCGGTAGCGCGAGGCGTCAGGCGAACCTTGCATCAGCGTCCTCCAGGTCTTGCGGATCCCACTGGACCGCGCGGGCGATGGCGGCCGCCAGCGCGGCGGGGTCGACGGGCTTGGACACCATCCCGTCGAAGCCCTCCGCAGCGAAGCGCCCCAGGTCAGCGTCGGCCGAGAAGGCGATGACGGGCACGTCCTGGTTGGGGCCAGGTTCGCCGCGGATGCGCGCCAGGGTGGCGGGCCCGTCGAGGCCCGGCATGCGGATGTCCAGCAGGATCACGTCGTAGGGCAGGGTGTGGGCGGCCGCCACGGCGGTCAATCCGTCCTCGGCGTCCGAGACCTCCGCGCCCATGTGCTCCAGGACGGCGCGGGCGAGCTCCCGATTCATCGGATTGTCGTCGACCACCAGCACACGAACGCCGTCCAACGACGCCCCGGCGCTGTGGGGTCCGATCGTCCGCACCGGCGGCTGCGCCAGCGGGGCGGCGACGGCGAAGAAGAAGCATGAGCCCTCGCCCGGCCTTGAGGTGACGCCGATCTGACCCCCCATGGCCTCCGCCAAGCCCTTGCAGATGGCTAGGCCAAGGCCCGTGCCGCCATGCCGGCGCGTGGTCGAGGCGTCTACCTGCGAGAAGCGCTGGAACAGCTTGCCCTGTTGGGCCTGGCTGAGACCCGGGCCGCTGTCCTCGACCCGAAGTTCCAGCCGTTGGGCGGCGAGGTCATAGGCGCCGACCAGGCGCACGCCGCCGGTTTCGGTGAACTTGATGGCGTTGCCGATCAGGTTGAGCAGGATCTGGCGCAGGCGGTCGGGGTCGAGGCTCACGCAGGCCGGCAGCTCTCCGCTGGCGAACTCGAGCGTCAGGCCCTTGGCGTCGGCCTGGGGCGAGAACAGCAGCAGGGCGTCGCGCAGCAGCTCGCCGGGATCGACGGGTCTCGGCGCGATTTCCACCTGGCCGGCTTCGAGCTTCGAGAAGTCCAGGATGTCGTTGACGATCGACAGCAGCGCCTCGCCGGCGCCGGCCACGCGAGCGACGTGGGTCTGGGCGGTTTCGTCCAAGCCCTCTCGGCCCGACAACAACCGGGTGAAGCCCAGGATGGCGGTCAGCGGTGTGCGGATTTCGTGGCTCATATTGGCCATGAAGTCCGACTTCGCCGCGGCGGCGGCCTGGGCGGCGTCTCGGGCGGCGCGCAGTTCGACGTCCAGGGCCACGCGGGCGGTGATGTCGCGAACGACGTCCTGGAACTCAACGAACTGGCCTGCCTCGTCGTAGATCGCCTTGGCCTGAGCCTCCAGCCAGATCATCTCGCCGTCCTTGCGGTAGGCCCGGTACTCGAAGCGGATGGGATCGGCGGTCGGACCGGCGGCGAGATAGGCCGAGAACCTGCGCAGGGCGGGTCGAACATCGTCGGGGTGCATGAAGTTCGAGCTGGCCTTGCCCACCATCTTGTGGGGCTCGTAGCCCATGACCGAGGTCAGCGACGGCGAGAGAAAGGTGAAGACGCCGTCCGCGCCGTAGCAGGCGATCACGTCGGTGGCGTTGTCGGTGAGCAGGCGGTAGCGGCGCTCGCTTTCGGCCAGGGCGGCCATGGCGGCGCGCCGCTCGGCGATGTCGCGGATCTGGCTGACGATGCCCTTCGGCGCGCCGGACTCGTCACAGACCAACGAGGCGTTGCTTTCGACCCAGGCCTCGCCTCCGTCGGCGGTGACGATGCGGTAGGTGGGGTCGATGGACCGGTCCAGCGGGCCCCCTGCGGTGAGAGTGGCTATCATGCCGAGCACCCGGCCGAGATCGTCGGGATGAACGAATTCCGCACCTCGCCGGCCGACCATCTCGTCCGGGGCGTAGCCATAGCGCCGGACCGAGGGCGACACGTAGTTGATGACGTCATCCATATCCATCTTCAGGACGACGTCGCTGGAAGCGTCGGCGAGCAGGCGATAGCGGTCCTCGGCCTCCCGCCGGGCGGTGAGATCCTCGACCTGGGCCACGAAGTGCCTTGGCCGTCCGTCTGACTCAATCACCATGGACACCGACAGGCGCACCCAGACGATGACGCCGTCGGCGCGGACATAGCGTTTGTCCATCTGGTAGTTGGGGATGTCGCCGGCCGCGAGCAGGGTCAGCAGGCCGAGATCGGCGTTGAGGTCGTCGGGATGGGTGATGGTCTGGAAGTCCAGGCCCAGCATCTCCGGCTCGGGATAGCCGACGATCTGGCAGAAGGCCTGGTTGATCTTGAGGAACTCGCCGTTCAGTCCGACCAGGGCCATGCCGATGGGCGCGTGATGGAAGGCGTTCTCGAAGAGCGCGGTCTGAGCCCGACGCTCGCTGATGTCCTGCATCAGCAGGGTGATCTCCCAGCCGGCGGGGCCGGGTATGGCGCTGACGGCCATCTCGATGGGGAATTCCTCGCCGGTCTTGCGCAGGGCGTCGACCTCGGTTCGCGCCTCGACGACCGCGCCCTGACCTGCGGCCAGGAACCGCGCGAAACCCGCGCTGCGCTCGGCGCGGGTCTGCGGCGGGAAGACAAGATCGCCCAGCATCTCGCCGAACGCCTCGGAGGCGGTCCAACCGAAGATCAGCTCGGCATGGCGGTTCCAGCCGGTGACCGATCCGGACTCATCGACCGTCACGATGGCCTGGTTGGCGTTGGAGATCACCTTCTGCATCCGGGTCTCGCTGGCCCGCAGCGAGGCCTCCAGAAGCCGGGTGGCGGTGATGTCCCAGTT
This sequence comes from Phenylobacterium sp., assembly GCF_031412415.1. Classification (GTDB taxonomy): domain Bacteria; phylum Pseudomonadota; class Alphaproteobacteria; order Caulobacterales; family Caulobacteraceae; genus Phenylobacterium. The sequence continues at coordinate 11,166 of NZ_JANOCX010000448.1, forward strand.
CGTGCCCACCATGCGCAGAGGCGCACCGGAAGCATTGAAGACGATCGTGGCCATGGCGCGGATGTGGCGGACTGAGCCACCGCTGGCCACGATGCGGAACTCGGTGTCGAACGCCGCTTCCCCCGCCACAGCCGCTTGAAGCTCGGCAAGCACGCGCGCCTTGTCGTCAAGATGCAGACTGTCTTCGAACCCGGCGAACGACGTCTGCGCGCCTGTCGATCTGCGCGCATAGAGTTCGTGCATCCGCTCGTCCCAGATCAGGGTGTCGGCCTCAAGGTCCCACTCCCAGATGCCGACCTGGGCGGCGCCAACCGCCGCGGCCATCCGCTCGTCGTGCCGGTCCTGCTGGGCCCGTGCGGCTTCGAGGGCCTGTTCGATGCGCTTTCGCTCGGTCACGTCGCGAAACGCGTTGAGAATCTCGACGGGCTTGCCGGTCTCGTCGCGGCGCACCTGGGGATTGCCCTCAAGCCACACCCAGTCGCCGTCCTTGGCCAGGTAACGGTAGGCGCGATCGGCGGTGCGGTCGACGGGCGCGCCGGAGAATAGCGCGGCGCTGCCGGCGGCGAAGCGGGCGAGGTCGTCGGGATGAACCAGCGCCGCGGCCGGTTGGCCGATTAGCTCCTCGGGTTCATAGCCCAGAACCCGGCAAGCCGGGGAAACGTACAGCAGGCGCCCGTTGAGGTCGGCGCGGACGATGATGTCGGTGCTGGTCTCGACCAGAAGGCGATAGGCGTCGTGGGTCGCCGCTGGGTCGGTGGCAGGGTTCGTCGTCGATCCAGCCAAGTCACAGCCTCACGCCATAGAGCGCTCAGGTCCAGCGCGCCTGCGTCGAACGTCGATCATGGAGGTTCGGAAATGGTGAATGGCGGTGCGACATCCGACCGCAGACAACCTAGGATTTCGCCGGCGCGCGTCGCGCTTCAGTGGTGATCAAGGCGGTGCGTTCGGCGGGGGTGATGTGGCGCCAGCGACCCTCCGGCAGGTCAGCGAGGCGCAGGGTTCCGATGCGCACGCGGAACAGGTCGACCACGGTCAGATCGACCATCTCGCACATCCGCCGAATCTGGCGGTTGCGGCCTTCCTTGAGGATGAACCGCAGGAGCTGACCCTCCACCACCTTGACCTTGGCGTAGCGGAGCTGGCGGCCGTCCAGCTGTAGGCCGTGGCGCAGCATGGTCAGCTTCTTCTCGGTGATCTGGCCGCCGACCCGGACCATGTATTCCTTCTCCAGATTGGAGTCGGGTCCGATCACCGCCTTGGCCACCACGCCGTCCTCCGAGAGGATCAGCAGGCCGCGGCTATCCATGTCGAGCCGCCCCACGGGGGCCAGGCGCGAGTCCCAGTCGGGGATGGTGGCGGCCGGCCCGTAGAGCGCCTCGGCGGTCAGCAGCCGCACGGCGGGGATCTGGCCGGGGTCCGGCTGGGATGAGACCACGCCCACCGGTTTGTGGATGATCACCGTCATGGCCGATTCCAGCGCCGCCTGGGCGACGTCGGCCAGGGTGAGGGTCTGGCCCGGCGCGATCTTACGCCCGGCGTCGTCGACCCGTTCGCCGTCGATGGAGATCAGGCCCTGGGCGATCAGGCCCTCTGCCTCGCGGCGTGAGCAGACGCCGTTCTGCGCCAGCCAGCGGTTGACGCGCTGCGGTTCGGGTTCGTCGTAAAGGCGGGTCCAGGCCATGGGTCTATCTAGGGGCCAAGTCGCGCCGTTCATAGGTGCGGATGATCACGTCGACCTCGGTGGCGAGATGGTCGAGGCCGGCCAGGCGCTCGCGCGCGTCGGCGGCCCAGGCGGAGGGGGTCATGCCGACGAGGGCGGCGATGGCGGCGGGGTCGTTCAGGTCGAGGTCGTAGCCGATACGGACTTCGTCCTTCAGCGCGAAGCCATCGGAGAGCGGCGGACTATCGGGGTGCTCGGTGGGGGTTTCGTAGATCAGCCTGCGCAAGCCGAAGAGATGGCGCGGGCCTGGGGCGCCAACGATCAGGCGTCCGCCGTCGCGAAGGACTCGGTGCGCCTCGGCGGCCTCGAGCGGGGCGAAGTGCGAAATCAGCGCGTCAACGGCCTGGTCCAGCACGGGCAGGCGGTGGGCGCCGGCCACCGCGTAGAGGCCCAAGCGATCGCGCTTGGCCGCCGCCTCGACGGCATGGCGGGAGATGTCGAGACCGTGGAGGTCCAGCGGCCTGGCGGCGCGTTCTCGCAAGCCACGCAGGTAGTGGCCCTCGCCGCAGCCGACATCCAGGACGCAGGTCGCCGATCGGTCGGCCAGCACCGCGTCGGCCAGGGCCTGGGCGACAGGCGCATAGTGGCCCGCTTCCAGGAAGGCGGTGCGGGCCGCCATCATCGCCTTGTCGTCGCCGGGATCCTTGGAACGGCGCTGATTGGCCAGCAGCAGGTTCACGTAGCCGGACCTGGCGAGGTCATAGGCGTGACCGGCCGCGCAGCGGAACGCGGCGGCCTCCCGCGCAAGCGGCTGGGCGCAGACCGGGCAGGCGAGGAAGGGCCTCACCCCGCGCGGCGGGCTGTGATGATCTTCACGGGCTGGGCGAGGATCTCGCCCTTCATGACGCCTTCGCCCTTGGTGGCGGAGGTGGGGGCGGCGAGGATCTTTCGCACCGTGTCCATGCCGTCGACCACCTTGCCGAACACCGCGAAGCCCAGGTTGTCGCCGGGCAGGGCGGGGTTGGCGTCCATGTAGGTCATGTCGCCTAGGACGATGAAGAAGTCGGACGTGGCGCTGCCCGGATCGAAGCGGCCCATGGAGATGGCGCCGTCGGTGTGGGAGAGGCCGGTCCTGGTGGTGGGCTCATGGGCGATGGGCTTCAGCACCCGGGCCGGGTCGTTCTGGACTCCGCCCTGGATGAGGCCGAGCTCGGGAGCATTGGGGGTCTTGGACGCCCGGTAGAAGGTCGCCCCGTCATACCGCTTTTGATCGACATAGCGCAGGAAGTTGGCGGTGGTGATCGGCGCCTTGTCCTTCTGCAGCTCCAGGACGATGGGGCCCTCGGAAGTGGTGAGGGTGACCTTGACGGTGGCGGGCGGCTCAGGCGGCGGCGCGACAGCCGGGGTCTGGGCGAAGGCCGGAGCGGCGGCGAGCAGCGCCATGGCGGCGAGCGCGCGCAGGGCCAGGCGGCGAAGGAACAGGTGGGACATGGCGCGAGAGTACAGCGGAGGGCCGGGGTGGCAATGGCCGCCTAGAACCGCCGAGCTCCGACCCGCGCCAGGGCGCTGACCGCGAAGGCGGCGAAGAGGCCGCTGCGGCGCGCGGTCTCCGGGTCGGCGGCCTCGCCCTGGGCGGCGATCCCGGTCGGGCGGCGCAGGGTCCAGGTCCAGGTCGCGCCGTGGGCGGTCAGCACGATCTCGAAGCCTTCCGGTGTGTCTTGCATGGGGCGAGGATGACGCGCGGCCGTGGAGGCGTGACGCGGGCGATGTGGAGAAATCGTGCAGAGGCTCAGAGGTCGGCGCGGGGCAGGACGATCTCGAAGGTCGCGCCCGTGGCCGAGGCGACCAGATCCAGGCGGCCATGGCTGGCGGCCAGCAGGGAGCGCGCGATGGGCAGGCCCAGGCCCGTGCCGCCCTCGGCCCGCCGACTGGTGAAGAACGGCTCGAACAGCCGCTCGCGGTCGGCGGCCGGGACGCCGGGGCCGTCGTCGGCGAGGCTGAGGGTCACCGCGTCCTCCGCCACCATGGCTGCGATGACGGCCTGGCCTGCGCCGGCCTGCCGGCTGTTCTGGAGGAGCGCGGTGAGTACGGTCTCCACCGTGGCCTCCGGAACGGCGACCCTGGGAAGGGCGGCCGGCAGATCGACCCTGACGGCGAAGCTCCCGTTCGAGACGCCATCGGCCACCCGGCGGACCGGGGCGGCCAGGTCCACGGCGGCGTCGGCCTGGGGCTGGGCCATGTCGGCGCGGGCCAGGTCGAGCAGACGGGTGACCAGGTGCGAGAGCCTGGCGTTGTCGGCGGCGATGTTGGCGAGGAAGCCCTGCCGCTCCTCCGGGCTCATGGTCGCGGCGTGGTCCTGGAGCAGTTCGACCGCCCCGCCGATGCCGGCGAGCGGGGTCTTGAACTCATGGCTGACGGCGGCGGCGAAGTCGCGCAGGTAGCCCGAGCGGCGGTCGATGGCTTCTGACATCTGGCGAAAGTCTTCATAGAGCGCCTGGATCTCGATGGCGGCGGTGGTGGGGGTTCGCGGCACGCCGCCGCGTCCGGCGGCCACCTCCCGCGAGGCCGCGCTGAGCGCCTCGATCGGGCGGGTCACGCCGCGGGAGACCAGGCCGGAGAGGACGATCAGAGCCCCGAAGATCGCCACGACGCCGACAATGATCTTTCCCCGGTCCTCGTAGAGCCCGCGGAACAGGGCGCGCGGCGAGCGCGAGAGCAGAAGGACCCCCACGACCTTGCTGTCGGCCACGATGGGCCGGGCGTGATGGAGCCGGACGGCTGAGGCGCGGCTCAGCCACTCGAACGAATAGACCGGGTGATAGTCGCCGTTGCGGCGGATGACCGTGCGTGTGGTTCCGTCCAGGGCCGAACGGACCTCGGGCAGGAAGGCCAGTCCGCCGCCGCCAGGACGCCCGTCGGCCATGACGCCCGCGGCGTCCAGCACCAGGATCGAGGCCAGGGTGGTCCGGGTGGTCTCGGCGATCACCGGCGCCAGGCTCGCGGCGATGGCCACCGCGCGTGGGTCAGGAACGGCGGGGATCGGCGCGGGGCGCTCGGGCAGGATCGGCGAGGCGTTGAGGTCGATGGTGGTGGGTTCGGGACGATAGTAGTCGCCGGGACGCGCGTCGGGCGGGGGCGCCGCCAGGGGCCGCGCGCCGGGCCAGGCCGCGCCGGCCATGGCGGCCAGCGCCGCGCCCTGGGCCACCAACTCGGCCTCGGTCTGGCGAACCAGCGCGTTCTCGTAGACCCGCAGGCCGATGGCGCCGAGCCCGGGAAGGGCGGCGGCGAACAACAGCACCGACAGCAGGATGGTGCGCAGGCGCAGGGCCGGCCAATGGCGCTTGGCGAGGGCCTTCAGCGCCCCGATCACGCCGCCGGGCCGCGGCAGGGTCCCAGGCGGTAGCCGACGCCGGGGCGGGTCTCGATCACGTCGTGGCCGCCCAGGCCCGCGAACTTGGCGCGCAGGTTGCGGATGTGGCTGTCGATGGTGCGGTCGGTGATGGCGAAGCCCGGCCCGTGCAGGCGCTCGATGATGGCGTCGCGGGTGAACACCCGGGTCGGGGCGGCCGCGAGGGTGCGCAGGATGGCGAACTCGGTGACGGTGAGCGGGGCCTCGGTCTCGCCCCACCAGGCGCTCCAGCTCTCGGCATCCAGGCGCAGGGCGCCGCGCGTGAGTCCGGCGTCGGGCTCCGCGGCGGGGCGCGCGGCGCCGGCGCGACGCAGGATGGCCTGGACCCGGGCCACCACCTCGCGGGGGCTGAAGGGCTTGACCACATAGTCGTCGGCGCCGAGCTCGATGCCCAGGACCCGGTCGATCTCGTCGTCGCGGGAGGACAGGAACAGGATCGGCAGGTCGCCCTGGGCGCGCAGGCGGCGGCAGACGTCCAGGCCATTGAGGCGCGGCATGTTGATGTCGAGCACCACCAAATCGGGGGGACCGGCGGCGACGGCGGCGAGCGCGCTCTCGCCATCCTGCGCCTCCCGCGTCGCCAAGCCCGCCTTGGCGAAGGCGAAGGCCAGCAGTTGGCGGATGTGCGGGTCGTCGTCGACGATCAGGATCGTGCGGTCCATGGGGCGCATGTTCAGTCTGCCGGCGGCGGGGTCAATGGCGCAGCCGGCGCGGCGGACACCCCCGCGGTCTTCGAGACAGGCATGAGCTGCGCGGTGCAATCGCGATAGCCGGGCAGGGGTGGCGGCGTGGGGTGCGCTGCCAGCAGGCCGCGGGCGCGGTCGAGGCGGCGCTGCCCGCGCCAGGTCCATGAGCGCCAATGCGACTGCTCCAGCCGCAGCTCCTCCATCGCGTTGGCGCGGACATAGGCGGCTTGGTCGCGGAAGGCCGCCGGGACCTTCGCCTGCTCCAGATGCAGCAGCGGCAGGAGGGCTGAGTCACCGAGCTTGGCCAGGTAGCAGAAGTCCAGCTCCGCGCCCCGGCCGCCCACCTCGCGGGCGTGGCGGACGTTCCAGGCGGCGGCCAGGGCGCCCTCGTCGACCACGCTGGCCAGAGTCAGCACAAGGCCGGCGCAAAGGACGTTGGCGTTGATCAGCCAACTAGCGCTGCGGCTCTTCAGAAGGCGCCAGCAGATCAGGATCAAGCCCACCGCCACCAGGACCATCCAGGCCAGGGCGGCGATCCGCAGGCGGGTCAGGGAATAGGCTTCTACGTAGTCCAGGGTGCGCAGGATGGTGGAGGCCACCAGGAACAGGTTCTGGGCGATCCAGACGATCACCAGCCCGCGGACCAGGGGGCGGGCGGCGGTCTCGCTGCCCGGGCGCAGGGCGACCAGGACGAACAGACCGGCCAGCAGCGCCGTGACGATCAGCGGATAGGCCCCGCGATGGGCGTACTGCGCCAGGGTCACGCCGTCGGGCAGGGGCGCGCCGCTCCAGAGGAATGCGAGGTCCAGGGCGTTCTGGCCGGCGAACAGGGCGTTGAACACCACGAGCGAGAGGGTGACGGAGGCGGCGCTAACGCCGGGCGTCGGCCTGCCGCGCGGGGCGGGCAGGGTGAGCGGACGACGCATGAAGCGCGGTCGCAGGGCGCCCCAGATCGGGATGAGCGGGACCAGCCAGAAGACGCCGCGGCCGAAGTCCGGCGGCGGGATGCGCAGGCGCGCCAGGGCCTGGGAGATCAACGGGTTGGCGAAGGCGAACAGGACGAAGAAGACCAGGCCTCCCAGCACCGGCACGGCGAGAAGACCCAGCGTGGCGAGGAGCCGGCGGGGCGGTGCGCGACGGCGCGCCTTGCGCAGGATCATCCAGTCCACGGCCGGGGCGATGAGGCCTGCGACGCCCTGGAAGACCAGGCGCTGGGTCCAGCGCCAGGCGTCGTCCGCCCGCCCCGCGCGAGGCGAGAGAACGGCCACGGCGAGGGCCGTGCAGAACAGCAGCCAGCCGAGGAGGGTGAAGGTCTCGACCAAGAGCAGACCGAAGGCGGCGGCCAGGCCCGCGGCGATCCTGGCGCGGGGATCGCGCCAGATGGCGGTGTTGGCGATCGCCGCCGCCAGGACCCAGGCCAGGGCGAAGAGCCCAAGGCCCGCGCCGAGGTGTTCCTCGGTGTCATAGAACAACAGGTCGGCGAGGGTGATCAGGGCGGCGGCGAGGGTCGGCTTGATCAGGAAGGTCGGGCGGCGCGGCATTCGGGTCTCCCCCAGGGGTGAGACCAGGTTCTGACCGCTGCAGGTTCAGGGGTGACGCGAGCGGCGTGCAGACCGCGACCTGGGGCCGTGCAGACGCCGTGCAGGCCGGATCGGAAACGCTTTGTTTCAAGGTGAGGGCGCATGGTCCGCCGGCGCGTGGCCGTGGCGGTTCGGCCGGCGCGGTCTGGGGGACGACAACATGGCCACCTTCATGCAGCTCGGCGTGCAGGCCGCCCAGGCGCGGAACGTCACCGAGGCGGTCGGCTGGTTCCAGCGCGCCCATCAGGAAAACCCCGCCGATCCGGTCGCGCGCGCCTGGCTGGGCCAGTGCCTGTGCAGCCTGGGACGGCGGCTGGAGGGGGTCGACCACCTGGTGAAGGCCGGGCGGCTGCTGGCGCAGGCCGCCCGCGTGAGCAAGGACACCAGCAAGGTCATGGAGGTGATCGGCCAGCTTCAGGGTTGGGGCGCCTTCGCGCCGGCGCTGGAACTGGCGCGCGCGCTGGTCGAGATCGATGGGGGCAACCCGCGCGCCCACCAGCTCCTGGCGGTGACCTGCGGCCAGATCAACTTGACGGAGGAGGCGCTGGTCGCCGTGGCCGAGGCGCTGCGGCTCGCGCCGGGCCACCAGATGCTGCTGGTGCTGCAGGCCAGCCTCGAGGCCGACGCCAAGCAGTTCGAGGCCGCCAAGGCCCGTCTCACCGAGGTGCTGGCCAAGGCGCCCGGCGCGCGGGAGGCGTTTCGCGCGCACAAGGAAATGGCCCGGGTCCTGGATGGCCTGGGCGAGTACGACGCGGTGTTCGCGCATCTGGAGGCCGCGGCCAAGCTGGCCCCGACCCTGCCGGAATTCGCACAGCAGGACGCTCGGATCATCCCCGAGATGATCCGCCAGAACGAGGCGGGCTTCAGCGCCGAGCTGATGGGACGCTGGGCGGGCGTCGCCTTCGCCGAGACCCCACGGGCGCCGGTCTTCATCATGGGGTTCTTCCGGTCCGGCACGACCCTGACCCAGGAGGTGCTGGACGTTCATCCCGATGTGTTCGTGGCCGACGAAGCGGGCTTGCTCTGGGACATGCAGCGCGAACTGCACCGGATGGATTCCGCACCGGGCACGGTGGCCGAGAAGCTGGCCAGGCTGGACGAGGCTGGGATCGGCCGCTTGCGCGCCACCTATTGGAACCTGGCCCGAGGACGGTACGGCGACGTGGTCGATCGCGGCCTGTTCGTGGACAAGTATACGATGAACACCATCGACGTCGGGCTGATCAGCACGGTCTTCCCGGACGCCAAGGTAGTGTTCGTGCTGCGCGATCCGCGCGACGTCTGCCTGAGCTGCGTGATGCAGCTCATGAACCCCACGCCGGCCACGCGTCATCTCCTGACCCTGGAGGACACCGCAGCGTTCTATGCCCAGGTGATGGCCTGGTGGCTCAGCGTGAGGGAGCGCCTGAGCGTGGAATACCTGGAGTTCCGCTACGAGGACGCCGTCGAGTCCTTCGAGCCGACCTTCCAGCGCGTCTTCGCCTTCCTCGGCTTGAGCTGGGACCCGAAAGTCGTCGAGTTCCACGAGCGCGCTGTGGGAAAGTTCATCGCCAGCCCCAGCCGCAACCAGGTCGCGCAGCCGCTGTATTCGTCCTCAGTCGCGCGATGGCGGCGATATACGGCAGAGCTTTCGAGCGCCTCGGCGCCGTTAACCATGTTTATCGACGCGTTTCACTACCCAAAATAGTGAGCTTGTAACGAGCAAGCATGATTTCGCCTGAGGTGCGAATTCAACAACCTTCACTGTTGAGAGCATTATGGTTAACGGCCTGTTGTTGTTAACCATGTTGTAGGTTTTTGACTGATCGCAGAGCGCCTAACCGCCTAAAACACCCCTATAGCAACGGTTCTCCAGTTCGTCGGAAAAACCCTTCTTGGTTAAGGCGTTGATGTGTCGTTAACCATATTGGAGACCGTCTTCAAGTTGTCAAAAAGGGGAGTGTCTTGGTTAACGAGCAAGCATCGCCCAACGGTCTCTTGGCATAGTGCAATCGGACTAGATCGGCGTTGTTGAGGTGGAGATAGCCAGTGGCAAACCTGGCAACCCACTGTTGCGATGACACACTCACAACAGCCCACAACTGCGAATTCTGTCCCGAAAACAGGGAATCAGCGAACGCGGATCGTCGAAAGTATTGACAAACAATTAAGGCAGATGACCAAATGCCGCATTCAAGCCGCAATGGGGGAACCTCGGCGGCGGACTTTGGTAAGGGGCTTAGAAATGAAAAGCAGACTTCTCTGCGGCGCCGCGGCGCTGCTCAGCGTCATTGGGGTTGCTGGCACCGCTTCGGCCGACAGCTTCGTCAATGGCGGCTTCGAAAACGGCACCGCGAGCGGCTGGACTTCGACCGGCGGCTATCGGGGCAACATCACCAACGCCAACCTGGATCCGGGCGATCTTGGCGGTGTCGCGAACCGTAGCGCTGTCGTCGGTACGGCCTATGTGGATCCGAACGTCGGCGCGGCCCTCGGCGGCGCCGTCTACAGCGGCAACCACAGCTTCCGGGTCGAAGACACGATCAACGGCGGCTACGGCTCCGTCCTGACGCAGACCGTGAACAACTACACCGACGCGAACATCTTCTTCGCTTGGAAGGCGGTTCTCGAAGGCGCCCACGGCACCAACGACGCGGCGACGATGATCATCACGCTGAAGGACCTCACCACCAACACCACGCTGATCACGCGCCAGTACAACGCCGCCTCCAGCGGCGGTGGTATCGACGCGCGCTTCAGCCTGCTGAACGGCAACTACTACACCCCGCAGTGGCAGATCGAACAACTGGCCATCGGCCCCGGTCTGAGCGGCCACAATTTCCAGCTGTCCGTGCTCGCGGCCGACTGCGAACCGACCGGCCACTTCGGCTACGTCTATCTGGACGGCTTCGGCGCCGTGACCCCGCCTCCGGTCATCCCGGGCGGTATCCCGGAACCTTCGACCTGGGCCATGATGATCATGGGCTTCGGTCTGGCCGGTTCGGCCCTGCGTCGTCGTCGCACCAGCACCGCCCTGCTGGCCGCCTAAGACGGACGATGTCTGAGAATTGAGGCGCCGCCGGCCCCCACCGGCGGCGTTTTCATGCCTGCATCGCCGCCGCGCCCGCTGCTATGCTGACTGGACGTCCGCGCTTCGAGGTCTCCATGACATCCGACACGTCGCCGCGCCAAATGTCCGCTCGCCTTGAGCTGGCGCTGCGGGCGATCGGTCTTCTCGCCATTCTGGCCGCGACCTTTGTTCCGGAAGGCTACAGCCGTGTTTTGGCGGTCGGTGGCGGGCTGTGGCTGGCCGGAATCTTTCTCTACCGCGCCGTGACGGAGCGACCGGCTCCGATCGCGCGGCACCTCTTCTGGGCGGCGGTGTTCGTGGCGCTGGCGGCCTGGCTATGGACGCGGAGTTGATCGGCCGCGCGTCCGCCAGCCTTCAAGGCTTGGCCCAGAGAGCGAAGATGAAGTGCGACGACCCCGCCTCGCGCAGGGCCGCGTCGGCGGCCAGCAGTTCGTCGAGCGCTGGATTGTCGTCGCCGACGGCCGGGACCACGAACGGCCCCAGGATGTTGATGAAGGTCCCGCCGATCCGCTCGACCTTCACGCCGGGCAGATTGCG
>NZ_JANOCX010000449.1:0-4662 GCF_031412415.1 Phenylobacterium sp.
GAGCCAGGGGCGCCAGATAGGTGCGCAGATAGATGGCGGCGGGCTCGGCGCTCAAGGGACCGCACCGACGCCGGAAAAGTCGAGGTCGCGACTGACGAAGATGCGGATCGCCTCGCCCTGCGCGACCTTGATGGTCGGCGACACCTGCTCGCCCTGCACCGCGGAGGCCGCGGCGCCGGCCGCCGCGCCAGGCGACCCGATGGAGATCTGGGTCGAGGGCGTCTTGGCCACCGAGGCGACGCCGGCGTTCAGCACCGAAAGCAGGATCGAGCCGCCGAACCGCTGGAAGAAGTGGCGGTTCACATCCCCCTGAAGGCCGCCCCGACCCAGGGCGTCCGTGCCGGGTGAGCCAATCTGGATCGACACCCCGTCGGGCCGGATGATGCGGGTCCAGATCACGAAGGCGCGCGACTGCCCAAGCGCCACAGCGCTCTTGTACTGGCCAATCAGCCGGCTTCCCCGCGGGATCAGCACATGTTTGCCGTCAAAGCTGCGGACGTCTCGGCTGACCACGGCGCGCGTATAGCCCGGCAGATCCGAATTGATCGCGGTCTCCAGCACGGCCGGGATCACGGCGCCCTGGGAGATCAAGCTGTCGAGCCGCCCCATACTCGTGGCCCGGGCCCGTTCCGGAGCCTCGGTGTCGCCGATGCGGGCGGCGAACTGTTCGTCGTCATTGAGCTTAGGCCGCACCGGTTGGCCGGTCCCCGGCTCTGCCGCCCCGAGGGCCGCGGCGGCGGGCGCCGGCGCGCCGCCCCCACCGACGGGTGGTTGTCCGAAGTCCACCACCACGGCGGGCGCTCTGCGGCGGGCGACGAGATCGGCCTGTGGGGCGCTCGAGATCATGAGCGCCGGCGACAGCATGGGCGGGGTCGTGACGAGCGGTGTCGGAATCGCGCTGATGTCGCCGAGATTCGGCGGAAGGCCGCCAAGGGCCATGTCCGCGGGCCCGGCCACGGCCGGCGCGGTCTGGAGCGGCGGGGCGCTGGCGGCGAGCGCCGCCCCGGGCGTGGCGGTCACGAGACTGTCGGGGCGCGCGTCCAGCCGACGAGCGTTCAACCAAGCGAACAGCAGGATGGCGATCAAGCCGAACACCGCCACGATCAGCGCCGCATTCGGGCCTCCCGCGGCGCGGCCGACGCGGGGCTCTGCGTCGACGCTGGCCGCCGCCAGATCGCGGCTTGGCGCGCCGAGCCGCGGGTCGACGTCGGGTGCGGTGCTGGTCATTGGCTTGAGGCTCGCGTGAAGCCGTTGTTGATCACGGTGGCCACCTGCTTGCCGTTGCGAAGGGCGAAGCGCGGCGCGAGCTGTTCGACCACGATATAGCGGCCGCGCACCCCGTAGTTGACGAGGCTCTCGGCGCCGTCGACGCCGACGGCGAAGATCGCCGGAACCGCACCCTGGGCGGGCCACTCGAAATAGGTCATGCGACCATCGTCGAACACCAGCACGGGCGCATTCTCCGCCGCGCCGGTGATGGCGTAGGATCGGTTGACGATGACCGGCGGCGCGTCCGGCTCGGGCGGCAGCGGAACGGCCATGGCCACCTGCGGGTAGGCGAAACGAACAACATAGGGCAGCACGCCTCGGGCGGTCGCCGGCGCCACCCGCAGATCGAAGGCGTAGCGCCGTTGATTGGTCACGACGGTCATGTTCGTCACGGCCGCGCGGTCTATGGGCTTCAGGAACAGCAGGTTGGCTTTGCGATTGGGCGTGACCTGCCAGCCCATGGAATCGCCAATGGACACATTCTCGATCCGCTCGCCCGGCGCGAACTCGAGCATCAGCTGGTAGTTCAAGGCGCCGCGCAGAACCACGACCTGATCGGGGTCGTATTCGACCGTCTGAATGCGCGGATCGACCAGGCCGGGACGCGGCGTCTCCGCCCCGAGGGCGACGAACGGCGTGGCCGCGAGCAGCAGGATCAGGGCGATCGCCTTCATGGCGCGGCGACCGCGGAAAAGACCCCGATCGTCTCGGTGTCTCGACGGTAGGCCGTCACCTGGAATCCAAGCGGGTTGAGGAACCGATCCTCCATGCGCATGGGCGCGCCGGTGTAGCGGAAGGCGACCACCGCGGCATAGGGCCGGCGCTCGCCGGCCAGCGCCCCGCCATCCCGCCGTTCGGTCTCGAAACGGACCAGGGCGCTGCCCTTCGACAGGATCGAGATGCTCTTGATGGTCGTCTGGACCACCGTGGTGGCTGGATAGAGCTTTGCCGGGCTCTGAGGGTTGGAGACCGCCATGGTGCGGATGTAATTGTCCCGCGCCGCGCCGGTCGACCATTGGGTCACCTTGCGATAGTTGGCCTGCAGATCGCCGACATCGAATGTCTCCCGGGCCAGCACGTACTGGGCGAGGAAGGCCTGGGTCACGGCGACATCCTGGGCGAGCGCTCCGGGTCGCAGCGCCTGGGCGGTCTCGATGTAGCCGGTCTGGCGGTCCACGGTGATCGTATAGGGCACCACGGTCTTCAATGGCGCGAGACTGGCCAGGGCGACGGCTTCCAGCACGGCGACTAAGCCCGCCGCGCCCGCCACGATCCAGGCCATGCGACGCGAGGCGCGCAGCGCGCCATGCACGTCCTGGGACCACGACGCGGCGTCCGCGTAGTAGGCCTTGCGATCGGCGGCGGGAGGCTTTTCCGGTTTCATGTATCTCTTCGCAGGCTGCTCGCGGCGCGGCGCGGTTGGGCTGAGCGTCGATAGGTCTGACTGATCGGCGAGACGAGGCGCGTTTCGGACGCCGTCTCACCAAGCCTAGAGGCGTTCACGGCCCGGCGAGGCCCGGCGACGTCCTCGAGCGCACGACTGTCGCGGCGATCCAGGGCGGCGGCCGCGGCGACCACGGTGGCGGCGCGAGAGGGCGGCTCGAATCCCGAGCGCCGGTCCGGCGCCCCGGCGATCAGCGCGCTGGCCGTCGCCGGACTTGCGTCTCGGCGACCGGGGTCCGGCGCGACGGCAGGATCGCGCCACGGGAGCTTGAAGCCCGTTGCGATGACGCCCACCGCCAGCGCTCCAGCCAGGGCCACCGCGGCGAACACCAGGCACAACATGAAGATCGCGATGGCCGGCGCGAGATCGACGACACCCTGCCCCCGCTGGTCCGCAAGCCGGATCAGATGCGGCTCGATGAGGGTCAACTGGCCGACGAGCCCCAGGATCCCAAGCAGCGGCGCGATGGCGAAGGCCACGGAGGCGCGCAGCCAGCCCTCGAACAGTCCGCGGGTGGCGTCGAACAGCAGGAATGCCACGAATACCGGACCCAAGGCGAGAAGCATGCCCAGGACGATCTTGGCCGTGAGCACCGCCCCGAGGCTGGTCATCAGCAGTGTGAGCGCCGAGACGTTTAGCGCCAAGGCGCCAAAGCCCGTCCCGCCCTGCAATGGCGAGACCTGGCCGACGACCCGTTGGGCGAAGAAGGCGGCGGACCTCTGCATTTCATCATAGGCGATCTGCAGGGCGTCGAAGGGGTTGCGCCGGAAGATCGAGCCTGCCGGCTGGATCGCCTCCATCATGCCGGAGGCCAGCTGTTCTGGGCCGCGGAACAGGGTATCGAACACGAGTTGCTGATAGGTGGGCCAATTGGTCGCCAGCGCCAGGACAACACCGATCTTCAGGAAGGTCAGGGTGAGATCACCGATCCGCAGGGGCGACCGGCCGATCATCAGGCGGAACCCCAGGACGGCGACGTAGAGGGTCAGGAGGATGGTCAGGGCCGCGGCGACGGGCGAGTCCGGCCGCGCCAGGGTGGCGTAGCCGGTCTCGACCATGCCCAGTACATTGCAGTCGACGGAGGTCAGCAGACCCTGGACGAGACCCGCGTCAGTGTCGGGAACGGGACAGAAGCCGGCCATCAGGCGCGTTCCAGCAGGCGGGGGAGCCAGACGGCCGGATCCTCCCCAAGATCGCCCCGCAGATCGTCGAGGATGCGGACCGTGCGTTCACGGCCCGACAGCACGGTGAGAAGGTCAGGCTCGCCGGAGAGGTTGAGCCGGGCCACGACGCTGTCGGTCCCGTGCTTGATCAGGAAGCAGCGCGAGGTGTCCGGCAACGACCGGATCAGACTGAACTCATGTTCGGTAAGGCCGAACCCCTCGCAGTAGTCGCGGGCCTGGGCCTTGGGATTGGCCATGAAGATCTGGGTCGCCGCCTGCTCGATGATCGCCGACGCGATACGGCTCTCCAGGGCGTCTTGCGCGCTCTGGGTGGCGAAACCCACCAGCCCATTGCGCTTGCGGATGGTCTTTTCCCAGTCCTTGATCCGGGCGACGAACACCTCGTCGTCGAGGGCCGTCCCGCCCACGTCGATGACGATCAAGGTGGGTTCGCCGTCCAGGCGCTGCTCGACCCTGTGGAACAGGTACATCATGGCCGGTGTGCGAACCGCCGGTTCGTCCAGGATCTGGGTCATGTCGAAGCCCAGGGTGCGCGCCTCGAGGTCCAGCGCGTCCTCGGCGTTGTCGAACAGCCAGGCGCGCTCGCCCTCGCCCCACCAAGGCCGCAGGCGCGCGGCCAGGTCGGCGCCGTCAGGCCGGCGCGCGCCGCGGAACAATTCGGCGAAGTAGCGCAAACGACGATAGGCGGGAGCCTGGTCGAAATTGGCGTCGACCGCCTCTTTGATCGCCGCGATGTCGTCGGGGCTGAGCGCTTCGCCGGGCTGC
>NZ_JANOCX010000450.1:0-1809 GCF_031412415.1 Phenylobacterium sp.
GTGAGACGGCGCGGACCATCGTCTCCACCCTGCGCGAAACCGGCGAGCTCATCGACCCCCACACCGCCGTCGCCGTGGCCGGCCTCCGCGCCTCCCGCGTCACCGGTCCCGTCGTGGTGCTGTCGACCGCCCATCCGGCCAAGTTCCCCGACACCGTGGCCGCGGCCACGGGCGAGACCCCGGCCATGCCCGCCACCGCCGCTCATCTGGCGGGTCGGGCCGAACGCTACGATCACCTGCCGGCCGACGCCGACGCCATCAAGGCCTATGTCCTGGCCTTCGCCGAAGGCCGGGCGCCTGCCTAGCGTCCACACGCTGAGCAACGGGGTGCGGGTCGTCTGCGATCCCATCGACGGCCTCGAGACCTTGGCGTTGTCCGTGGTCGCCGGCCGTGGCGCGCGCTTCGAGGACGAGGCGCGCTCGGGCTGGTCGCACCTGCTGGAGCACATGGTCTTCAAGGGCGCGGGCGATCGTTCGGCCCGCGACATCGTGGAGGTCATCGAGGCCGAGGGCGGCCAGCTCAACGCCGCCACGGGATATGAGCGCACCAGCTTCCAGGTCCGGGCGTTGAAAGGCGGCCTCGACCTCGGCAGCGCGGTGATCGCCGACCTGATTCAGCGGCCAACGATGGACCGGGGCGACCTGGCCCGCGAGATCCAGGTGGTCGGCCAGGAGATCGCCGAGGCCGCCGACACCCCCGACGACATCGTCTTCGAGATGGCCCAGGCCGCGGCCTATGAAGACCAGCCCCTGGGCCGGCCGATCCTGGGCACAGACGCCTCCATCGCCACCGCGACGCCCGAAGCGCTGTCGGACTGGCGAGCGGCGATCTACGCGCCCGACAGCCTGATCATCGCCGCCGCGGGCGCGGTGGACGAAGACGAACTCCTGGCCTTGGCCGAGCGCGACTTCGGCGCCGCCAGCGGTCAGGGCGCGCCGGCGCCGGCGCCGGCGATCTTCCAGGGCGGCGCCCAGACCGCCGCCAAGGCGCTGGAGCAGGCCAATCTGGTCTTCCTGCTGCCGGCCGTCGGCGTGCGCGACGAGCGGTACTTCGCCCTGCGGCTCTACGCCGAGATCCTGGGCGGCGGCATGGCCTCGCGACTGTTCCAGGAGGCTCGGGAGAAGCGCGGCCTGGCCTATGCGGTCGACGCCTATTCCGAAACCTATGCCGACACCGGCCTGCTGGGCGTGTTCGCCGGCTGCGCGGCCAAGGACGCCGCCGAACTGGCCCGTGTCGCGGCCGGTGAGATCCAAGGCATGGCCGCGGGCGTGACCGCCCCCGAGCTCGCCCGCGCCAAGGCGCAACTGAAGGCTTCGATGTTCATGGCGCGCGAGTCCTGCCTGGCTCGCGCCGAGCAGGCCGCGGGCCAGGTGCTCTTGTTCGGCGAGACCCTACGGCCCGCCGACCTGGCCGAGCAGATCGACGCGGTGACCGCCGCTGACCTCGAAACCCTGGGCTCGACCATGCTGGCGCCCGGCCGCTGCGCCGTCAGTGTTCTGGGGCCTAAGGCGGCGCTGAAGGCGGCCGACGCCTTCCGCCAAGCGCTGTTCGCCTAACCGCCGCCCACCAGCCTGCCCATCGCCTCGAGATGGGCGCCGAGCGCGGCCTACAACGCGCTAAAACGGGTCACGGGTTGACGTCCGCCGAAATCCCGCGATTTTCAGCCCATGGCGCTGCTGGATTGGATCGC
Source organism: Phenylobacterium sp. (assembly GCF_031412415.1). Lineage (GTDB taxonomy): Bacteria > Pseudomonadota > Alphaproteobacteria > Caulobacterales > Caulobacteraceae > Phenylobacterium. Next base: position 1,692 of record NZ_JANOCX010000450.1, read on the forward strand.
CCCTGAGAGTGGGCTGCGAATCGAGGGTGATGGCGTACGCCTTCGACCTCCGCGCGCGACCGACTATCCTGAATGGCGCGACCTGCGCGCCCGCTCTCGGGATTTCCTGCAGCCTTGG
>NZ_JANOCX010000451.1:0-12047 GCF_031412415.1 Phenylobacterium sp.
TCGCGGACGCCCCAGTTGGCGTCGCCGACGGGGGTCCAGCCGTCGAGGCTCCTGCCGTCGAACAGCGACTTGGCCCTGGGCCGTGCGAAGGCCGGCGGCGCGAGCACGGCGGTGGTCAAGCCGGCGACGAGGCCGCGGCGGTCGATCCTGGGCGTCATGCCGATTGCCTCCGAGCGGAGCGCAGGTTGAGAGCCCGGCCCGCGCGCGTCAAACTGGATTTCAACTTGACAGCCCAGCTTCGATCTTATCAGTTTGCTGTATGGTGAACTATCAGCATCGAGAGCTTGACCGGGTTTTCGCCGCCTTGGTCGACCCCACCCGGCGAGCGATCCTAGCGCGGCTGGAACAGGCCGAGAGCCTGTCGGTCACGGCCCTGGCCGCGCCGTTCCCCATCAAGCTGCCGGCGGTGATGAAGCACCTGGACGTGCTGTCGGACGCCGGCCTGATCTCGCGCTCCAAGCAGGGGCGCACGGTCGCGGTCCGGCTGTCGCCCGAGCCGCTGCGTGAGGCCCGCGACTGGTTGAGCCGCTATGACCGGTTCTGGTCGCCGGCCCTGGATCGGCTGGCGGCCTATGCCGAGGCGCGGGAAGCCGGGGCGGTGCGCGAATGACCACCAGCCTGACCCTGGTGCGACGGATCCGCGCCCGCCCATCCATCGTGTTCGAGGCCCTGACCACCCCCGACGGTGTGGGCGCCTGGTGGGGCCCCGACGACCTGCCCGTGGTGGTGGCCGAGGTCGATCCCCGCGTGGGCGGGGCGTTCCGCGTTCGGTTCCAGACCCTGGACGGGCGGGAGCACGAGGTTCAAGGGGAGTATCTGGAGGTCGTTGCGCCGCGCCGCATCGCCATGAGCTGGCGCTGGGTGCTCGGCGGCGAGCCGGAGGAGCTGGGGCGCGTCTCGCGCATCGAGTGCGACCTTGCACCCATGGCGGGCGGCACCGAGCTCACCTTCACCCACGCCGATCTCAAGAACGACGTCTCGCTCGCCAGCCACACGCACGGCTGGATGGGATCGATGTTCAAGCTGGTCGCCTGGCTGGGCGACCTCGACGACGACGTAAGTCGCGACGGCGTCTGACGGCCGCCGGCGCCTTGTCGACGGGTGAAGGTGAACGGGCTCGACGGATTTCCGCTCATCGCGCGTTCAGGAGCGGAAGGGTTCTTAGGACCCGTTCCTCCCGCTTACGCCACAAGGTCAAGATTTTGAGTTCCCCCCGCGTCCCCGGCCGCCGTTCGGCCGGCCTGATTGTTCGACTGCTCGCCGGCGTGGCGATGGCCGCCCTGACCGCAGCTCCCGCCCTGGCCCAGGAGCAGGATCCCGAGGCGTTCGAGGTCGAGGAACTGGTGGTGGTCGCCGGCGTGCGCACACTGCCAGGCTCGGTGGCCGGCGACATCACGCCCGAGGTGACCCTGTCGCAGCGCGAGATCCGCGCCTATGGCGCCGCCAGCGTCGCCGAACTGCTGGAGGCCCTGGCGCCGCAGACCCAGAGCGGACAGGGTGGCGGAGGCCGGCCCGTGGTGCTGATCAACGGCGCCCGCGCCTCGGGCTTCGCCGAGATCCGCGACCTGCCGACGGAAGCCATCGCGCGGGTCGAGATTCTACCCGAAGAGGTGGCGCTGAAGTACGGCTACCCCGCCGACCAGAAGGTCGTGAACATGGTGCTGCGCCAGCGGTTCCGAGCCTGGCTGGCGGAGGGCTCGGTCTCGACCCCGACCCAGGACAGCGGGATCGGCACGGCCTCGGCGCATGGCGCCCTGCTGCGCATCCAGCGCGGCCAGCGGCTGACCCTGGACGCCCGGATCAGCGACGTCGATCCGATCCTGGAGAGCGACCGGGGCCTCTCGGGCGCCGACGGGGCGTTCCGCACGCTGCAGTCGGAGTCTCGGAGCCTGGCGCTGAACGGCGTCTACGCCCGGCCACTGGGCAATGGGGTGTCGGGTACGCTGAACGGGGTGTTCGAATCCACCGACAGCGAGGGCAAGCTGGGCCTCTCGCCCTTCTCGACCCAGGCCCTGATCCGCCGCTCGCAGTCGGACAACGCCAGCCTGGCCGCCGCCGCCAGCGGCGCCTATGCCGGATGGCAGTGGTCCTACACCGGCGAGATCGCGCGCACGGTCGCCGATACCGACACCGACCGCGCCCTGAGCGGCCTGGCCTATACCGACCACACCAAGTCGACGAGCACATCGGCGCAGTCCGACATCGTCCTGAACCGGGCCCTTTGGGAATTGCCGGCCGGCCGGGTCAGCGCCACCCTGACGGGCCGGGTTTCGACCGTCGAGCTGGAGAGCGAGGCGCTGCGCGCCGGCGTCAGCCAGTCCAGCGAGCTCAGCCGCAGCATCGGCCAGCTTCAGGCCAGTTTCGACGCGCCCCTCACGCTGGCGGGCGAGGGCCTGGGCGAAACGATCGGAAGGTTGTCCGGCAACCTCAATCTCAACTACCAGCACCTCTCGGATTTCGGCGATCTGCGGACGGTGGGCGGCGGGCTGAACTGGACGCCGGCCAAGCCGCTGCGCGTGCTGGCCTCGTTCACGCGGACCGACCAGGCGCCGAGCATCAACCAGCTTGGCGACCCCGTGACGGCGACGCCAGGGGTGCGGGTGTTCGACCTGGCGACGGGCCAGACGGCGGAGGTCATCCGGATCACCGGCGGGTCGCGCGACCTGGACGCCGGGCAGCGCGACGTCTTCAAGCTGGGCGTCACCTATAAGCCCTTCGACCAGACCAACCTGACCCTCCAGGCCAACTACGTCTCCACCCGCACGGAGAACGCCATCGTGGCCTTCCCCTCGGCCTCGACCCAGGTGGAGGCCGCCTTCCCCGACCGCTTCGTCCGCGACGCCAACGGGGTGCTGACCCAGATCGACGCCCGGCCGGTGAACTTCGCGCGCCAGTCGCGCGACGAACTGCGCTGGGGCTTCACCTATTCGCGTCCCGTCGGCCCGCAACCGAGCCCCGAGGCCCTGGCGGCGATGCGCGAGCGTCGCGGCCGTGGCGAGGGCGGGCCGCCTCGGCCCGAGGGCGCTCCAGCCCGCGCTCCCGGGCAGGCGCAGACCCCCACGCCCGAGGGGGCGCCGGACACGCCGCCGAGCCCTGAGCGCGGCCCTTCCGGCTTCGAGGGTCGGGGTCCGGGCGGCGGCGGAATGGGCAGGGGCGGCGGAGGCGGCGGGCGTGGCGGCGGCTTCGGCGGCGGCGGAGGTCCGCGCGGCGGGGTGTTCCAGGTCGGCCTCTATCACACGATGGCGTTCCGGGATGACATCCTGATCCGGCCGGGCCTGGCCGAACTGGATCTGCTGGACGGGGCGGCCATCGGGGCCGGCGGCGGCTCTTCGCGCCATCAGGTGGACCTGCAGGCCAACTACACCCGTAACGGCATGGGCGTGGCCATGAACACCAAGTGGCAGAGCGCCACGCGGGTGATGGGCGCCGGGCTGGGCGACGACCTGGAGTTCTCCGACCAGACCACCGTGAACCTGCGGCTGTTCGCCGACCTGGGGATGCTGCCCATCGCCCGTCAGCAACGCTGGCTGCGCGGCGCGCGCGCCACCCTGTCGATCGACAACCTGTTCGACAGCCGCCAGGACGTCACCACCGCGGCCGGCGTCACCCCGATCAGTTATCAGCCCGACCTGCTGGACCCGGTCGGGCGATCGGTGCGGCTGTCGGTGCGCAAGCTGTTCTTCTGATCAGCGCGGGGGGTTCGCAAGCCGCCGGCGGGAATGCTAAGCGTGACCGCAAGAGGGCGGAACCGCCCCGCGGCGCCAAGGGCAGAGGAACGTACGGAATGTTTTCGCACATCATGATCGGGACCAACGACCTGGACCGGGCCAAGGCGTTCTATGACGCGGTGCTGGGTACGCTGGGCGTGCCGGAGGCCAGGGTCGACGGACACCGGATCTTCTACATGACGCCGACCGGCGTGTTCTCGGTCTCCAAGCCGATCGACGGGGAGGCGGCCACCTTCGCCAACGGCGGGACCATCGGCTTCGCCTGCAATTCGCCGGAACAGGCCGACGCCTGGCACGCCGCGGGCGTGGCGGCCGGCGGCGTGTCGATCGAGGAGCCGCCCGGCGTGCGCCAAGGCGGCATGGGCAAGCTGTACCTCGCCTATCTGCGCGATCCGGACGGCAACAAGCTGTGCGCCCTGCACCGAATGGGGTGAGGGCTCACGCCACCTCAGGGCGCCACGCGATGACGCCCTCGGTGCGCGCCCGCACGTCCGGCGGGGCCAGGCAGGTGGCGACGGCCTCGTAGCCCGGCGCGCCGGGATAGGGGGCCACGCGACTGGGCGGGCTGTGGTTGGCGGGGCAGAGCAGGATCGCCTCGTCGGGACCGACGGCGGCCAGATCCAGGAGCGCGTTGGAGCGGGTCATCAGGAACAGCGGCCGCGCGGCGGGACCACGTCGGCGCAGTTGGGCGATCAGCGCCGCCTGGGCGGGTTCGTCCAGGCCCTGTTCCACCATGTCGACCACCAGGGCGGAGGGGCCGTCGTCCTCGAGGCGGGTCAGCAGGGCGGTGAGGGCGTTTGACGGGGTCGCGCCGTCCTCGACAATCCAGGCCAGGGCCTGATCGACGCGGGCCTTGAGCGTCGGATCGGCGGCGAGCCGGGCGTGGGCGGCAGCACCGTCATCGTCCGCCCGGTCGAGCCCCACGAAGGCGGCGCCGGGGATTTCGTCGGCCAGGCGCAGGGCCAGCCGCGTCTTGCCGCAGCCGAGCGGGCCGACGATGTAGGTGATGGGGGCGATGTCGCGCAGCTCGAACCTCTCGCCACCCCACGGCCAGGGCAGGTCGAAGGCGACCTGCAGATCGGCTGCGGGGCCGAACAGGCGCGCCAGGTCCTCGCTGGCCAGGGTCCGGCCCTGGGCGAGGTCGGCGCGCAGGGCGCGGACCTTTTCGATGGCGACGGCGAGCCCGCGGATCTGAGCTTCGAGCGCGCCCTGGTGCGTGGCCAGGGCCGGTTCCAGCCCCTGGGGATCGCCGGCCAGCACGCGGGCCACCTGGGCCAGGCTGAGGCCAAGCGCACGTAGGGCGGCGATCTCGGCGGCACGGGCCATCTCGGCCGGGCCATAGGCGCGCCAGCCCGCGGCGGTGCGAATCGGAGTGACCAGCCCGCGCTGCTCATAAAGCCGCAGGGCCTTGGCGGAGACGCCGAGCCGCCGGGCGGCTTCGGATGGGTTGAGGACCTGGGCGGAAGGGCTCACGAATCACCTCGTTGTTCGCTGACCTCGAGACGTATCGGGGCGACCCCAGGGGCCGGGTCAACGGGTGATCTCGCGCCACGGCTTTGACAGCCCGCGTGGCCGGTGAGAGCGTCGGCCATGCGCTGGTTGATCCTCCCGGCTTTCGTCCTGGCCCTGGCTGGCGGCCCCGTGTCCGCCACGCCCGCCATCGAGGTGTCGCCTGCTGAGGCGATCGAGGGCGACGAGGTGGTGGTGCGGGTCACCGGCCTGGCGCCGGGACAGGTGATCACGCTGCACGCCGGGCGTCGGTGGGGCCGATATCCGACAGGCTCGGAGGCGTTTGCCGGGCAGGCGCGTTTCACCGCCGGCGCCGACGGCGTGGTCGACACCCGCCGCGATGCGCCGCTGGCCGGCTCGAGTTATGGCGGCGCCGACGCCTCGGGGCTGTTCTGGTCGATGACCCGCGTGCCGGACAGCGCGAGCGCGGCGCAGGCGTCTGAGGATGTCACTCTGAACCTTGAGAGCAACGGCGCGACGGTGGCGAGCCGCCAGGTGCGGCTGGCGACCGCCGCGCCGGGGGTGAGGGTTCGCGATGTGCGCGAGGACGGGGTGGTCGGCGTGTTCGCGGGCCATGGCCCAGGCTCCGTACGACCGGCCGTGATCCTGTTGGGCGGGTCGGAGGGCGGGCTCTACACCGCCCGGTCGCTCGCGCCGATCCTGGCCTCGCGGGGCTACGCCACGCTGGGCCTCGGCTATTTCCAGGGCGACGAACCCGACCTGGCCGCCCTGCCCCCCAATCTCGAGGAGATTCCCCTCGAGGCGATTGCGGCGGCCCGCCGATGGCTGGCGCGCCAGTCCGGGGTCGACGCCGAGCGGATCGCGGTGATCGGGATGTCCAAGGGGGCGGAGTTGGCCCTGATCGCAGCGGCGACCTATCCCTGGATCGACGCGGTGGCGGCCTTCGCCCCCAGCCATGTGGTCTGGGAAGGGATACCCCAGGACCCGCCGGTGCGACCCGCGACCTCGTCCTGGACCCTCGCGGGCAAGCCCTTGCCGTTCGTGCGCTGGAGCGTGGCGGCCGAGCGCCGGGGGACTGCGGCGCGCAAGGCCAACGGGCGCTCGCGCCTGACCGAACCGCATCTGGAATCCCTGGCCCTCTACGCCGCCGACGTGCCGGCCGCGACCATCCCCCTCGAAGCCAGCCGCGCGGCAGTGATGCTGGTGGCCGGGATCGACGACGGCATGTGGCCCTCGGCCTATTCGGTGGAGCAAATCCAGGCGCGGCTGACCTCGGCGGGCTACGATCGGCCCGTCGAGGTCGAGATCTCGCCGACGGGCCATCAGGTGCTGGGCACGGGCTGGGCGCCGACCACGGCCTTCCAGCGACCGACCGGGCGGCTGCAGGGCGGCGACGCCAAGCTGGACGCTCAGGCCCAGGCGGCAGGGTGGCGCAAGCTGCTGACGTTCCTGGAGCGTCACTTGAGGTGAGGCGCATCCAGGCGCCGATCAGCGCCAGGCGAACACCGGCTGCTCCAGGTCTGCGACGCGGGTGACGCGGCCGGCGACCAGTTCGCGGAACTGGTAGATCAGGGCGGCCGTGGGGGCGTGGAGATCCTGGTCGCCAACCCGCAGGCGGATCAGGGCGCGTGGACTTTCCGGGATCGTCTCGAAGGTCACCGCATCGTCGGCGTGCATGTGGTCGAGGCGGATACGGTGGACGGAAGCGACCTCGTCCGGGTTGGGCGCCAGGGCGCCGGCATCGTCCAGCCAGGCGACGACCGGGGTGATCGCGTAGCCCGATCGGGTGGGATAGTCGTCGAGGACGCCCAGGATGTTCTGCGGCGGCAGGCTGAGGCCCAGCTCCTCCTCCAGCTCGCGCAGGGCGGCCTGCTCCAGGGTTTCGCCGGGATCGCAGCGGCCGCCAGGCAGGGCCCACTGTCCGGCGTGGGCGCGCATGCGGGCCGCGCGGCGGGTGAGCAGGAAGGCGGCCTGGCCTGACCCGTCGTCGGTCTGGACCAGGGTGATGGCCACGGCGGCGGGCTTCAGATCGCCGCCCTCATAGGCGATGCGCGGGAAGTCGCGGCATCGGGCCGACAGCGTCGTTCGCAGGGCGTCGGAGAACGGAAAGCTCATCGCGGAACCGTCGGGCGCAGCCCGTCCATGAGGATGTCGCTGGGCGGCCAGCCGCCTCGCCTTACGACAAGACGCCTCTGATATGCGCAGGAATCCTCCGCGTACATCCCTGACGACCGCCCGGGCGATGACGCGATGGCGGCTTGCCGAATTGCTTGCAAAATGAGACTTAATGAGTAGCGATGATGGGGAGGTGGCGGTGAAGCGATCTATTCTGGCTCTCATGCTGGCGGCAGCGATTGCGGCCCCGGCCGCGGCGCAGGCGCCGTCGAGCTTCCCGGACGCGGCGGCCAGCGACCCGGTCGCCATGGGCTGGATGGTGGGCGCACCCCCGCCGCCGGAGCGGATAATCCGCTTCGAGGACAGCAGCTTCCTGCAGTTTCCGCAGATCCGCTGGACCTTCTCCAACTGGCGGCAGCTGTTTCCGACCGTGGAGGTGTCGCGGGGCGACGGGCCGGTCAGCGCCCTGCCCCGCGCCGAGCGGGCCGACCTGGACGCCGTGAGCTTCCAGCCCCTGGTGGGCGACGCGCCGATGACCTGGGGCGCTTCGGTGGCGGCCAACTACACCGACGGCATCCTGGTGATGCACCGGGGCAAGATCGCCTACGAGCGCTATTTCGGAGCGCTGAAGCCCCAGGGCCAGCACATCGCCCACTCGGTCACCAAGTCGTTCGTGGGAACCCTGGCGGCCATGCTGGTCGCCGAGGGCAAGCTCGATCCCGCCGCGCCGGTGACCCGCTACATCCCCGAATTGAAGGACAGCGCCTTCGGCGACGCCACGGTCGGCCAGGTGTTGGATATGACCACGGGCCTGGCCTATTCCGAGGTCTATTCAGACCCCAACTCCCCGGCCTGGGACTTCGTGCGGGCGGGCGGCCTGCTGCCGCGGCCGGCGGGCTACAGCGGGCCCAAGACCTCGTTCGACTATCTGAAGACCCTGAAGAAGGCCGGCGAGCACGGGGCGGCGTTTTCCTACAAGTCGCCCAACACCGAGGTGGTCGGGTGGCTGGTCAGCCGGGCCACGGGCCAGCCGCTGGCGCAGGTGCTGAGCGAACGGCTGTGGGCGCCGCTGGGCATGGAGGGCGACGGTTACATGCAGGTCGACTCGGTCGGCGCGGCCTACGCGGCCGGAGGCCTGAACCTGCGGCTGCGCGACTTCGCGCGGTTCTGCGAGATGATGCGGCGGGGCGGGTCGTTCAACGGACGCCAGGTGGTCCCGTCCACCGTGGTCGCGGGGATCGCCAAGGGCGGCGACCGCGCCAAGTTCGCGCCGGCCGGCTACAAGACCCTGCCCGGCTGGAGCTATCACGACCAGTGGTGGGTCAGTCACAACGCCCACGGCGCCTATATGGCGCGCGGGGTGCATGGCCAGGCCTGCTACGTCGATCCGAAGGCGGAGATGATCATCGTGCGGTTCGCCTCGTTCCCCCTGGCGGCCAACCCGAACATGGACCCCATCTCCCTGCCCGCCTACCACGCGCTGGCGGAGCACCTCATGGCGAGGCCACGCTAGGCGGCGCCCTTTCGGCGAGGTGGGCGTTATAGCGCCAGGCCTCAGCGCCAAGCGGGATCCACGACATGACGAGCACCAAGGGCGGCGTGGACCTCTACGACGCGGTCATCATCGGCGCGGGCCCGGCCGGGCTGACAGCCGGCATCTATCTGGCGCGGTTCAGGCGCCGGGTTCTGATCCTGAGCGCCGGACCATCACGCGCCAGCTGGATCCCCCGCAGCCACAACACGCCCGGCTTTCCCAATGGCGTCGGCGGCCCCGAGCTGTTGCGGCGGCTGACCGAACAGGCCGCGCAGTTCGGCCTGGAAATTCGTGAGGCGCGCGCCGAGCGTTTGAAGTTGGCGGACGGGCTGTTCGAACTGTCAGGCGCGGGCGGCGTGGTCCAGGCCCGGACGGCGCTGCTGGCCACGGGCGTGGTCGACCGGCTGCCGGATATCGAGGGACTGGAGGCGGCGATCCGACGCAGCGTGGTGCGGATGTGCCCGATCTGCGACGCCTTCGAAGCGATCGACGCCCGCATCGGCGTCATGGGGGACGGCGACCTGGCCCAGCGCGAGGCGGCGTTCCTGAAGGACTATTCGGACAGGGTGAGCGTGGTCGGCGAGGGCGCGGGGGGCATCAGCTTCACCGACACCGCCGCCCACTGGGCGGGCCGGGACGGAACGGAGCAGACGTTCGATCACCTCTATCTGGCCCTGGGGTGCAAGTCCCAATCGGCCCTGGCCTTGGCCTGCGGAGCCAAGACGGACGACGACGGAAATCTGGTCGTCGACGACCATCAGATGACGTCCGTCGAAGGCCTCTACGCCGCTGGCGACGTGGTGCGCGGCCTCAATCAGATCGCAGTCGCGACAGGCGAAGCCGCCGTCGCCGCCACGGCCATGCACAACCGCCTGCGCAAGGGTTAGGCCGCCGTCAGCGGCCAGAACCAGGCAATCAACGGGCCGCCGAGGATGAGGATCAGCAGGGTCAGCGGGGCGCCCAGGCGGGCGTAGTCGCTGAACCTGTAGCCGCCGGGTCCCATGACCAGGGTGTTGCACTGGTGGCCGATGGGGGTGAGGAAGTCGCAGGCCGCCCCCAGGGCCACGGCCATCAGAAACGGGTCGGGGTTGAGCGCCAGCTTCTGCGCCAGGCTGGCGCCCACGGGGGCCACGATTAGCACGGTGGCGGCGTTGTTCAGGAACGGCGTGGCGGCCATGGCCACGGCCATGATCGAGATGAGCGCGATCATCGGCTCCTGGCCCCGGAACACCGACGACAGCCAGTCGGCGATCAGGTCGGCGCCGCCGGTGGTCTCGATGGCGCCGGAGACCGGGATCATGGCGGCGATCAGGATGATCAGCGGGCCGTCGATGGCGGCGTAGGCCTCGCGCATGCGGATCGAGCCCACCACCACCATCAGAACCGCCGCGCCGAAGAAGGCGATGGCGACCGGGGCGACCTGGAAGGCCACCAGGATCATGGCGCAGGCCAGGATGGCGGCCGGGGCGATGCGGTGGCGCATGCCGCCCAGGCGCATCTCGCGCTCGGCCAGCGGCAGCAGGCCCAGGGCCGAGAGCGCGCCCGGCAGGCTGCGCTCACCGCCCTGCAGCACCACGATGTCGCTCGCCCGCAGCCGCACCCGATTGAGGTGCTGCTTGAGACTGTAGCCGGAGCGGCTGACCGCCAGCAGGTTGACCCCGTGCTGGCCGTAGAGGTCGAGCTGTTGGGCCGAGCGGCCGATCAGGCCGGACTCCGCGCCCACGACCACCTCCAGGATGCGGACCTCCTCGGTCGGCTGCTCCATGGTCACGGGGCGGTCCGACCGCATCAGCCGCAGCTTGGCGCGCTTGATCAGGTCGTCCAAGGCCTGGGGTTCGCCCTGCAACAGGAGGGTGTCGCCCGGGCGGACCTTCACATTGGCATGGGGCCGGGCGATCCGCTTGCCGTCGCGGCGCAGCGCCATGATCGCCACCTCGCCGTGGGCCAGCGCATGGAGGTCGGCGATGCGGGACTTGGCCACGGTCCAGTCGTCCGGGACCCCGACCTCGGTGAAGTAGGCGTTGGCGGCGAGCGCCGCCTCGATATTGGCCGCGGGGGCTCGCCCCTTGGGCAGGATGCGGTAGGCCAGGCTGAGATAGACGAGGCCGAGCAAGGCCAGGCCGATGCCGACCGGAGCGTAGTCGTACATGCCGAACGGCTTGCCCAGGATCTCCTCGCGGACCTGGGAGACGATGATGTTGGGGGCCGTGCCCACCAGGGTCACCACCCCGCCCAGCATGGCGCCGAAGGCCATGGGCATGAGCAGTCGGGAGGGCGAGGCGCCGGTGCGCCGGGCGATCTGCAAGGCCACGGGCATCAGGATCGCCAGGGCGCCGACGTTCTTGGTCGCCGTCGACAGCAGGGTGACGGCGGCGGTCAGCACGGGCACCTGGCTGCGCTCGGTCTTCAGGTACGGAACCAGGGGGCGCAGCACGGCCTCGATGATGCCTGATCGCGCGAAGGCCGCGCTGACGATCAGGGCCGCGCCGATGATGATGGTGATGTCGTTGGAGAGGCCTTCGAACGCCCTGTCGGCCGGGACGACGCCGAGGACCACGCCCAGCAGCAGGGCGCAGACGGCGATCACGTCATAGCGGAAGCGGCCCCAGATGAAGGCGGCGATCGTCAGGCCGATCAGGCCGAACGCAAGGCCCTGTTGTAGCGTCATGCGGCCCCCCGGTTGCGTCGCATCGCTAGGAACGCGGATCGCCAGGGAAGGCTGCTAGGCCAAACAAAAGAGCCCGGCCTTTCGGCCGGGCTCCCTGTCGTCAGCTACGTCGCTGAAGATCGAGATCTTAGAAGTTGATGTCGATCGTCGAGCGGCGGTTCAGCGGTTCTTTCACGCCGTCGCCGGTCGGAACGGCGAGTTGCGTTTCGCCCTTCCAGTCGACTTGCAGCTTGTCTTGGCCGAGGCCCAGACCAACCAGCGCATCGGCGACGGCCTTGGCGCGGCGTTCCGACAGGCGGGCGTTGTAGGCGTCCGAACCCGAGGAGTCGGTGTGGCCGACCACGATCACGCGGGTGGCGTTACCGGCGCTGGCGTAGCTCGCGGCTTCCTGCACCACCGTCTGGGCTTCCGGCGTCAGGACGTACTGATCGAACGGGAAGTAGACGATGAATTCCTTGGCCACGAACGCCGGCGGAGGCGGCGGGGGCGGCGGCGGAGGCGGGGGAGGCGGCGGGGGCGGGGGCGGAGGAGG
>NZ_JANOCX010000452.1:0-1791 GCF_031412415.1 Phenylobacterium sp.
TCGACCGAGGCTTGGGTCAGATCGAGGACGGCGGCCGGATAGACGCCGAGGTACAGGGTGGACGCGATCAGCGGGGCGAAGATCGCCACTTCTCGCCAATCGAGATCGGTGATGTCGGCCAGCGTTGGATTGGTGATCTCACCGAAGATGACCCGGCGGTAGAGGCTGAGCGCATAGACCGCCGAGAAGATCACGCCGGTGGCGGCCACGACCGCCGTCCAGGTAGACGCCGACCATGGTGGTGATCTCACCGATGAAGCCCGAGGTGCCCGGCAGGCCGACATTGCCCATGGTGAACAGCATGAAGGTCGCCGCATACCAGGGCATGCGATGCACGAGGCCGCCATAGAAGGCGATCTCGCGGGTGTGCATGCGGTCATAAACGACGCCGACGCAGAGGAAGAGCGCGCCGGAGATCACCCCGTGGCTCAGCATCTGGAAGATCGCCCCCTGGATGCCCAGCGCATTGCCCGCGAAGATGCCCATGGTCACGAAGCCCATGAGGGCCACGGACGAATAGGCGATCAGCTTCTTGATGTCGGTCTGACGGAAGGCGACCAGCGAGGTGTAGACGACGGCGATGACGCTGAGCGCGAAGACCAGCGGGGTGAAGTAGTCCGAGGCTTGCGGGAACATCGGCAGGCTGAAGCGCAGGAAGCCGTAGCCGCCCATCTTCAGGAGGATACCGGCCAGGATCACCGAGCCCGCTGTGGGCGCTTCGACGTGGGCGTCGGGCAGCCAGGTGTGGACCGGCCACATGGGCATCTTCACCGCAAAGGAGGCGAAGAAAGCCAGCCACAGCCAGGTCTGCAGCTCGGGCGCGAACTTGTAGACCATCAGCTCGGGGATCGAGGATGTCCCGGCGATCCCGATCATGGCGAGGATCGCCGCTAGCATCAGGACCGAACCTAGCAGGGTGTAGAGGAAGAACTTGTAGGCCGCGTAGACCCGGTTCTTGCCGCCCCAGATGCCGATGATCAGGAACATCGGCACCAGGCCGAACTCGAAGAAGGCGTAGAACAGCACCAGGTCCAGGGCGCAGAACACCCCGATGACCAGGGTTTCCAACACCAGGAAGGCCACCATGTATTCCGGCACGCGCTTCTCGATCGTCGTCCAGGAGGCGGCGATGCAGATCGGCAGCAGGAAGGCGGTCAGCAGCACGAACAGGATCGAGATCCCGTCCACGCCCATGCGGTAGTGGATGCCCGCGAACCAGGCCGCGTCCTCCACGAACTGGAAGCCCGGATTGGCCGGGTCGAACTCGGCCACCAGCAGCACCGAGAGCGCCAGGGTGGCCAGGGTGGTGACGAAGGCGATCCACTTGGAGGCGCCGACGACGCGGGCCTCGTCCTTGGAGGCCGCGCGCAGCAGCAGGATGGCCGCCACGCCCAGCAGCGGGGCGAAAGTGATCAGGGAGAGCATGCCGGTCATCGGTTCGTCCCCCCTCAAGCCCAGGCCCAGAGCGCGTAGGACAGCAGTCCCGCCACGCCGAGCAGCATCACGAAGGCATAGTGATAGACGTAGCCGGTCTGGGCCCGGCCGGTCGCCCGGCCCACCGCGTAGGACACCGCCGAGACACCATCAGGGCCGAAGCCATCGATGATCTTCTGGTCGCCGCCCTTCCAGAAGAGATCGCCCAGAGCCTTGGCGCCCTTCACGAAGGTGGCCTGGTAGAGCTCATCGAAGAACCACTTGTTGTAGAAGAAGACGTAGAGCGGCCCCCCGCGGGCGGCCAGCCGCGCCCCCAGGCCCTCGCGCAGCAGATAGACGTAGGCCGCCGCGGCTAAG
>NZ_JANOCX010000453.1:0-7448 GCF_031412415.1 Phenylobacterium sp.
GATGGTGGTGGTCAATTTCGCCCAGCAGTGGCCGGCGCGGGCGGCGGGGCTGGCCGTGCCCGCCGATGTGGTCGACAGCCTGGACGCGGCGGGGTTCCGCGCGGCCATCGGGGCGGCCAAGACCTGGCTGGCGGCGCGGACGCAGGCCGAGTTCGCCGAGCGCGACGAGGTCCCGGTCACCTTCATGATCGGGACAGGCATGGAGCCCACCCTGCCCGCGGGCCAGTGGTTGTCGGTGTTCGCCACCACCAACCTCTTCTTCCACCTCTCGACCGCCTACGGGATCCTGCGGGCAAAGGGCGTGCAGATCGGCAAGGTGGACCTGTTCGCGAGCGGGCTCTAAGGGCGCTTGCGCTCGGCGGCCTGGCTAGGGGGCGCCCACGACCTCGATAGCATCGCTCGCCGCACCTCCGCCTGGCCGTCCCTTCCCGCTCGTGATCAAGATGTTCTGCTTTTGTTCTTGCATCGCTCGACTTGTGCGGCTAAGCTTCGGGACGTGACCTACAACTTCGCCGACCGCTGGATCCCGCCGCGCGATCGCCGCGTGCCGGGGATGGATCATCGCAGCGGGGCGGTGGGCTCGCAGTATCGGCGTGAGATCGGCGAGGTGATCTGCGCGCGGATGGAGGTGGGCGAGACCATCGCCTCCATCGCAGCCGATCCGGACATGCCCTCGTACGCCACCATATTTCACTGGCGGAAGGTGCAGCCGGAATTCGCCGCCATGTACGACGCGGTGCGGGCGCATCTGGCCCAGGGCAAGGTCAACAACCGGCGCGGCAAGCATGTGGCCGACGCCTGGCGCGTGCCGCACGAGATCAAGCTGGGGCTGCGCCGCCATTGGGTGTCGGGCAAGAAGAGCAGCTATGACCGGGCCTGGGCCAAGCGGTTCTGCGCGCGCGTGGCCCGAGGCGAGGCGGTGAGCGCCATCGTCAAGGACCCGAAGATGCCGTCCTCCAAGCAGGTCTATGGCTGGCTGAAGCGGCACGAGGAATTCCTCGACATGTATATCGCCGCCAAGGCCGAGCAGAAGGATTGGCTGGAGTTCCGGCTGTGGGACATGGTGATGAGCGCCACGCCCGAGACCCTGAAGGCCGACAAGGCCGCCGTGGCGCGGCTGGAGGGCCGGATCGGACGGCTGACGCCGAAGGTCTATCGGCCCTAGTCGGGCTTGCGGCGGTCAAGGCCGAGTGACCGGTTTTTGGGCGCCGTCGCGCGTTGGGAGAATCCCTAGGGCGCAATCTCGCGCGGCGGGCGAGTGGGCGTTGACAGGTCGTTAACCATGAATTTCGGTGCGGCCGAACGTGTTACGTCAACTTCGCCTTTTGGGGGTTATCCATGCGCAAATATCTACTCGCCGGAGCCGCGGCGGCCGCCGCTCTCCTCTCCGCCAACGCCGCCAGCGCGGCCACGGTCGTCCTGTTCTCCGACTTCGAGAACGACGGCACGATCAGCCAGGCCTTCGGCACCTGGGGCGTCTACGCCGCCGCCGACGGCTGGACCACGCTGACCGGTCCCGGCATCGAGGTGCAGAACAACGCGGCCGGCGCGCCGCAGTCGCCGGACGGCGGCACGAACTTCGTCGAGCTGGACAGCCACGCCAACAGCTCGATGTTCTACACCCTGGGCTCGAGCGGCAGCTTCGACCTGACCTTCCTCTATTCGCCGCGTCCCAATGTGAGCTCGACCAGCAACGTCATCGACGTCTACCTGGATACGACCCTGCTCGGCACCTACACCGCCGCCGGCGGCGGTGCGACCTCGTGGAGCAGCGCCGGCGCCACCTTCAGCGGCACGGCCGGGCAGAAGCTGATCTTCGCCGCCGCCGGCGGTTCGGACTCGCTGGGCGGCTATGTGGACAACATCACCCTGTCGGCGGTTCCGGAACCCGCCACCTGGGCGATGATGATCGCGGGCTTCGGCCTGGCCGGATCGGCCCTGCGCCGCCGTCGCATGGGCGCCGTCTACGCCTGAACGCGGGCCTAGCCTGAAATCGCGCCGCCGGTCTTCCCCCAAGGCCGGCGGCGTTTTCGCGCCTGGCGTTTGGCCAGCGGGTGACCGAGACTGGCTCGGCCCGGAGGCCCGCCCATGACCGATCTGTCCCGCCGCGCCGTCCTGGCCGCCGGCGCCGTCGCAGCCCCTCTGTCAGCCGCGCGAGGTCAGGATCTGGACGCCCTGGCCCGCGACGAGGACCACTGGGCGCGGGTGGCGGCGCTGTACGACCCGCCGCCGGCCGGGGTGATCCAGTTGGAGAACGGCCAGTTCGGCGCCATGGCGCGGCCGGTGCGGGCGGCCTATGAGGCCAAGCTGGCGCGGGTGAACCGCGAGACCACGCTCTATACCCGCGGGACGGCGAACGCCGACGTGGCCAAGGTGCGGGCCAGGGTCGCCGGCCTGCTGGGCGTGGATGTGGGCGAGATCGCCTTCACCCGGGGCGGCACGGAATCCATGCTGACCCTGATCGGCGGGTACAACCGGCTGAAGCCCGGCGACGGGGTGCTGTACGCCGACCTCGACTACGACTCCATGCAGGTGGGGATGGTGTCGCTGGCCCGGCTGCGCGGAGCCCGGGTGGTGAAGATCGACCTGCCCGAACCCGCCACGCGCCAGGGTCTGATCGACGCCTATGAGGCGGCGCTGAGCGCCAACCCCCATGTGCGGCTGATGCTGCTGACCCATCTCAGCCACCGGACCGGGCTGATCCCGCCGGTGGGTGAGATCACGGCGATGGCCAAGGCCCGCGGGGTCGACGTGCTGCTGGATTGCGGCCACGCGCTGGGGCAGACCGAGTTCTCCCTGCGCGAGCTTGGCGTCGGCTTCGCGGGGCTGAACCTGCACAAGTGGATCGGCAGCCCGCTGGGAGTGGGCGTGGTCTACATCGCCAAGGACCGCATCCCCGACATCGACGTCTCGATCCTGGAGGCGCCGGGGTCGACCATCGACGCGCGGGTTCATACGGGGACGGTGAGCTATGCCGGGGTGCTGGCCGTGGCCGACGCCATCGACTTCCACGAGAGCGTGGGGCTCGCCGCCAAGGCGCGGCGGCTGCGCTACCTGCGCGACCGCTGGGCGCTGGCGCTGCGCGGGCAAGCCGGGATCGAGATCCTGACGCCGGACGAGGCCGACCTGCACGCCGGCATCACCTCGTTCCGGTTGAGCGGCCAGACCAGCCTGGCGCAGAACGTCGCCGTCCGCCGGGCCCTGTTCGACCGCCATCGCATCTTCACCGTGGAGCGGGCCGGACCGGCCAGAGGCGCCTGCGTGCGGGTGACGCCGTCCTTCGTCAACAACGCCGCAGACATGGACGCCCTGGTCAAAGCCTTGCGGGACTTGGCTTAGGGTTAATTTTCCCGCCCCGCGATTCCGTCCCTCCCGCCCCGGGTGTCCGCGCTGGCTCGCCTTCGCCGCGACTGGCATGAGCCTTGCGAAGACACATTTGCAGGCCCTGGTTGTGGGCCAAAACGATACGGGGCTACTTCAATGCGCAAGCTGATCCTGGCTGGGGCCACGGCCGCCGCCGCTCTTCTCTCCGCCAACGCCGCCAGCGCGGCCACCGTGGTGCTGTTCTCCGACTTCGAGAACGACGGCACGATCAGCCAGGGCTTCGGCACCTGGGGCGTCTATGGCGCCGCCGACGGCTGGACCACCCTGGCCGGTCCCGGCATCGAGATCCAGAACCACGCGGCGGGCAATCCCGACCCGACCGGCGGCACGAACTTCGTCGAGCTGGACAGCCACGCCAACAGCTCGATGTTCTACACCCTGGGCTCGACGGGCTCCTTCGACCTGTCCTTCCTCTACTCGCCGCGCCCGAACGTGGGCTCGACCAGCAACGTCATCGACGTGTACCTGGATACGACCCTGCTCGGCACCTACACCGCCAACGGCGGCGGCGGCACCTCGTGGAGCACGGCCAACAGCAGCTTCTACGCCACGGCCGGCCAGAAGCTGATCTTCGCCGCGGGCGGTTCGTCCGACTCGCTGGGCGGCTATGTCGACAACATCACCCTCTCGGCGGTTCCGGAACCGGCCACCTGGGCGATGATGATCATGGGCTTCGGCCTGGCCGGCTCGGCCCTGCGCCGTCGCCGCGAGGTCCTGGCCTACGCCTGATCTTACGGACGTCACGATCGCGCCGCCGGCTCCTCGAGGGCCGGCGGCGTTTTCGTGCGCGCTTGACTCTCGATATTACGTGCGTAGTCTCATCTGACTACAGACGTAATCCTGGGAGGACGCCCATGGCCCATCTTGGCCGCATCTTGACTGCATCCGCCGCGCTCGCCGCCGCGCCGGCCCTGGCGCACGCGCAACCCCTGACCATCGGCGGCGTGTTCGCCGACGCCCACATCATCATCCAGTCGATGATGGCGATCCTGATCCTGTGCATCGTGGCCGCCGTGGTGGTCAGCGTGCGCAAGGTGACCTCCGGTCCGCACCTCTCCGGCGGCTCGGCCTTCCTGTCGGGCCTGCGGCTGGGCGGACCGCTGGTGGGCTGCCTGGGCGCGGCCTACACCGCGCTGATGATCTTCATGGGGGTCTCGAATGTCGCCACGCCGCTGCCGCTGAAGGTCATCGCGCCGGGCCTGGCGGAGATCGCCCTGCTGCTGAGCCTGGGCCTGATGGCGGGCGTGGTCGCCGTGGTCGCCAACTGGGCGGTGGAGTCGCGCATCGATCGCGCGGTCCTGCGCACCTGAGCCCGCGCCTGCACATCACCGAGGCCGAGAGCGAGGTGCTGGGCGCCCTGTGGCGGCGAGGGACGATGTCCTTCGCCGCCCTGATCGCCGAGGTGACCAGCGTGCAAAGCTGGGGCGGCGCGACCGTGAAGACCCTGCTGGGCCGGCTGATGCGCAAGGGGCTGATCGCCTCCGAGCGCGCGGAGGGCCGCCAGCTCTACCGGCCCACGATCCCCCGCGACGCCTATGTGGACTCCGAGATCCAGGCCCTGGCCGACCGGCTGTTCGGCGGCGACGTCGGGGCCCTGGCGCTGTGGCTGGCGCGGCGGGATGGGGCCTGACCGCGCCGCGTCATTGATCAACAACGGTCCGGAAACCCAGTCGCCCCATAATGTCCGTCGACGGAGCGGAGGCGTGGACATGGGCCACTACCAATTCTGGCTGTTGAACGAGGCCGACGAGCGCACGCAGGGGCTGGACCTGCCCTGCGCCGCCGACCATGAGGCATGGCTGGTGGCTGAACGGCTGCTGGCCGAGTGCCGCCGGGTTGAGATCTGGACCGAGCGTGAGCTGATCGGCCGTCTCGGCGCCGCGCCGCTGGAGGTCATGGAGGGCGCGAGTTTCATCTGGCCCGCCGGGCGACGTCGGCGCACGCCCGCCAAGGTCAAGCCGTCACGCAAGCCGCCCAGCCGCCAGGACGCCTAGTCCGGATAGGCGGTCCGCATGTAGATCAGGGACTCGGCGATGAGTTCCTCCAGCACATTCAGGTCGATGTCCGACAGCCGCTTGATGTAGAGGCAGGCCTTGCCCGTCGTGTGGGGTCCCAGCTGCGCCAACAGGCCCTCGTAGCGCGGAAATCCCCCGGCGATGTAGAGCACGAGCGCGGGCTTCCGGGGCGAGAAGCCGACACGCAGGCTGTCGCCTTCGCGGCCGCTTTCGTAGCGGTAGTGATAGGTCCCGAAGCCGACGATGGTGGGTCCCCAGAGCCGGGGCGCGTCACCGCTGATCCGGCCCATGATCTCGCAGAGCATACGGCCGTCGGCCTGTCGCGCGGGCGGTTCGACGGCGGCCAGGAAGGCTTCGACATCGACCTTTGTCGGTTGGGTCTTGTTCTGGGCCATCCCACCCTCCCCGGCTGGCGCGCGCCGATCCTGATCGCTTGTTCCGCCGGCCGCCAGCCCCTAAAGCCAAGGGAGCCACAGGACACAGCCCATGACCACGCCCGCCGATCTGCATTCCGCCTTGGGCCAGCAGAGGGTGGTGTCGCTGGAGCCCGGCCGCGCGGTGATCGAATACCTGGTGGGTCCGCACATGTGCCACTCGGGCGGCGTGGCGCAGGGCGGCTTCGTCTGCGGCTGGATCGACGCGGCCATGGCGCACGCGACCATGGGCCAGGACGCCGAGATGACCCCCATGTCGCTGGAGCTGAAAGTCAGCTTCTTCGCCCCTGTCCGGCCGGGACTGGTGATCGCCGAGGGCTGGGTGGAGCGGCGGGGAAAGTCCAGCGCCTTCCTGGAAGGCCGGCTGCTGAACGCCGAGGGCGAGGTGCTGGCCAAGGGCAGCTCGACCGCCCGCCTCATTCCCCGCGCTCAGGTCGAAGCCAGCACACGACGGGCGGTCGAATAGCCGCCCGCAAGCTTCGCCTGACGAGGGCGCTCTACGCCCCCGCGGACGTTTCCAGCGGACGGGGTGGCGGGGCGCCTGGGGGGCGGCCGATCCAGATCTGGCCGGAGCGGGCCATGACCTCGCCGCCGGCGTCGAAGAGGGCGACGCCGGCGAAGTGCTTGCGGCCCTCGACTTCACGGGTCCAGGCGACGACCACATAGGTCTCCCCCGCGCGGGGTTTCTTCAGGACCTCGCCGGCCATGGTCCCCAGCAGGCCGACCGGCGCGCCGGTCTTTATCCACCAGGCCATGGAGCCGGAGCAATCGAGCGCCCCCCAGGTGATTTCGTCGGGGATGGTCCCGTCGGGGCCGGCGAAATTCGCGTGAGGGGTCCAGAGGCCGGCGCAATGTCCAGCCGGGGCGCCGTCGAGCTGGCCCACATGGACGCCCAAGCCTTCGCCATCCTCGCGTTCGATACAGCAGGAGAAGCAGCCGCGGTGCAGGGACCGCTGAGCGAAGGGCGAGCCGGCCTGGGCCGCGCGCGCTTCCTCGACGCCGGGGGGCGCCGGCGGGGTGGGCGGGATGGCGTCGTCCGTGGCCGGACGGGCCGTGCCCAGCAGGCCGCCCTCGGCGTTCGACAGGATCACCCCGCCGTCCTCGCCGGGCGACAGGGTGACGGCGACATCCAGGGGCACGCCTGAGCGCAGCATGGCCGCGCCGCGACCGCCGACAGCGTTCGACAGCACGCCGCAGATGTATCCGCCATTGGCTGTGTAGGGGGGCCCACGAAACTGGCGGGGCACAACGATCTCGGTCATTGAAATCAAGGTCTCGGAATAGTGGAATCGAAGTCAGCGTCTTTGAATGCCGCCATCATGACCATCGGAGACCGCCGGTGGAAGCCCCCTAGACCATCCGCGTGACGATACGTCCAACCTCCGCCAGCACCGCGTTGCGTCCATCGCCGCCGGTCTTCGCCCCGGTGAGGTAGGCCGCGACCAGCATCGGGCGGCGGTTCGGCGGCCAGAGGACGGCGATGTCGTTGGTCGTGCCGTGCGAGCCGGAGCCGGTCTTGTCGCCCACCTTCCAGGTCTTCGGGATGCCGGCGCGCAGCCGCGCATCGCCGGTCTGATTGGCCACCAGCCAGCCGGTGAGACGCGTGCGGGAAGCC
>NZ_JANOCX010000454.1:0-3478 GCF_031412415.1 Phenylobacterium sp.
GGCCTGGAAGGTGGCGCAGTCGCCTATGCTCGCCACCTCTCCGAACCCGAACTCCGTGCGCTGCTGGCCTGGAGCAGAAGCGACGTCGGCAAGGCCATCAACGCGAAAATGCCAGCCATCATGCTGGACATGCTGGCGCAGCAGACGCCGCTTATGAAGAAGATAGTCACAGGCGTCATGAGAACCGCAGCCGACAAGGCGTGCCAGGAGATTGCTTGTACGGGTGCGGAGCGCGAGACGATTGCCCTGATCCTCGAGAAGGGCGCGTCGCAGCCTGCATCCTGAATCGACGACCGCCGGACGTCATCTCCGATCACCCGCGACGGGCCGCCAGCCGAACTCGCACCTTGGCCTGCAGGCTCTAGCGCGTCAGCGCCACCTCCAGGCGCTCTATCACGACCACGGAGTCGCCGCGCCCAACGACGCCATGGCCAGTGTCGCAGCCCTGGCCGACAGGTCGCGTGCGAACTAATAGGGGGCGATGACCCCGCCCTGCATCATCCTCGACAAGCCGCAACTGGCCCAGAACATCGGCGCGGTGGCCCGCGCCATGGCCAATTTCGGCCTGGCGGACCTTCGCCTGGTCAATCCGCGCGATGGCTGGCCGCAGGAACATGCCTGGGCCGCGGCCTCCGGCGCCGAGTGGCCGCTGAACGCGGCGCGGATCTATGAGAGCGTCGAGGCGGCCATCGCCGACCTGCGTCTGGTCTATGCCACCACGGCGCGGCCGCGCGAACTGCAACTGCCGATTCTCACCCCGCGCGAGGCCGCGGCGAACCTCTCCGGCGAGGTGGCCCAGGGTCATGCCGTGGGCCTGTTGTTCGGCGGCGAGCGGGCGGGACTGGAGACCGCCGACATCGCGCTCTGTTCGGCGGTGGTGACCCTGCCGATCGATCCGCGATTCCGCTCGCTGAACCTGGCCCAGGCGGTCGCCATAAACGCCTATGAGTGGCGCATGACGACCGAGGCCAGTGCGCCGCCGGCTTTCCGCAATGCTCCACCCGCCGCCGATGCCGGTACGATGCTGGGGCTATATGAACACTTCGAGCGCGAGCTGGACGACGCCGGCTTCTTCCATCCGCCGGAGAAGAAACCCTCGATGGTGCAGAACCTGCGCTCGGCCCTGGCGCGGGCGCGGTTCTCCGACCAGGAGGTGCGCACCTTCCGTGGTGTGGTGACGGCGCTGTCCCAGGGACGCGGGCGGGTCCTGGCGCGGCTGGCGCGCGAAGCGGCGGCGAAGAAGGACTAGAAGCGCGAGGCGGTCAGCGTCACGTCGGCGGTCTTCCAGGCCTGGTCGAAGGCCGCGCGCGTGGTGGCGGCTTCGGCCGCCTTGCCCTGCCGGTCCAGCGCCTGGGCCAGGCCGAACAGGGCCCAGCCATCTCGGCGATAATGCTTGAGGCTCTCGCGATAGACGGCCTCGGCCTCCTGCGGGCGGCCGGCCTCCAACAGCGCAGCGCCGAGGTAGTGGCTGACCGGCTGATGCCAGTAGGCCGGCTCGGTGTAGGGCAGCTTGCGTTCGATGTCCGAGGCGGTCCTGAAGCGGACCACGGCGGCGTCCAGCACACCGTCCTTGCGCGCGATCTCGCCGTCCAGCAGGGCCAGCGCGAGCTCGGTCATCGGCTTGGCGGGGATGGCGAAGGCGTCAAAGGCCGACAGGTCGGCGCGGGTGAGCGCCTCAAGCTTCGCGCGGTCGGCGATCGCGGTGGCTCGGTCGCCCTTGTTCGCCGCGGCGATCCCATGGGCGTAGAGCCACATGGCGGTGTCGAGCTTCAGACTCGGGGGTGGCGCGGGCTCGGCCAGCACCGCGTCCCATTTGCCGAAGCGCAGCAGGTTGACCACCGGGGTGAAGACGAAGAGCTCGGCCAGCGGCAGGTTCGCCGCCGTCTCCTCGGCCTTGACCGCCTTCACCAACCGCCGGGCGGCCTCGTGCGACACCGCCGAGCGCCCTTCCATCTCCGCCGAGGTCCAGAGGAAGTGGATGTTGTGGCCGTAGTAGCCCGCCGGATAGAAGCCCTGGGCCCGGCACGCGGCGATGTATTCCTCGTCGGTCAGGGCGGCCAGCTCGTTGGCCTTCGCCGCGTCGGCATAGCGGCCGACGCGATAGTAGATGTGGCTGGGCATGTGCACGATGTGCCCGGCCTTGGGCATCAGCGGCAGCAGACGGTCGGCGGCGGCCTCGGCCCGCTCGGGCGTGTTCGAGGCCTCCACGGCGTGGATATAGAGGTGCAGGGCGCCCGGATGGTTCGGGGCCTTGGCCATTACGTCCTCCAGGGTGCGGACGATCTCCGCGCCGTGGCCCTTCGGGGTGACGGCGTCCGCCTCCCAATAGTCCCAGGGCTGGGTGTCCATCATGGCTTCGGCGTGGAAGGTCGCCGCGTCCAGGTCGGTGGGATCTGCGCGGGCGAGATCGCCCATGGCCTTGGCGAAGGCCTGGTCCAGCGGCTTGCGGTCGGCCGGCGGCTGGGCGGCGTAACGAACGGAAAGCGCATCGATCCAGGCCTGCTCGCGCGGAGAGGCTTTCGACCGCAAGGTCTTGGCGCGCGACAGCGCTTCCCAGGCCGGGGCGATGGAGTCGGCCTGCATCGTCATGTTGATGTTCGGACCCAACGCGAAGGCCACGCCCCACCAGCACATGGCGCAGTCGGGATCGAGCCTCGCGGCCTCGCGGAACGAGCGGATCGCCTCGGCGTGGTTGAAGCCGAACAGCAGGTTGATCCCCTGGTCGAACAGCTTCTGGGTCATGGGGTTGCGCGTGGAGATCGGATGGCGATGGTCGCCCAACCCGTCGAACACCGGCGCGCCGGGCTTGTCGGCCTGGCCCATGTAGATGGCCGGCATCGGCGCGCCCGGCATGGGCATGGCGCCGTGGTTCATGGCGGGCTCGGCCGGCGCGGTCGTGGTGTGACCGGCATGGTCCTGGGCCGCGGCGGGCAGGGCGATCAGGCCGGCGGCGAAAACGGTGGCAAACAGGACTGAGCGCATGGAGACCCCCTCGGACGTCAGGCAAAAAGCGTACGCCGTTCGGTCAGATCAGGCCACCGCGCTCAAGGTGCGATCTGGACTGTGGTTCTAGTCAGGGTTCGGGATCGGTCGCATGACGGTGACCTGCCGCCCGTCGGCGCCCCGGAAGGTAACGAGGTCCGCCGCCGATCCGGAGGGCGATGGCGCCACGGGCGGAGGCGGGGCGACTATCGGGCGCGCGCAGGCCGCCTCATCGCGAGACAGTCCGCCGCGGGGTTCGCGGAAGCCGCCTAGATAGCCCAGGTCGCGTAGACGATCGGCGACGCAGGGGCCGGCGACGGCGCGATACTCGGCCACCAACAGGGTCTCGGCCTCCAGATCGCAGTTGGCTAGCGAACGATCCTCGTCCGGCGGGGTTTCGATCCGGATGACACCTTGGAAGCCGGACTCCACCAGAGCGTTGGCCATGCAGGTGTCGGCGGCGACCAGACCAGGATCGGGCTCGAACGTCTCGGCC
>NZ_JANOCX010000455.1:0-4646 GCF_031412415.1 Phenylobacterium sp.
GGACGCGTGACCCAGCATCCGTTCGACGGCGAGGTGGGTCTTGCCGGTATTGGTCGGTCCCAGCACCGCGACCACTCTGGGCGGCGCCACCCCCGCGGAACGATGGCTCATGGATCGAAGGTGGGATGGGAATCGCCGCTGGGCAAGCGGCGCCTTGAGCATAGTCGAGGGTTCGCCGGTACCGCGCCATGGCCAACGCAGTGACCACGCAGACGAAGGCCACCAGCGCCAGCAGTTCGCGCCACATGTCCTCCATCCCCTGACCCTTCAAAAGCGCGCCGCGCACCACCCGCAGGAAGTGGGTGACCGGCACCACCTCGCCGATCGCCTGGGCCCAGGCCGGCATCCCGCGAAACGGGAACATGAAGCCCGACAGCAGGATCGAAGGCAGGATGTAGAACATGCTCATCTGCATGGCCTGAAGCTGGGAGCGCGCCACTGTCGACATCAGGAAGCCAAGGGCCAGGGAGCCCACGATGAACAGGCTGATCCCCGCCGTCAGCCCGATCCAGCCGCCCAGCATCGGCACGTCGAACAGAAACCGGGCCAGCAGCAGGATGATGACCGTCTGGACGACGCCCACCGCCACATAGGGGGCGAGCTTGCCGACCATGACCTCCAGCGGCTCGACAGGGGTCGCCAACAGACTCTCCATCGTCCCCCGCTCGGCCTCGCGGGTGACCGAGAGCGCGGTCATCATCACCAGGGTCATGGACAGGATCACGCCCAGCAGGCCGGGCACGATGTTGTAGGCCGTCACCGCCTCGGGATTGTAGCGGCGGTGGACCACCACCTCGAACGGTGCATGGCGTGCGGCGAGAGGGGCCAGCGCGCCCTTCAGGTCATTGGTCAGCGCCGCATCGGGCAGGGCGGCCAAGGCCGCGACCGCGGCGCCCGTAGCCGAGGGGTCGGCGGCGTCGACCTCGATCAGAACCTGCGCCTTGTCGCCCCGCGCCACGCGGCGGGTGAAGTCGCCAGGGATGGTGATCGCGAACTGGACGTCGCCGCGGCGGACCATTTCGTCCAGCTCGGCGGGGGAGCGGGCCTGGGCCACCAGATCGAAGTAGGCGCTGTTGCGCAGCGCCGAGGTGATGGAACGGGCGAAGACGCTGTCCTCCTGCACCAGCAGGGCGGTCGGCAGGTGTCGGGGCTCGGAATTGATCGCGTAGCCGAACAGCAGGAGCTGGACCACAGGCAGGGCCAGCATCATGCCGTA
Organism: Phenylobacterium sp.; assembly: GCF_031412415.1. Classification (GTDB taxonomy): domain Bacteria; phylum Pseudomonadota; class Alphaproteobacteria; order Caulobacterales; family Caulobacteraceae; genus Phenylobacterium. The sequence continues at coordinate 1,217 of NZ_JANOCX010000455.1, forward strand.
GGTCATCCGGTCGCGGGTGAGCTGCTTGAACTCCTTGACCATCACCGCGAAGACCCGCGTGGCGGAGAAGCCGGTCATCGGAAGTTGTCCTCAGACTGGTCCATCAGCCGGATGAACACGTCCTCCAGGCTGGGCTCGACCTGGGTCCAGCGGAACGGCTCACGGCGATAGGGCGCGATGGCGGCTTCCAGCGCGGCCCTATCGGTTCCCGAGACGTGCAGCGACTGGCCAAACGGGGCGGCCATTTCGACGCCCTCGCGCCCGCCGATCTCGCCGGCTAGGCGATCGATCCCGGCGCCTTCGCCATTGAAAGTGACGAGCCTGGTGTCGGCGATCACCTGATCGGCCGTGCCGCGGGCGATCAGCTTGCCGTAGGCGATGTAGGCGATCTCATGGCAGCGCTCGGCCTCGTCCATGTAGTGGGTGGAGACCAGCACGGTCAGGCCTTCGGCCGACAGGGCGTGGATTTCGTCCCAGAACGTGCGGCGCGCCTTGGGGTCGACCCCGGCGGTGGGTTCGTCCAGCAGCAGGAGCTTGGGCTCGTGAAGGGTGGCGGTGGCGAGCGCCAACCGCTGTTTCCAGCCTCCGGAAAGCGAGCCCGCTAGTTGGCCGCGCCGCTCGATCAGGCCCAGGCGCTCCAACGCGCGATCGACGCGATCCTTGCGGTGGTCCAGCCCGTGGATCCGGGCGGAGAACTGCAGGTTCTCCTCCAGGCTCAGGTCTTCGTAGAGCGAGAATTTCTGGGTCATGTAGCCGGCGCGGCGCTTGATCAGGTTGGCCTGGCTGATGATGTCGAGACCCAGCGCCGTGCCTTCGCCGGAGTCGGGGGTGAGCAGCCCGCACAGCATCCGCAACGTCGTGGTCTTGCCCGAGCCGTTGGGGCCGAGAAAGCCGCAGATCCGGCCCTCCTCCACCTGTAGCGACACGTCCTGCACCACGTGCTTGTCGCCGAAGCTCTTGTTGAGCCCCCGGACGTCGATGGCGAGGTTCATCTGCGCGCACCGATCGGCTCGACGTCGACAGGCTGGCCGGGGTTGAGCCGGACGGAGGGGCGGGCCTCGACCAGGTAGACCAGCCGGTCACGGGCGTCGCGGCTGTAGATGATCGGCGGGGTGAACTCCGGCCGTGGACTTATGAAGGTGATCTTCGCCGTCAGGCCGGCCTGGCAGCCGTCGCACGCGAAGGCGACCGATCCTCCCGGGCGATAGGCGGAGATTTCCCGCTCCGGCACGAAGAACCGCAGCTTGATCCGGTCGTCGGGCAGCAGGGCGACGATGGGCTGGTTGGCCGGCGCCCACTCGCCCCGTTGGAAGAACACCTCCTCGACCCGCGCCGCGACAGGCGCCGCGGGCGCGACGTCGGTCAGCCGCGCGTCGGCGGCGCCGAGCGCCGCGCCGGCTTGTTCGACCCGTGAGTCGGCGGCCCGAATCTGGTCGTCCCGCGCGCCGAGCGCCGCGGCCTGGCGTTGTCGGCGGGCGGCGGCCAGTTGCGCGGCGGCGGCGTCATGGGCCGATTGCGAATCGTCCAGGCGAGCCGGCGCGTAAATGCCCTTGGTCACTAGTGGGCGGATGCGGCGAAGGTCGGCGGCGGCGTCGCGCAGCCGGGCGTCGGCGGCGGCGATATTGGCGTCGAAGACCGCCAGCTCCACCGCCCGCTGTCCCTTGCGGGCGTCCTGGGCCTGGGCCTGGGCGGTGTCGACCTCGGCCGCCGCCTGGTCGCGCTGGGCCTTGAGCTGCGCAGGGTCGACGACGAACAGGCGCTGACCTGCGGCGACACGATCGCCGCGCTGGACGAACACCTGGTCGACGCTGCCGGCCACGGGGGCGGCCAGATAAAGCGGCTCGCCCTCCACATAGCCCGTGAGGGTGCGAGGCTGCGACAGGCGCGGCGCGACCCAGATCACCGTGACGATGACCGCGGCGCTCAACAGGAGTCCGCCGACGAGGAGACGTTGGGGGTTCACTCGGCGGCCTCCGGTTCGGTCAGCATTCCGCGCAGCCACAGCTCCGCGTGCTGCCGAGCGAGGGTGGGGATGTCGAAGGGCTCCGCGCCCACGGGCGTGAAGGTCTCGCGCCAGATGACGCCCACCAGGATGGGGGAGATGAGAGACAGGGCGTACTGGCGCGGATCGCCCGGTTGCAGTTCACCCCGCGCCTGAGCCGCGGCGATCGCCATGCTCATGCCGGCCAGTGCCGGACCCACCAACGAGTCGTGCCAGGCCCTGGCCAGCTCTGGGAAGTTGCGTGACTCGCCGATCACCATCTTCACCACGCCGCCAATGGGCGTGGTGTCGACCATCTGGCTGATCACACCGATAGCGCCGCGCAGCAGGGCGGGGAACGAGTGCGCGTTCGCCGCGATATTGGCCTGCATCAGACCCAGATTGGGCGCCACGCCCATTTCGATCACCGCGCGGAAGATGTCCTCCTTGGTGGCGAAGTAGAGATAGATCGCCCCCTTCGAGACCCCGGCGCGCGCGGCGATGTCGTCAAGGCGGGCGGCCGCGAAGCCCTTTTCCGAGAAGATCTCGAAAGCCGCGGCGACGATCTCGTCTGGCCGTTCCGCCTTACGCCGCTTGAATTTCGGTTCGCCCACGGGGAGCATGTCGTCGTTCCTAATAACTGACCGGTCAGTTATTAATATGCTCGCCGGACCCCGTTGCAAGACCCTTGTTCGTCTCCGGCCAAGCTTCTCCATGGTCAAGCTGAGCCCCGGACCCGCCTCAACCGTGTCACCAAACGGCCGTTTTGAAGGGGTGACTCCGCTTCGACGCCGGAGAGATCCGAAGACCGGATTGGTGTCGCCTAGACCCTGAGGGAGATCAGAATGAAGATCAGGAAGACGAACGGGCTCGTTGTCGGCGCGCTGCTGCTGGGCGCGTTGAGCCTCGGAGGCTGCGCCACCAAGAAGTACGTCAACCAGCAAGTCGGCGTCGTCGACGCCAAGGTCGCCGGCCACGAGACCCAGATCGCCGAGCTGGACAAGACGTCCCGCGACGCCCTGGAGCGCGCCACCGCCGCCGGTAAGCTGGCTGAGGGCAAGTTCATGTATTCCGTGGTGCTGACGGACGACGCCCTGAAGTTCCCGCTCGACAAGGCCACCCTATCGCCTGAGGCCGAGACGCGCATCGCCGCCCTGGCCGAGCGCCTGAAGGCCGAGAACCGCAATGTCTATGTCGAGGTCCAGGGTCACACCGACGCCACCGGCACGAACGCCTACAACGAGCAGCTCGGCGCCAATCGGGCCGAAGCCGTGCGCCGCGCCTTGAACAAGCAAGGCGTCGCCTTGAACCGCATGTCGTCCATCTCGTACGGCGAGGAAGCCCCTGTGGCTCCCAACACCGACCGTGCCGGCCGCTCGGCCAATCGCCGCGTCGTGCTGGTGGTGCTGAGCTAGGCAAGTCGGGAGGTCCGTCGTGCGGGCCTCCCGC
>NZ_JANOCX010000456.1:0-7931 GCF_031412415.1 Phenylobacterium sp.
CGGCCGCGGCCGCCGCGGGCGCCGGGGCCGCCTGAGCGAAGGCCGCACTGGCGGCGGACGCGGCGATGGCGGCGACGCAGGTCGCCGCAACGAGAGCTTTGATAGTCATGAGTGGAATTAGAACCTGGTTGAGGTGGAAAACCGGAAGGTTTCGGTCTTGTCGTAGTCTTCTTTGGCCAAAACACGGCTGAAGTCGAAGCGGATCGGCCCCATAGGCGACTTCCAGAACACCGAAAGGCCGGCGGAGGCCCGCAGGGATAGGTCGTCGACGATCAACGGATCGCGCGTGCCGGCCGGGTACGGCAGGTTGGTCGCCGGGTCGATGGCGCCGGGTTGATAGTTCTTATCGACAGAGTCGAGGACCCCGAGCGTGCCGAACTCGGTGAACACCGCGGCCTTGATCCCGTACTGCTCGGGCAGGAAGGTCGGCACCGTCAGTTCGAGCGAACCGATCGCGTAGGCGCGGCCCCCCAGCGAGTCCGTGCGTCCGACGTTGGTGTCGCGTGGGCCGATACCGGCCGTCTCGAAGCCGCGGAAGTTGTTGCCGCCCTTGTAGAAGCGGTCGTTGATCCGGATCGTGTCGTCGTTCCAGCCGGCGATGTAGCCGCCCGATCCCGTGACGCTCAGGATGAAGTCCTTGGTGAAGCCGTGATAGAAGCCGGCCGTGGCCTCGGTGCGCAGATAGTTCACGTCGCCGCCGACCCCCGCCAGGTCCTGCGAGACGTCGAAACGATAGCCCCGGGTCGGATTGATCGGGTCGTTCCGGCGGTCGTACAGGTAGGTGTAGCCCACCAGCGAGGTGATGAAGCGGCCGCGCTGGGCGCACAGGGCCAGCGACACGAAGCCGCCGGCGCACAGCGAGTCGTCGATGTCGACCTCGTCGCTGCGCAGGGTGTAGCGGGTCGACATCCGTGACGCGAAGGTCAACGGGAAGGCGAAGCGGATGTTGCCGCCGATCGTGCTGGTCTCGTAGGCCGAGAACTCGGAGTAATCGAGCCGATAGGTGTAGAGGTCCACGCCCGCGCCCAGGTCGCGCCCCAGGAACCGCGGCTCGGTGAAGCCGAAGTCGATCTGCTGGCGCAGGGAGCCCACCGAAACCCGGGCCCGCACGCTCTGGCCGCGTCCGCGGAAGTTGCGCTGGGTGACGCCCAGGTCGACGACAAGCTGGTCCACCGAAGAATAGCCGGCGCTGAACGACAGTTCGCCCGTCGGCTGCTCCTCGACCTTTACCTGAAGGCCGGTGCGGTCGGGCGCCGAACCCGGCACCTCGTCGATGGTGACTTCCTTGAAGAAGCCCAGCGCGCGGATGTTGTTTCGCGACCGGTCCACCAGGGCGCGGTTGTAGGCGTCGCCTTCGACCAGGTTCAGCTCACGGCGGATGACATAGTCGAGGGTCTGGGTGTTGCCGGTGACGTCGATACGCTCGACATAGACCCGCGGCCCTTCGCGGACCTGGAACACCACGTCGACGGTGTTGTTGGCCTTGTTGGGCGTGTAGCGCGGACGCACGTCGACGGCGGCGAAGCCGGCCGCGCCGGCCGCGAAGGTCAGCGCGTCGGTCGCCTGTTCGATCCGCTCGTCCTGATACGCCTCGCCCGACCGGATCGGAACCAGCTGCTGCAGGACGTCCTTGTCCAGCTTCTGCAACTCCGTCTCGACGGTGATCTTGCCGAACCGGTACTCGACGCCCTCTTCGAGGGTGTAGGTGATAGCGAAGCCGTTCTTGTCCGGCGCCAGCTCGGCGATCGCCGAGACCACCCGGAAGTCATAGAAGCCGCGGTTGCGGTAGTGCTTGCGCAGCTGCTCCTTGTCGTACTCCAGCCGATCGGGATCGTAGTTGGCGTTGGACGAGAAGAATTTGTACCAGCTTGTCTGCTCGGTCACGACCACGTCGCGCAGGTCGTTGTCCGAGAACTCCTTGTTGCCCAGGAAGTTGACGCGCAGAACGCCGCTCTTGGGGCCTTCGTCGATCTCGAAGATCAGATCGACGCGCTTCTGGGGCAGTTCGACGATCTTCGGTGTCACGGCCGCGGAAATCCGGCCCGAGCGGCGATAGAGCTCAATGATCCGCTGAACGTCCTGCTGAACCTTGGCGCGGGTGAAGATGCCACGTGGACGTACGGTGACCTCGTCGCGGAGCTTTTCTTCCTTCAGGCCGGAATTGCCCTCGAACACCACCTTGTTGATGATCGGGTTCTCGACCACGGTCACGATCATGTCGCCGCCCTGCAGCTCGACGCGCACGTCGGCGAACAGGTCGGTGCGGAATAGGGTCTTCAGCGCCAGGTCGGCCTTGGCCGGATCGAGCGTCTCACCGGGCTGGATCGGCAGGTAGGAGAGCACGGTCGACTGCTCGATCCGCTCGTTCCCGCGCACGATGATCCGCGTGATGACGCCCGATTGCGGCGCGGAGGCCAGCGGTGGCGCGGCCGCGGGCGTCGGCGCCTGATCCTGCGCGGCGGCCATCGTCGGCACGACAACGAGCGCGGTCGAGCCCATCAAGAGGGCAAGTCCGGAGGCGAGCGCGGCGCCGTGGGCGCGGGTTCTTTGCATCGTTTAAGCCGTCAGTGGAAAGGGCGGGTCAGGAAACGCCGCCAAGGAATTTGAACACACGCAGTTGCTGCAGATCGTTCCAGGTGGCGAACAACATCAATCCCAGCAACAGCGCAAGACCCACCCGGTACCCCGCGGCCTGAACCTTCGCGGCCACAGGCCTGCGGGCCACCGCTTCGTAGGCGTAAAACAGCAGGTGACCCCCATCCAGGACAGGGACCGGCAGCAGATTCATGAAGCCGATGCTAACGGAGACGAAGGCCGCCAGTTGCAACAGATTGACGGCGCTGCCCAGCAGCATTTCACCCGTGCTCGAGGCCCCTTCGGCTCCGGCCTGGGCGACCTTTCCGGAGATTCGCGCGATTCCCAGCGGTCCGCTGAGCTGGTCGGCGGAGACCTGACCTGTGACCATGCGGCCCAGATAGTAGACCGTGGTGCGCAGCGTGCCCCAGGTTCGCTCCACGCCGCCGCCAACCGCTTCGATGGGCGAATAGCGGACGCGGATGAAGTCGCTGGGGGCCTGGGCCGGGGCGAAGCCCAGCACGCCCGTCCGGCGCTCACCGGCGATCGGGTCGGGTCGCAGACGCCATTCGGGCGTGGCGCGTAGGGTCAGGTCGCGCTCGCCGCGCCTCACCACCAGATCCATCGGCACATTGGCGCGGACCTGGATGATCGTGCTCAGCTGGTCGAAGGTCTTGATCCGCTCGCCGGCGGCCTCAAGGATCAAATCGCCGGCTTTCAGCCCCGCGCGGGCGGCCGGGCTCCCCGCCTCCACCGTACCGACCTTGGCCGGCAAGACCAGGGATCCGAAGCTCATCAGCAGGGCCGCGAACAGCACGATGGCCAGCGCGAAGTTCGCGAAGGGGCCGGCGGCCACGACGATGGCCCGCTGCCACAGCGGCTTGAAGTGGAAGTACCGGTTGACCGCCTCGGGGCCTTCACGCCGTTCGACGTCCTGGCGCAGACTGTCCAGGCTCTCCTGGTCGGGCAGGCTGGCGGCGTTCTCGTCGCCGGAGAACCGCACATAGCCGCCCAGCGGGATCCAGCCCACCCGCCACTCGACGCCGGACTTGTCGGTCCAGGCCGCCATCGCCTTGCCGAAGCCGATGGAGAAGCGATCGATGGCCACGCCGAAACTCTTGGCCGCCAGGAAATGCCCCAGCTCGTGGATCGTCACCACCAACCCCAGCACCAGCACAAACGGTACGATGAAGCTCAGTGCGGAGAGGACGAAGTCAATCACGGCGGGGGTTGCTCCTCTGAGGCCTCAACGGCCCAGGCCGGCAACGACGTCATGCGCCACCCGGCGCGCCATCGTGTCGATCTGCTGGGCGTCATGCAGGACGTCGCCGCCGGCAATGTTCAGCTGCTGTCCGGAGACGCGATCGAGGGTTTCGACGACCGTCGCCGCAATATCCAGAAACCCGATCTTGCGGTCAAGGAAGGCGGCCACGGCGACCTCGTTGGCGGCGTTCATCACCGCTGGCGCGGCCCCACCGGCCGCCAATGCTTCTTTCGCGATCTTCAAGGCGGGAAAACGGCGCAGGTCCGGTTCCTCGAAAGTTAGTTGACCTATGGCGGCCAGATCGAGCCTCGGCGCGGGCCATGGCAGACGGTCGGGCCAGGCGAAGGCGCAGGCGATCGGGGTGCGCATGTCCGGCGCGCCCAGCTGCGCCAAGGTCGAGCCGTCGGCGTATTCCACCAGGCTGTGAATGATCTGCTGGTGGTGGATCAGGACATCGACCCGGTCGCCGGACATTCCGAACAGATAGGCCGCCTCGATGATCTCGAGACCCTTGTTCATCATCGTGGCGGAATCGACCGAGATCTTCGCGCCCATGCTGAAATTCGGATGCGCGATGGCCTGTTCGGGCGTGGCGTGAGCCATCTGTTCCTGGGACCAGGGACGGAACGGTCCGCCCGACGATGTCAGGATCAGGCGAAGGACCCGCTGCGCGTTCATCGGATCCAGCACCTGGAAGATCGCCGAATGCTCCGAATCGACCGGGATCACCGCGCCGCCCGCCAGTTTGGCGGTCCGCAGCAGCGAGGGGCCCGCGCAGACCAGGCTTTCCTTGTTCGCCAGGCCGATCACGGCGCCGGCCTTGGCCGCGGCCAGGGTTGGTGCGAGGCCTGCGAAACCGACGATGGAGGACATTACCCATTGCGCGTCCGCCGACGCGGCCTCGACCACGGCGGCCTGGCCGGCGGCGGCCTTGACGCCCGAGCCGCTCAGGCGATCGCGCAGCTCTGCGAGCTTGGACTCATCCTCGACCACGGCCACCTTCGGCCGCCAGCGCAGCGCCTGCTCGGCCAGGCGCTCGACATTCCGCCCCGCCGTCAGCGCGGCGACCTCGACCTCGGCGCCGGCCTTCTCCAACAGATCCAGGGTCGAGACCCCGACCGAGCCCGTGGAGCCCAGCACACTGACACGCCTCGGCAGGCTCACGTGGCCCATCCCCAGTGATTGATGAGGCGCGCGACGGCCAGGACCACGACGGCGAACATCAGCCCGTCCACGCGGTCCAGCAGGCCGCCATGGCCCGGAATGAGGTCGCCGGAATCCTTCACGCCGAAGCGGCGCTTCAGCATTGATTCCCACAGGTCGCCGGCCATGGTCGCCAGACCCGCGATCAGGCCGATCAGGGCCCCTGCCTGCAGGCTGAGGACGATGTCACTGAAGGTGGCCATGGCCATGCCGGCCAAGGCCGCGGCGATCAAGCCGCCAACGAAGCCGGACCAGGTCTTGTTGGGCGAGAAGCGCGGCCAGAGCTTAGGGCCCTTCAGCACGCTGCCGACCGCGAACGCCGCGATGTCGGCCGTCCAGACGACCGCGAACAGCAGGAGGGTCCACTGACGGCCCTCGGGCATGCCCCGCAGCCAAACCAGGCAGATCATCGGGATGGCGAGATAGACCACGCCGTAGGCCGCGTTGCCCGGCCGCTCGGACACGCCCCGCGCCACGAGGGCCGAGGCCGCCGCGCCGATCGCCAGGGCGCCCCATGCGTAGGGCATCTGGTTGAGGTAGGCCAGGAAGGTGCCGGCCAGGATTGCGACGGTCAGCGCCGCCGACACCCGGATCGGCGCCTTGGGCGCCGTCATCGCGCCCCACTCGATGCAGAGCAGCGCGACCGCCACGGCGATCAGGACCAGGAACAGCCAGCGCACATCGTCGGCGAACCAGACGGCGCCCAGCGCCGCGGGCACCAGCACCGTGGCCGAGGCCACGCGCACGCCCAGATTGGTCCAGTCGAACCGCCTAGCCTGTGGCAAGGACATCATCAGCCACGGCCCCGCCGTATCGCCGCTCACGCTTCTGGAATTCCGCGATGCCCTCGGCGAGGTGCTGCGGCGTGAAGTCCGGCCAAAGGACGTCGGGGAACACGAACTCCGAGTAGGCCGACTCCCAGAGCAGGAAGTTCGACAGCCGCTGTTCGCCGCTGGTGCGGATCACCAGGTCGGGCGCAGGCAAGCCTCCGGTCGAAAGCCGGGCTTCGAAGACGTCGTCGGTGATGTCCTCCGGAGCGAGCCGGCCCGCAGCGGCCTCGGCGGCCAGCGCGCGGGCCGCATCGACGATGTCGGCCCGACCGCCATAGTTGAAGGCGACCTGAAGGAAGAACTTTTCGTTGTGAGCGGTCTGGCGCTCGGCACGCTCCACGATCTCGGCCACGTCGGGCGGCAGGCCCTCGCGGCGGCCCAGGATGCGAACCTTCACGCCTTCGCGCACCAGCTTCTCGAGATCGGAGTTCACGTACAGCTTCAGCAACCGCATGACCTCGGCCACTTCGCCGGCCGGCCGGCGCCAGTTCTCAGTGGAGAAGGCGTAGAGGGTCAGCCAGCGGACCCCTTGCTTCGGCGCGGCCTCGACGACCTTGCGGATGGCTTCGACGCCCTTGGGATGGCCAACCTGCCGCGGCAGGCCCCGGCGCTTGGCCCAGCGGCCGTTGCCGTCCATGACGATCGCCACGTGCAGTGCGGCGTCCAGCGCCGCCGTTGGCTGCTCTTTGTCGGCGATGGTCATGGGTTCCCGTTCGTCCTTCAACCAGACCGCGGACGATCAAACCTGCATGATCTCTTGTTCTTTGGTTTTCAAGGCTTCGTCCACCCTCTTCACCGCCTCGTCGGTGAACTTCTGGACCTCGGCTTCCATCTTCCGCTGCTCGTCCTGACTGATGGCGCCGTCCTTCTCCGCCTTCTTCAGCTCGTCGTTGGCGTCGCGTCGCACGTTGCGGATCGCCACCTTCTGATGTTCCGAATACTTCGCCGCCAGCTTGGCCAGATCCTTGCGGCGTTCCTCGGTGAGAGGGGGGACCGGGATCCGCAGGTTCTGGCCGTCCACCACGGGGTTGAAGCCAAGGCCGGAGTTGCGGATCGCCTTCTCCACCGAGACCACAAGACCTTTGTCCCAGATGCTGACGCTGATTGAGCGGGGCTCCGGCACGCTCACCGAGCCCACCTGGCTGATGGGCACGCTCGAGCCGTACGCGTCGACCATCACCTGGTCCAACAGACCAGCGGACGCCCGACCGGTGCGCAGGGAAGCGAACTCGTCTTTCAGGGCGACGATAGCCTTATCCATCCTGTCCTTGTACCGCGACAGGACGGGCTTTTCCGTAGCAGCCATGGGGTTTTCTCCCGATCTTCTCGTTTGAGTCTCGCCGTCAGGCGATGGTCGTAAAGACGCCCTGCCCCTGCAAGACCTTCATGAAATTGCCGCGCTCGCGGATGGAGAACACCACGATCGGCACGTTGTTGTCGCGCATCAGGGCGATGGCCGAGGCGTCCATCACCCGCAGGTCCTTGGCCAGCACTTCCTGATAGCTGAGGGTCTCATAGCGCTGCGCGCTCGGGTCCTTCTTGGGATCGGCGGTGTAGACGCCGTCGACGCTGGTGCCCTTGAAGAGCGCGTCGCAACCCATCTCCGCCGTGCGCAGGGCCGCTGGGGTGTCGGTGGTGAAGAACGGGGCGCCCAGGCCGGCGGCGAAGATCACCACCCTGCCCTTTTCCAGGTGCCGCAAGGCCCGGCGGCGGATGTAGGGCTCGCAGACCGCCTCCATGGGGATCGCCGACTGGACGCGGGTATAGACGCCCACCTTCTCCAGCGCGCCTTGCAGGGCGAGCGCGTTCATCACCGTGGCCAGCATGCCCATGTAGTCGGCGCTGGCCCGATCCATGCCCTTCCCGGCCAGGGACACGCCCCGGAAGATGTTGCCGCCGCCGACCACCAGGCAGAGCTCGACACCCGCGTCGACCACTTCCTTGATGTCCTCGGCCACCGCCTCGATGGTCTTGGTGTCGATCCCGAAGAGCGCATCGCCCATCAGGACCTCGCCCGACATCTTCAAGAGGATCTTCTTGTAGCGGGGTTTGGCGTCGGG
>NZ_JANOCX010000457.1:0-4241 GCF_031412415.1 Phenylobacterium sp.
CATCGCCTTGATCAGCGGCTCGGGCCCGCCGGCGTAGCCGATGCGCCAGCCGGTCATGGCGTACGCCTTGCTGACGCCGTTCATCGTCAGCGTCCGGTCGTAGAGCGCGGGTTCGACCTGAGCGATGGTCGCGAACTCGAACCCGTCGAACAGCAGATGCTCGTACATGTCGTCGGTCAGGATCCACACGTGCGGATGCCGCAGCAGCACGTCCGCCAGCGCGCGCAGCTCGGCCGCGGTGTACGCCGCCCCCGAGGGGTTGGACGGCGAGTTGAGGATCAGCCAGCGAGTGCGCGGCGTGATCGCCGCTTCCAGGTCGGCGGGCTGGACCTTGAAGCCCGCTTCCGCCGAGGTCGGCACGAACACCGGCGTGCCGCCGGCCAGCAGCACCATGTCGGGATAGCTGACCCAGTAGGGACGCGGGATCACCACCTCGTCCCCGGGGTTCAGGGTCGAGACCATGGCGTTGTAGATCACCGGCTTGCCGCCCGGCGAGACGTTCACCTGGCTGGTCTTGTAGGTCAGGCCGTTCTCGCGCTGGAACTTGGCGACAATGGCTTCCTTCAGCTCCGGGATGCCGTCGACATTGGTGTACTTGGTCTTGCCGTCGCGGATCGCCTTGATGGCGGCTTCCTTGATGTTGTCCGGCGTGTCGAAGTCTGGCTCGCCCGCGGCCAGCGAGATCACATTCCGGCCCTGCGCCTTCAGCTCACGAGCTTTCGCGTCCGCCGCCAGGGTGGCGGACGGCTTGACGCGGGACAGCGCGGCGGATTCGAGCGACATGGCGGGGAGACTCCCGGACTGCGTTGAAAGGAACGCGCGCGGGTTTAGCCGAAGGCGGCGCAAAGGCAAAGGCGAGTTGGGCTCTGGCAAGGGCGTTTCCGGATCGGACGCCGCGCCCAGCTTGACCCATTCGTGCGAACGGGCGACGGGAAGGCATGCGTCGCATCCTGCGCTTCATCAACGAAATGGACGCCAAGGCCTGGCGGACCCTGGCGGTGTCGTTCGTGCTGTTCGGCGGCGTAGGCGTGGTGTTCCTGTTCGGCGCCCAGGTCCTGGGCTTCGACGGCGAGGCGACGGTCGAACGCTGGCTGGGCATGGCTTCGGATGGTCCCTGGGCCCTGCCGGCGGCGGTGGCGGCCTTCGCCATCCTGGCCTTCCTGGGCGTGCCACAGTTCGTGCTGATCGCCGCGGCGGTGGTCGCCTTCGGCGCTTGGACCGGATTCGCCTATAGCTGGATCGGCACCATGGTCTCGGCCCTGGTCGGGTTCTATGTGGGGCGGCTGGCGGGGGCGCGGGCGCTAAAGGCGTTGTCGGGCGAGAGCATGCAGCGCTTCATGGATCTGGTCGGGCGCAACGGTTTCTTGGCCAGTCTGATCGTGCGGCTGGTGCCCTCGGCGCCCTTCATCGTCGTCAACATGGCCGCCGGCGTGACCCCGATGCGGATGCGCCACTTCACGGCCGGCACGGCTCTGGGCATCGTGCCGAAGATCGCGCTCACCGCCTTCGCCGGCAATTCCATCGTGCAGGTGCTGAAAGGGCAGGGCGGCGGCCACGTCATCTGGCTGGTGCTGATCGTCGCGCTGTGGATCGCCATCGGCTGGTTCGCGCGCAACTGGCTGAAAGCACGCGAAGACGCCATCAGCGGACCCCGGAAGGACTGACGCGATGCTGAAGCTGTTCTACTTCCCAGGCTCCTGTTCGCTGGCGTCGCACATCGCGCTGGAGGAGGTTGGGGCCGATTACGAGGCGGTGCGGGTTGATCTGGCGGGCGGCGAGCAGACCCGACCGGCCTATCAGGCCATCAACCCGAAGGGCCGCATACCGGCGTTGGTCACGCCGCGCGGCGTCGTGACCGAGAGCCCTGCGATCCTGGCTTTCGTGGCGCAAAGCTATCCCGAGGCGAAGCTCGCGCCGTTGGACGATCCGTTCGCCTTCGGCCAGGTCCAGGCGTTCAACGGATACCTGTCTTCCACCGTGCATGTGGCCTACGCCCACGGCCGACGCGCCGGGCGCTGGGCCGACGACCCCGCCGCCATCGCCGAGATGAAGCGCAAAGTTCCCGAGACCATGGCTGCCTGCTTCGCGCGGATCGAGGCCGACTTCCCAGACGACCATTGGGTCATGGGCGAGACCTATACGATCTGCGATCCCTACCTCTTCACCTTCAGCGGCTGGCTGGCCGGGGTCGGGGTGGATATCGCGCAATTTCCGAAGGTTTCCCGTCACTTCCAACGGATGAACGACCGACCAGCGGTCAGGAAGGTTCTTGCGCGGGAAGGGGTCTAAAGCCGCCTCAAGCGCAAGGCTGTTGCGGCGCAGGCCGCATTTCGCTATGCAACTCCCCATGCGTACGTCATCGCACAGCCTGCTTCTGCTTGACCTGGGGCTTAGCCGCCCCTGGGCCGCCCTTTAGGCTGCGCGACTTCGCGGCCGGGCCCCCAGGGGATATAGACCCGCCGCCCGCCCCTTAGACGCCCCGCGAAGAGAGTTCGCAAAATGACTGAAGTTTCCAACGACACCGCCCGCGATTCCCGGGATCGCGTCATCGTATTCGACACCACGATGCGCGACGGCGAGCAGTCGCCCGGCGCCTCCATGTCGATCGACGAGAAGCTCGAACTGGCCAAGATCCTCGAAGACATGCGCGTCGACGTGATCGAGGCAGGCTTCCCGATCGCCTCCAACGGCGACTTCGAGGCCGTGCGCCAGGTCTCCGAGATCGTCACCGAGAGCACGGTCTGCGGCCTGGCCCGGGCCGGCATGGTGGACATCGAGCGTTGCGCCGAGGCGATCCGGCCGGCCAAGCGCGGCCGCATCCATACCTTCCTCTCGACCAGCCCCAGCCACCGCGACCACATCCTGAAGGCCAGCCAGGAAGACATCCTGGAGATGATCACCAAGTCGGTCGGTCACGCGCGCAACCTGTGCGGTGACGTGGAATGGTCGGCCCAGGACGCCACTCGCACCGAGCAGGACTTCCTGCGCCGCTGCGTCGAGGCCGCCATCAAGGCGGGCGCCCAGACGATCAATATCCCCGACACGGTGGGCTACACGTATCCCAGCGAATATGCCGAGATGTTCCGCGACCTGATCGAGAACGTCCCGAACGCCGACACGGTGATCTTCTCCACCCATTGCCACAACGACCTGGGCCTGGCGGTCGCCAACAGCCTGGCCGGGGTGCAGGGCGGGGCGCGCCAGGTCGAGGTGGCGGTCAACGGCATCGGCGAACGGGCCGGCAACGCGGCGCTGGAAGAGGTCGTCATGGCGCTGAAGGTGCGCGGCGACCGGCTGCCCTACTTCACCGGCGTCGAGACCCAGCACATCACCCGCGCCAGCCGCTATGTGTCGGCCATCACCGGCTTCCCGGTGCAGTTCAACAAGGCGATCGTCGGCAAGAACGCCTTCGCCCACGAGAGCGGCATCCACCAGGACGGGATGCTCAAGGATCGCGGCACCTACGAGATCATGAGCCCCGAGACCGTGGGCCAGGGCGCCTCGAACCTGGTCATGGGCAAGCATGCGGGCCGCGCCGGCTTCCGCGAGAAGCTGAAGAGCCTGGGTTATGAGCTCGGCCAGAACGCCCTCAACGAAGCTTTCCAGCGCTTCAAGGACCTGGCCGACAAGAAGAAGCACGTCTTCGACGACGACATCGTGGCCCTGGTCGACGACGCCCTGGCGTCGGGCTCGGACCGGATCCAGGTCAAGAGCCTGCGGGTCATCGCCGGCACTGAGGGCCCGCAGCAGGCCGAGCTGATCGTGACGGTTGACGGCGTCGAGAAGGCGGCATCCGCCACCGGCGACGGTCCGGTCGACGCGGTGTTCAACGCCATCCATGAGGCCGTGCCGCACACCGCCATCCTGCGCCTGTTCCAGGTGCACGCGGTCACCGAGGGCACTGACGCCCAGGCCCAGGTCTCGGTTCGTCTCGAGGAGGACGGCCGGATCGCCACCGGCCAGGCCGCCGACACCGACACGCTCACGGCCTCGGCCAAGGCCTATGTCAACGCGCTCAACAACCTCTTCGCCCGTAAGGAGAAGAGCGCGCCGGACGCCATCGCCAGCGGGTTCTGATTTCGCTCGTCCGCGCGCAGGCGGGGATACCCTCGACATTCGCCAGGGCTGCGACGTAGCCCGCGACCCCCACGCGCGGGGTGAGAGCGGAGTTTCGCCGTATGCTCTGGATTCTACTGACGGCGGCGGCCGCGCCGCTCCAGGTTGCGCGCAACGCCCTGCAG
>NZ_JANOCX010000458.1:0-2132 GCF_031412415.1 Phenylobacterium sp.
GGCGGCCGTTGTAGCAGAGCGGGTAGCCGAGGCCAATCATTGACCATTTGTCGAGGATGATGGGTGCGTCGGCGACGACGTCTGCCCCGCAGTTGTGGCAGAACGCACGCACGCGGACGTTCAAGTGACGAGTTGGAGCCCGGGTGCCTTTTGATCGACCCCCGCCGTGCTCCCCCCCACAGGCCCCCCTGTCACGAGTGTCAGATCGACCGCGCCCGATACGTCTGGGTGGGCCATGTTGATCGAGAAGCACCACGACTGCGCCTTGGCGAACTCGGTGCCTGCGCCGAGCGTGCGGCGGGTGTTGCGGTTGGCGACGATGCGGCTGCCGTCGCGGACCATGTGGAGGTCGTCGAGGATCTTGATCGAGTTGCCGCCGATGCGCGTGCAATAGTCCTTGAAGCCCTTCTTGAGCACGTAGAGCATCTGCTCGTCGGTGTCGTAGTGGGCGAGCATCGCACCCATCGGTTTTCGCTGGAGGTTGTTGTAGAGGTTGCCCTGCTGCGGCCGGACCTTCTCCATCACCAGGATGTTGCTGTTGATCTGCTCGAGATAGTCGCCGAGGATCGCCAGCGGGTCGCTATACTCGTCCTTGACGACGCCGCGCATCTGCGGGACCTGAACGTCGATCACCCACTGCTTCATTGCCACGGGGTCGTAGCTGAGCAGGCCGAGCTCATTGGCGATCTCGCACGCGACGAGGATGGTGGCGATCGCCGCCGACCAGAATCGCTCGGACGACTGGATGCCGAGCTCGAGGTCGATCTCCTTGGTCTTGGCGCGGATGCGCTTCTTGACGCTCTCCAGGTTCTTGATGACGTGGAGGATGAACGCCTCGCCGATGTGACCGTAATTCTCCTTCAGCGCGTGGAGATATTCGTCGGCCTCGTGCTTCTTGTGGACCTTGTTCGCCTCGAACCTGATCTCGAACACGCGCATCGACCCGGCGGTGCCGGCGGCGTTGTCGGTGGAGAGCAGGCCGTGCAACGAGTTGTTGCCGGTCGCGAGCATGATGGTCGACTTGTAGCTGCCTACCGAGGCGCGCTCGACGCCGCTGGTCTCTAGTCTGATGCGGTGCCCCGGCTGGGTGATCGACATCGCGAGGTCGATGGCATCCTTGACCGGCATGTGTGTGATCTCATCCACGCAGACCGGGAGATTGGCCAGAACGGTAACCCGCTCGTTTCTACCGCGCACGGTGGCTCCGTTGTTCGTGCCGTTGATCGGGTAGAGCTCTGGCTGGCCCCAGAGCGACGCAGCAGTATAAAGTGATGTCGACTTAGAAGCGCCAGCGTCGCCCGAGGCATTAATGATCACTCCATGGTGCCCGGTCAGATGGAAGACCGCCGCGGCGAGGCCGCCGACGATGTAGAACTGGTTCGGTAGATATTGGCGGTGGTCGTAGAATTTTAGCAGTCTAATCTGTTCGTGGATGCTGCCCTTCTTGTGCACCTGCGCTGATGCGCGCTGCGCGCCGAGGCTGAGCTGGGCCGATCGGGCGGTGCCATCGGCGGCGATCACCTTGTCCGGCAGAATGAAGCGCGTGTAATCGTCGGCCCACCCCAGGTGGTTGCACTGGGCGTCGGCGTCCACCAGTTTCTGCAGCTGTGCGATGTAAGCGACCATATATTCCTGCAGTGTTGGTATGTGACCCTTGTTCGGATAGATCCCCTGATTGGCAATCGCGGTCACGAACTTGCGACTGTCATACAGCATATCGGCGTCGAGCGTGAAGTCTTTCGGCTCCTCGCGCGGCAGAATTACTCGCCAGACCTGCTGCTCGATGCCTTGGGTCGGGTTGGATAGGCGGCGCACCGGGAACAGGTCATAGTCATAGATCTTTTCCTCGACCATGTTGCCGTCGGCGTTCTTGGCACTGACGGCGATCCCGCCACCTTTCATGCGAGTGAACGGTGGCGGCGGGTCTGGCATGACGGTCTCGACCACGGTGGCACCCACCAGCTCGGTCAGCACCGGGGCCGGAGCAGGGTCCTTGAACCGCGCCGCACCGAGCGGCCCCTGGACCCGCCCGACGAACGGGCAGCCGATGCAGATCTCCTCATTGGCCGCGCCTGACTCTTCCATCAGCTTGCGGCAGCTGGTCGGACCCAGCGCCTTACCGGTGACAGCAT
>NZ_JANOCX010000459.1:0-8271 GCF_031412415.1 Phenylobacterium sp.
TCGATCCGCACGACTCCCTCGCTCGCTTCGTAGAAGCGGGGGATGAGGGCGCAGAGCGTGCTCTTGCCCACCCCTGAGGCGCCGACCAGGGCGACGAACTCGCCGGGCGCGATGTCGAGGCTGACGCCCCGCAGCACGTGACGCCCGTTCTCGTCATAGCGGAATCCGACGTCGCGCAGGCTGATGGCGCCCGAGACCCGTGGCAGGTACAGCGCGCCCGGACGGTCGGCGATCTCCGGCTCGACCTCCAGGATCTCCATGACCCGTGTGAAGCCCGTGGAGCCCTGTTGCCAGAGGCGGGCGAAGTTCGCCAACCGCTGGATGGGGTCGACCAGGACCGCGACACAAAGCAGGAAGGTCAGCATGTCGGCGACGCTGAGATCGGCCTCCACCACCCGCACCGCGCCCATGACGATGACGACGACCGTGAGGAGCTGGGCGAAGGTCGTCAGGCCCATCGAGAAGAACGCCTCGCTCCGATAGCCAGCGCGGCGGCTGTCCAGAAAGGCGATGTTGTGGGTCTGGAAGCGGGCGTTCTCCACCGCCTCGTTGGCGAAGGCCTTCACCACCCGGATGCCGGAAAGCGAGTCCTCCACCCGCTCGTTGACCTCCGCCACGCGCTTTCGGCTGAGGCTGAGCGCGGCGTTCATGCGCCCGTTGAAGTGCAGGGCGTAGGCGACCGCGAAGGGGGTGAGCGCCAGGATCACCAGGGTGAGCGGCAGGTCCAACCAGGCCAGGATGGCGATGGCGCCGACGAACTTCAGCACCGCGATGGCCAGATCCTCCGGTCCGTGGTGGTAGAGCTCTCCCAGATTGAACAGGTCGTTGGTGATGCGGCTCATCAACTGGCCGACACGCTGGCTGTCGTAGAAGCTAAAGGACAGCTTCTGGCAGTGCTCGAAGACATCGCGGCGCAGGGCCGCCTCCATCTTCGCGCCCATGACATGGCCCTGGTAGTCCACGAACAGGGTGCTGAGCGCCTGGACGACCAGCAGGGCCAGCATGACCCCGCCCATCACGTAAATGCCCCCGAGCTCGACGGGGCGCCCGTCCAGGCCGACCAGGGCCTTGGTCACGAAGTTGGCGCACAGCGGCAGGAACAGCGCCGTGGCGGCGACCACGACGGCGCAGGCGAGATCGGCTGCGAGCAGCGGAACGTGCGGCCGATAGTACGAGAGAAAACGCCTCAGGCGCGCGGGTGAGAGCCCGCCCGGGAGGTCGAGGTTGAGGATGGATTTAAGGCGCGCGAGGCGCGGGGAGGCGGCGTTAGCTGGCGGCCTCCGGATGTCGGAATGCATGAAGCTTCATGTCCTGGTGAACGAAATGGCCTTTCCGGTTGGACATGAAAGTCTGCATCTCGAACTCCCCAGGGCTGACGCCGCGATGAGCGGGACTATGAGGCCGGTCGGGCCGGCGCGCAACTTGCCGCTGTCATCCCGGCGCTTGCGTGAGCCGGGATGACAGGCGGGTGAGCTAGATCGGCGCGAACACCGGGACGGGCGGGCCGCCTTCGGTGTCCTGGAACTTCACCTTGACCTTCTGGCCGATGGACAGGCCGTCGGGCAGGACGTCGACGAAGTTGGTCAGGACCGCCGGACCCTCGTTCAGGGTCACATAGCCGATGGCATAGGGGCCGGTCGGCGAGCGGTGCATGACGCTGTAGGTATAGATCACGCCTTCGCCGGGGCTCTCTTCCCAGACAGTGTCCTCGGAGAAGCAGAACGGGCAGATGGCGCGCGGATACCAGTGGGCCTGCTTGCAGCCATTGCAGCGCTTCAGCAGGAACCGGCCCTCGGCGGCCGCGTCCCAGAAGGGCTTGCTCTCGATGGTCACCGGCGGCGCTGGGATCTTACGGGTCATGTTGGTGGGGGCGTCTTGAACGTCGCTCATGGCCTTAAGCCTCCCGTTCCATGATGAGGGTCGCCGCCCCGTGGCGGGTGCCGAGCGAGCCCCCGGTGCCGTGGGCCAGGGCGATGTCGCAATTGGGGACCTGGACCTTGGGGTGGGCCTCGCCGCGCAGTTGACGCACCGCCTCGATCACCTTGGTGATGCCGCCGCGATTGGTCGGGTGGTTGTTGCACAGCCCGCCGCCGTCGGTGTTGAAGGGCAGCTTGCCGACGCCGGAGATCAGGTTGCCGTCGGAGACGAACTTGCCGCCCTCGCCCTTCTTACAGAAGCCGAGGTCCTCAAGTTGCATCAGCACGGTGATCGTGAAGCTGTCGTAGATCGAGGCGTACTTGATGTCGGCCGGGGTCACACCCGCCTCGCCGAAGGCGATGGGGCCTGACCAGACCGCGCCCGAATGGGTGAGGTCCAGGCCATGGCCGCCCATGGGCCCCTTCGGTGACTCGCCCGCGCCCATGATCTTCACCTTCGGACGGTTCAGGCTCTTGGCGACCTCGGGGCTGACCACGATCAGCGCGCCGCCGCCGTCGGTGACCACGCAGCAGTCCAGCAGATGCAGCGGATCGGCGATCATCCGCGAATTCACCACCTGCTCGACGGTGACCACATCCTTCAGGAAGGCGTGTTCGTTGTACTGGGCGTGGTGGCTGGCGGCGACCTTGATCCAGGCGAGCTGCTCGCTGGTGGTGCCGTACTCATGCATGTGGCGCATGGCGCACATGCCGTAGGTGTTGTGGGTCGAGCCGCCGTAGATGTTCTCGTAGCCGGCCTCCGGCGGGCCGTCGGTGAGCTGGCCAGGCTTGCCCGCCCCGCCGCCCCAACCGCCCTTGTTCTGGCGCGGACGGCCCGCGAGGGTGACCAGAGCGACGCTGCACTTGCCCTCGGCGATCGCCTGGGCCGCGTGGCCCACATGCAGCAGATAGGACGAACCGCCCGTCTCGGTGGAGTCCATGTGCCGGACGTTCTTCAGGCCCATGTAGTCGATCATCGACATGGCCCCGAAGCCGGGCGCGTCGCCGGCGCAGAAGTAGCCGTCGATGTCGTCCTTGGTCAGGCCGGCGTCGGCCAGGGCGCCCTTGGCGCACTCGGCGTGGAGCTGCGGCGTCGACTTGTCGGGCGCGTCACGGAGCGGATGCTCGTAGGCCCCCATGATGTAGGCCTTGCCTCTTATGCTCATGCGTTTCCTCGGAAATGTCTTTGAAGAATGGTGACGGCTTATCGCGGCGCAGCATCGACGACAATCGTCATGCGGCAAGTCGGAGAGGTGGCTACGCTTCGGCCTTCAGCCTCGCGATCCGTTCGTCGCGCAGGGCCGTGCGCCGCACCTTGCCGGCGTCGTCGCGCAGGGGTTCGTCGACGAACTCGAAGGTCCGGGGCTGCTTGTAGGTCACCAGCCGCGAGGACAGATGCGCCCGGATCGACTCCTCGTTCCGCGCACCCTTGGTCTGGACGATGGCGTGGATCTTGTTGCCGAGGTCGTCGTCGGGAATGCCGATCACCGCGCAGGACTGCACGTCGGGGTGTTCCTCCAGCGCCGCCTCGATCTCGGCGGGATAGACGTTAGAGCCGCCGACCAGGATCATGTCGGTGCGCCGGTCGGCCAGGTACAGATAGCCGTCCTCGTCGAACCAGCCGATGTCGCCCAGGCTCTCCCAGCCGCCCTCCAGCACCTTGGCCGTGGCGCCGCGGTACTCGTAGGTGGGCGGCGCGCCCTCGGCCCGGCGCATGTAGATTTCGCCAACTTCGCGCGGCGGCAGCGGCTGGCCGTCGTCGCCCACCGCCATCATCTCCCCGGCGCTGACCTTGCCCACCGAGCCGCGATGCTCCAGCCACTCGGCGCCGGATATGATCGTCACCGCCTGGGCCTCGGTGCCGGCGTAGAGCTCCATCACCGTCTCGGCCCCGACCCAATGGATGAAGGCCTCCTTCAGCCAGGCGGGGCAGGGCGCGGCGAGGTGCCAGAGGGTCTCCAGAGACGACAGGTCGTACTTGGCGCGGGTCTCCTCCGGCAGATGCCAGATGCGGTTCATCATGGTGGGGACCAGATAGACCCAGGTGGCCTTGTGTTTCTCGATGGCGACCAGGGTCGCCTCGGCCTCGAAGCGGGGCAGCAGCACCATGTGCGCGCCCATGGCGAAGGCCGCCATCATCATGCCGAACCCGGCGTTGTGGTAGAGCGGGGCGGGCAGCAGGGCGATGGAGTTGGCCTTCAGCCGCCAGCCGCCGACCTCCGGGATATCCTTGGTGCTGACACCCGGTTGACCGGCCAGGATCAGCTTGGGCCGTCCGGTGGAGCCGCCGCTGGTGGGCGCCTTGGAGACCGGGGCGGTGACGTCGGGCAGGTCGCTGTCGTCGTCGGACAGGGCCAGCAGATCGGCGACCGACAGCAGCGGCCGGTCGATCTGGTGCTCGAACTCAGCGATCACCACCGGCGTGTTCGCCAGCTCCATGATCGCCTCCAGCTCGGCCTTGGGCAGGCGGAAGGCGACGGGCTGGGGGGTGGCGCCGACCTTCCACATGGCCCAGCAGGCCACGGCGAAGTCGGTGGAGTTGGGCAGGCCCAGCGTCACCAGGTCGCCCAGCTTGACGCCGTGGGCGATCAGGCCCCGGGCGGCGCGGTTGGAGAGCTTGTGGAACTCCAGATAGGTCAGGGTGGCGTCGCCGCAGCTCACGGCCGGCGCATCGGGCTTCAGTTGGGCCAGCAGCTTCAGCTTGGCGCCCAGCGAGATCATCTCGTCGGCCATAAGTGGTTTCGTCCCAAATAATGCGGTGGGCTCTGACGGCCCGTGGTGTCTTGAATGCGATGCGTCGCCGGTATGCGGGGGCGGGCCCAGGCACTTTCCCTCGCGGGAAGGCCGCCGGGCAAGCACCGATTGCGGCCACCGCGCCTTCCGGCCTAAGAGAGCCCAACAGCCGTTTGAACCGGAGGCGAGCATGACCGTCGAAGAGATCCTGAGCCAGGAGTTCGGCACGCTCGAACAGGTGGTCCGCGCCCAGGCCCAGGCGCTGGGCGACAAGCCCGCCCTGGTCGACGCCAGGCGCACCATCTCCTACGCCGAGCTGGACGGGCTGATGGACCGCATCGCCGCGGCGCTGCAACGGGAGGGCGTGGGCAAGGCCGACGTGGCCGCCGTCTGCGCGACGACCTCGGCGGAGTATGGCGCGACCTTCTTCGGCATCCTGCGGGCCGGGGCGGTGGTGGCGCCGCTCGCGCCGTCCTCGACGGCCGAGAGCCTGGTCATGATGCTCAACGACTGCGGGGCCAAGGTGTTCTTCCTGGACGCCGGCGTCGCCAAGCAGCTTGAGGGTGTCGCCGACCAGATCAAGGCCCAGCGCGTGGCGCTCGACGGCTCGTCCGCCGGTATCGCCTTCGAGGACTGGCTGGCGCCAAAGGGCGCCAAGCCCACGCCGGTCGAGGTCGATCCCGACCAGGGCTTCAACATCATCTATTCGTCGGGCACCACCGGTGCGCCCAAGGGCATCGTCCAGCCGCACCGCATGCGCTGGGGCCAAATCCGCCGAGGGGTCTATCCGGCCGACTCGGTGACGATGATCTCGACGCCGCTCTATTCGAACACGACGCTGGTCTCTTACCTGCCCACCATCTCCAACGGCGGTACGGCGGTCTTGATGCCCAAGTTCGACGCCGAGCAGTTCCTGAAGCTGTCGGAGAAGCACCGGGCCACCCACGCCATGCTGGTGCCGGTGCAGTACCGCCGCTTGATGGAGCGGCCGGACTTCGACAGCTACGACCTGTCCAGCTTCCAGATGAAGTTCTCCACCAGCGCGCCCTTCTCGCGGGAGATCAAGGCCGACGTCCTGAAGCGCTGGCCGGGCGGGCTGATCGAGTATTACGGCATGACCGAGGGCGGCGGCTCCTGCGGCCTGGCGGCCCACGAGTTCCCCGACAAGCTGCACACCGTCGGTCGGCCCCTGCCGGGCCACGACATGCGGCTGATCGACGAGGACGGCAAGGAAGTGGCGCAGGGTGAGATCGGCGAGGTCGTCGGCCGGTCAGGCGCCATGATGGTCGGCTACCACAACCAGCCGGGCAAGACCTCGGACGCCGAGTGGTATTCCCCCGACGGCCTGCGCTTCATCCGCACCGGCGACGTGGGCCGGTTCGACGAGGACGGCTTCCTCACCCTCATGGACCGCAAGAAGGACATGATCATTTCCGGCGGCTTCAACGTCTATCCCAGCGACCTGGAGGCCGAGATCGTCAAGCATGACGGCGTGCTCGAGGCCGCCGTGGTCGGCGTGCCGTCGGACAAGTGGGGCGAGACCCCGGTGGCCTTCGTGGCGCTGAAGCCTGGTGACACGACCAGCGCCGATGCCCTCAAGACCTGGGTCAACGACAAGCTGGGCAAGACCCAGCGCCTGGCCGACCTGCAACTGGTCGAGAGCCTGCCGCGCAGCCACATCGGCAAGGTGCTGAAGCGCGAACTTCGCGACGCCTATCAGGGTCCGGCCTCGTGACCTCCGTCGCCGATCTCTGCGACGAGCATGAGGAAACCATCGAGGTCTGCGAGGTCCAGTTCCGCGACTTCGGCGGCCGTTTGGCCTTCTCCGGCCGCATCCGCACCGTCCGCTGCTACGAGGACAACAGCGAGGTGAAGGCCCTGCTGGCGACGCCCGGCGACGGCTGCGTGCTGGTGGTCGACGGCGGCGGCTCGCTGCGCCGCGCCCTGGTCGGCGACGTGCTTGCGGGCGACGCGGTGAAGAACGGCTGGGCCGGGATCGTGGTGTTCGGCGCCGTGCGCGACACGTCGGTGCTGGCCACCCTCGACATCGGGATCAAGGCGCTGGGCACGATCCCCATGCGCGGGATCAAGCGCGGGGAGGGCGTTGTCGACACGCCGGTCGCCTTCGGCGGCGTCGTGTTCGTGCCGGGAGATATCCTGCACGCCGACGGTGACGGGATCGCGGTCATCGCCGCCGACGCCTAGACTTTAGGAGACCCCCATGTCCGCCGCCTTCCCCGCCCTCACCGACGCCGACCCGGTCGCCGCCCTCAACCGTATGCAACAGGGCTTCCTGCCGGGCGAACTGGCGCTGGAGGTGCTGGAGGTCCGCCACGGCTACCTGCGCAGCCAGGTGAAGGTCGAGAAGCGGCACATGGCGCCCAACGGCTACATGCACGCCGCCAGCGTGGTCGCCCTGCTCGACTCGGCCGCCGGCTATGGCTGCCGCATGGCCCTGCCGCCCGGCGCCAGCGGCTTCACCACCATCGAGATCAAGACCAACTTCCTGGGCACCGCCAAGGAAGGCGAGACCGTCATCTGCGAGGCGAACCTGACCCACGGCGGTCGCACCACCCAGGTCTGGGACGCCACGGCGACCAACCAGGACACCGGCAAGGTCATGGCCCTGTTCCGCTGCACCCAGATGGTTTTGCGCCCTCACTAGACCGAGGCGAAACGCCCGCTTGATCTGGCGTGGCCGGATGAGTAGGTTCCGCGCCTCG
Source organism: Phenylobacterium sp. (assembly GCF_031412415.1). GTDB lineage: Bacteria > Pseudomonadota > Alphaproteobacteria > Caulobacterales > Caulobacteraceae > Phenylobacterium. Next base: position 7,373 of record NZ_JANOCX010000459.1, read on the forward strand.
CTCAGCGGGCCCTGTCACCCAGGGCCCGATGTCGTCTCTGGAGAGGTGGCTGAGTGGTCGAAAGCACCGCACTCGAAATGCGGCGTACCTGGAAGGGTACCGTGGGTTCGAATCCCACCCTCTCCGCCATCCGGCTTCGCGCTTTGCGCTTCGCAGGACTGACTTCGCCGCGAAGCAGGATGCATTTCGAAGCTTGAGCGAAGTAAGGCTGAACCGTGCCTGTCTGCGGATAAGCCCCTGACTATAGTAGCTATTCGCGCGCCGGCCAGTCCGAGAACGGCCTGAACAGGTGGTCGCAGGGCAGCATATGGCTGGGGAAGTCTTCGGGTATCATGTCACCGATGGCGAGTCCGGCGAGGAAATCGGTGAGGTCGCAATCAAACACCTCAAACTGCCCAAGGCCCCGACCCCAGACGACGATCTTCCAGTCTGCCGGCGGGCCGCGGGGCAGCCAAAAGAGGTAATCGCCGAAATCGGTCTTGCCGAGCGGCAAGAGCCCACCCGGGGCCGGCCACAGCGGATATGGAAGATCGTCCTCGATGAGCAAGTTCTTGCAGATCGTGCGGACTTCAGGCGCCAGCCGTACGTAGATACTTCCAGATGTTGGAGTGTGGACGCAGAGAAACTCCATGAAGCTGCCGTTCCCATAGAGCCGTACAAAATTCTTGTAGTCCTGAGGCAGAACCGTACCGAGTTCCGCTTCGATCGGCTCCCACGGACCATCGAACGCCTCGAACGGCGTGGCCGGCGGCGGGACCACTTCGATGAGTGTCTCGATCGTCATCTGCGACGCCCCGCGGGATTGTCGATGAGCCGGGCGGCAGGCGCGCCGCGAGACCCATACGCTGTCAAAAGGATCGCCGAGGGTGGCAGCGCGTTCTCACCATAGAGTGGCTTCG
>NZ_JANOCX010000460.1:0-1507 GCF_031412415.1 Phenylobacterium sp.
GCCCACATCACCAGGGCGGTCGAGGCCGCGGTCGCCCCGTGAGCCGGGGGTCGGCGATCCAGCAAGGCCACCGATCGGCCGGCGGCCGACAGCCGGTCGGCGAGCATGGCGCCCATCACGCCGGCGCCGACAATGGCGACATCGACCGGGGCGCCTGGCAGCGGGTCGGACACCAGGGGGTTGCTGTCGTCGGCGCGCCAGCAGGTCCGTCCGCCGCGCAGATCGAGGGTTTCGGTGAGCGTCATGACAGGCCTCGCAAGGATGAGACCGCCAAACGCCTTGGACCGGTTTTGGATCACCACGGTCCGAAGGGACGCCCCTCGCCTGGGACGTGCTCATGACGCGGCTCGGCGACACGGGCTATTTCGCCCAGGGCGGGGACTGGGGCACGGGCGTCGTCCAGGCCACGGGGCGCCAAGCGCCCTCCGGACGGCTCGGCATCCACACCAACCGGCCGGCGACAATACCCGGCGATGTCGGCCCGGCGCTCGGGGGCGGTCCGCTCCCGCCGGGACTGTCGCCCGAAGAACGGGCGACGGTCGATCAGCTCAAGGCCTTCGGCCAGTTCATCGATCGCCCCAAATTGACCCGGCGGTCGCAACGAGCCCAAGGCCGAGGCTCAAGTCGCTGGGAGTAAGAGGAATCGAACCTTCGAACCTGGAGACCGGAGTGCGCCAGGCGGAGACCTTCGCTGGTCGCTGCATCGCGGACCTTCACCGATCGGTAGAATTGGCGGGCGTTCCCGTTACCTGAGGGCCTCAGGCGTCACTCAGTCGAACGAGGCCTTTACCGGTGACGTCGCCACGCAGCAGGGCGCAAAACGCCTCCGGAGCCGCCTCAAGCCCCTCGAACACGATCTCGCGGAATACCATCTTGCCCGCCGCGCGCCAGGCCAGCATGTCGGCGACGAACCGATCATAGGCCTCCAGGCAGTCCATGAACCGGTAGGCCCGCACGGTCAGGAAACGGTCGAGGACGTACTCGAAGTTCTCGAACGGCGGGACCTTGCCGCCGGTGTTGTAGATGCTGACGAAGCCGCTGATCAGGATTTGGCGCAGCTCGTTCATCAGCGGCAGACACGCCGACAGGTGCTCGGGACTCGCATTCTCCAGCACAAGGTCGATGCCGTTGGGACACGCTCGCGCCAGGGCGTCGGCAAGGCCGGCCGTGCGATAGTTGAAAGCCTCATGGACCCCGATCTCACGCCTTAGCCAGGCGACCTTTTCGTCGGTGCCGGCCGAGGTCACGACCCTCAACCCCTTGATCAAGGCGATCTGGCAAGCCACGGAGCCCACAGTCCCCGCACCGCTGGAGACGACCACCGTGTCGCCGGGCACGCACTCTGCGAGGCAGGCCATTCCGGCGTAGGCCGTCATGGAGGCGATGCCGAGCAGGCCGGCATAGTCCCGCGGAGCGGCGCCCGGCGCGGCACGCACCACAAGGGCGTCGCTCGACGTCATGAATGGAATGAAGTTGTCGCCGCGCGAGATGAAGTGATCCTGCCAGC